>NZ_OY782578.1:4243900-4565850 GCF_963677945.1 uncultured Bacteroides sp. | reverse complement strand
TTCTCCGTTATTTAAGATTAGTGGTGATAAGGTCTTTTTTCTTGATGAAGAAAGATATAATGCAATAGATGGAATTTATCACCGGATGATGGAGGAGATTAATTCTGATTATTCTCATAAAATGGATGTTTTGCGATGCTATCTACATCTGCTTATTCATGAGGCAATGAAGATGCAGCCTACCAATAAGTATGTGGCTCATAGAAATGCCTCAGAACGTATTGCAGAAATATTTATTGAATTGCTTGAACGGCAGTTTCCAGCCAATCTGCCTGATAACTCTTTGATATTGAAAACACCTAATGAATATGCTAACAGACTTTCCGTCCATGTAAATCATTTGAATAGAGCTGTTAAAGAGTCCACAGGCAAGACAACTTCTGAGCTTATTTCTGAAAGAATAGTAAGAGAGGCTACCCAGCTTTTGCTGCATACTAATTATACGGTATCCGAAATAGCCTTTGGATTAGGATTTGATACCCCTTCATATTTTACAAATTTCTTTCGTAAACATACCGGAAAATCGCCCGGTAAGGTTCGAAAAAACTTGCTTTAACCGTTAATGTTTGAATGTTATAAGTTCTCATTTGAATAGTGTAAAACTAATGACTACTGTTTGCTTTAATTTTGCAACCAACAAATAGAATAAATTATGAAGTATAGACAGTTAGGAAATACAGATGTACAGTTGTCTGCTGTTGGTCTGGGTTGTATGGGAATGAGTGCTGCTTACGGGCCGGCTGATGAGAAAGAAAGTATAACAACGCTATATAAAGCATTAGACTTAGGTATTAATTTCTGGGATACAGCAGATGTTTATGGTAATGGCGCTAATGAAGAGTTACTCTCAAAAGTCTTAGCTGATAGAAGAAAGGATATTTTTTTAGCAACTAAGTTTGGTTTCAGGCTAAAAGAGAACAGAGGAACTGTTTTTAATGGAGAAAGTTATGTAGATGGTTCTCCGAAATGGATTAAACAGGCTGTCGAAAATAGTTTGAAACGGCTTGGCGTTGAGACGATTGATTTATACTATGCGCATCGTTTAGATCCCAATATTCCTGTTGAAGAAACAGTTGGTGCAATGGCCGATCTGGTTAAAGAGGGAAAAGTTCGGTTTCTCGGACTAAGTGAATGCTCGGCAGAATCTTTAAAAAGAGCAATTGCTATTCATCCTATTGCTGCTGTGCAAAGTGAATATTCTTTTCTTACCCGTAATGTTGAGGCCGAGATATTACCTTTAGTGAAAAAGCTTGGCGTAACATTGGTTCCGTTTTCTCCCTTGTGCAGGGGGCTTATGACTAATTCTCTTGATATGAATAAACTTTCTGACGATGATTTTAGGAAAACTTTACCACGCTACAATGGTGAATATTTTGAAAACAATCAAAAGCTTGCTCAGGAGTTTTCAGCAATTGCATCTCAGAAAGGTATTACTTCTTCTCAACTGGCTTTGGCTTGGGTGTTGGCACAGGGAGATAATGTAATTCCTATACCAGGTACAAAAAGGGTGAAATATTTGGAACAAAATGCTGGTGCTGTTGATATTGAATTATCTGTAGATGATTTACAGAGAATGGATTTTCTTCTGGAGAAATATCCCAATATTGGTGAACGATATAATATACAGGCTTTCAGTTTTGTGAATAAATAATCTTGTAGTCTGCTATATAAATAAAACAAGTGGAGAATAATTAAACCGATGCGCTTATTATTCCCCACTTATTTTATTGTAATTACTTATATATTCTGATTTCTAAGTTTTAATGCTTCAACCATTCAGCAGGCCATTCAATTTTGTCGCCTTTGTCATTGTAAGTACTCATTTTAAGTGTACCGCCGTTGTGGTCGAAATAGAGGATCTTTACAGGATGAAGACCTTTTGAAAGCGCCATTTGTGAGGTGATCTCTTTCGGAGAGTGACCACCGTCATTATCAAGAATCAGCTGGCCGTCCACTTCCATTGTGCTGCCATCGTCTGATAGCAATGCAAAGGTGTAGATTCCATCTGCGGGAACATCCAGATAGCCGGTCAGTACCAGGCCGATATTACCTTTCACTTCTTTTGGGATGGAGACAGTGGAAACCTGATACTCTCCATTTACAGGAGCAGCTTCTATTTCACGGCAACGTTCCCCAACATATTCGTGCCAGGTAGCTTTCAATCCACTTCCTTGAATTGTGGCCGGAGTAGCCGGAGAATAATCCATCTTGATAAACTTCGCCTTTACAGCTTCGGATGGAGTTCCGTCGGCACGGAAAGTACGGAAAATGAAATCTGTGGAATGATCTATCTTTATCGGACCATTGTAAAGGGCTGAACTTCTTGTAGGATTCTTGTCATCAGTGGTATAACGAATCTCTACATTCGGCTTCAGACAAGTCAGATTTAATGTCTTGCTATCAATAAATGCATTTGTTTCGTAAAAACCGCCTAAATCTGGAACGCGGTAGTTCACCTTTTCAGCTTCCAGTAATTTCAACTGTGCAGGAAGTCGGTTTAGGAAATCCTTTTCATTCTTTTTCTCTGCAGGCAACCAAACCATCTCACTGAATGCCACCAGTCGTGGGAATAACAGATATTCCACTCTTTTAATGGTTGGCACCGACTCCGTCCATAAGTTACATTGTGCCCCGATGATATTCTGCTTCTGAGCATCAGACAATCCTTCGAGCAGTGGATTGTAGTTATAAAGAGTAGAGATTGAATTCTTGTCTTCCCAGTTATCCAGATAGAATGCACCGTTAGGACACAGAATAGCCTGATTACCTTGAGCAGTAGCCTGTGGAACAGCATTCGGAGCCCAGGTGCGCCACCAGGTGATGGTTGCTGTTTTAGACAGACCACCTTCCAGAATTTCATCCCAACCTATCATGCGGCGACCATTCTCGTTAAAGAACTTTTCCATGTTGTGAACGAACCACGCCTGTAATTGCTCAGGAGTATTCAGTCCTTGTTCCTTCATTCTGCGCTGGCAGTCGGGACACTTCTTCCAGTTGGTTTTCTCTACTTCGTCGGCGCCCAGGTGAATGTATTGATAAGGGAATAACTGCATCACTTCACGATACACATTCTTGCAAAACTCCAGAGAAGAATCTTTTCCCGGACAGATAGGAGAGGAGAAAGTAGTTCCCCATCCAACCATACCTGAGCAGGCCACATCCGGATAATTACTGATAGCTGCCATAAAATGTCCTGGCATATCTATTTCGGGAATAATGTCGATGCCGCGTTGTGTTGCGTAAGCTACCACTTCACGAATATCATTCTGAGTATAGAACCCGCCGTAAAGAGTATCAGTTCCCTGAATCTGCATTTTTGCTTCCGGCAAGTGGAAGTCCGAGTTCTCATATTTTTTCTCAAATTTCTGGCAATCGCGGTCTTGATTATTGAAATGTCTCCACGCACCTTTTTCAGTAAGCAAAGGATATTTCTTTATTTCAATGCGCCATCCCTGATCATCGGTGAGATGCCAGTGAAACTTATTCAGTTTATAAAGAGCCATTAAGTCGAGTACCCTTTTTACTTCAGCTTTGCTCCAGAAGTGGCGGGAAGAGTCGAGCATAAAACCTCTCCATGGAAGAGCAGGAGAGTCCTCTACTTTCACTTCAGGAATTGTACGTCCCTGCAACAATTGTCGCAGAGTGGCAATACCGGCAATTACTCCCTGATAATCTTTTCCTTCAATCTTAATACTCTTCGCAGTTACCTTCAATCGGTAAGCACTGGCTTTAGGCAGAGAGCTATCCAGAGAAATCTGTATCACACTATTTTTGCTATTGTTCACTTTCAATGAAGTCCCAGCTGCTGCACCAATTACCTGTTGCATATATTCGGCTGCAGGGCGCAGACTGGTAGCAGTAGCAGTTATGGCTTGTCCGCTTTTAAGGTTGAAAACGCCGGAACCTTCTTCCATAGAAAGAGGTTTTGGAACGATAGACACTGTGCTTTTTGCCATTGTTGGGATACCAATCATAATTAACGCAACCAGCAGGCAAACTCTTATTTTTTTATTTAACATGACTTTTATAAGTTTCTGTGTTTTTTTGTATTTAATGAGTTACTTTACTTCTATTTCCGCATATCCGGCCTCTTGTGTACCATCCGTATTGCTTAATGCCGTAAGCTTCACAAATCGTACCTTTTTCTTCTGGAAGTACTTAGTCTGAGGAATCGGATTGTTTTTTATGTTCGAGAATTCACCTTCAGATACCGTTTCCCAATTCTTCCCATCGGCAGAAACAGAAAATCTGTAATTGAAGATCACCCCTTTAGCTCCCACCTTCTTATCAGGAGTGTAGGTAAATTCTGAAATCTGAGCATCTTTCTGTAAATCGATGATTAATTCGTGAGGCAGATTACCTTGCTGAATATACACAGTAGCAGGATTGCCATCAATAGCAGCTGCAGAAGTTGCATCATTATTCATAATCTTCCAGTTCTTAGTAACATTAAGATTCTCCTTTTCGTTATCGTTGCTTTGTGCTTCCACCGGAGCATTGTAAACAGACAATGTAGAAATTAAAGGGCAAGCTTTCGAATCTGTAATATGAATACGAATTTTAGAAGCTGTGGTCGATGGAATACGCAAGATGCGTTTGTTACCAATGGTTGTTGCTTTAGCCACCTCTTTCCAACTGCCATTCTGATAAGCATCAACGGTGAATGCCTTAACACGTTGTCCCAGTGCAATGTATTCACGCAACAAAACACGGTTGAAAGTAGTGTTCTTCTTAAAGGCGAGAGTCAGCGTGGCATTAGTTACCCCGTCATCAGTTGCCCAGTAAGTCTTGTTATCTCCGTCAACAGTGTTGCGTGCTGCATAACTTTTTGACTTTTCACGAACATTAGAAGCCGTAACCATTTTCCCTTTTGCAAGATCGTTAGCAAGCTCTTTTCTGATAATCCGTGCAAATTCAAGCAAAGACTTCTCATCTATTTCATTTACAAGACCACGACGATCCACCGGCAGATTCAGAATCATATTACCGTTGCGCCCTATGGAGTTATAATACAGCTCAACCAGTTGCTGAGGAGTCTTAACCTTTGAATCTTCCGAAGCATGATAGAACCATCCCGGACGAATGGAAGTATTCACTTCCGCCGGAACCCAGTAATTACCATCTTCGTGTCCGTTGCGAAGTTGTTCATACAGCGGCCATCCCGGCCACACTTCATCACGCCTCAGTGTGCTCCAGTTTGTTTCTCCCACCCAACCTTCTTCAGTTCCGCACCAGCGGCAATCGGGTCCTGCATCACTGAACAACATAATATTTGGCTGAAGAGAATAAACCAGCTTATACGTATTTGGCCAGTCATAATAAGTCTTGCGATCTATGGTTCGTTGCTCGTTGGCTCCGCCGTAATAACCCGTTCCACCATTGGCACCGTCAAACCACATTTCGAAGATATTCCCGTAATTAGTCAGAATCTCCTTTAACTGATTGCGGAAATAAGTAATATATTCGGGAGAGCCATAAACAGCACTATTACGATCCCACGGAGAAAGGTAAAGACCGAGCTTCAGCCCATACTCATCACACGCCTTGCGGAGTTCGGCAATAACATCGCCTTTGCCATCCTTCCATGGAGAAGCTTTTACCGAATAGTTGGTGTATTTGGAAGGCCACAAGCAAAACCCATCATGATGTTTAGTTGTGAGAATAATCCCCTTGAATCCCGCTTCCTTGCAAATGCGAGCCCATTGACGGCAGTCCAGCTGAGTAGGATTGAAAAGCTTAGGATCTTTGTCGCCATATCCCCATTCCATATCCGTAAACGTGTTCATACTGAAATGGATAAAAGCATACATCTCCATTTCTTGCCATTTTAACTGACGCTGACTGGGCACCGCACCACACGTAGCCGGTTGTGCTTTTAGTAGTTGACTTGGAAGACAAGTAAACAAGCCTATCATTCCTGCTAAAACTAATTTCTTCATATAATTTTTTAAAAGGTTTCAGGATTAATACATTTCTATATACAATTTAAATAGCCTATTTACCTAGATAGATGCTATATTTTGTTAGAAATACAAATATAAATAAAATTTAATAGACGAATTTTATTTATTAAAAATATTATTGAACTATAGGCGCAAGTTTACATGTTGTTTTAAGATATACCTCGCCGGAGTATAGTAAAACTCCGGTTTGTCTTTTTAAAAACTATTCCGGATGTTTGTGTATTCTTGTACAAAAGAATGTATTCTTCTGTACAAAACAATTAATTCTCTTGTACAGAAGGTATAATTGTTTTGTACAACATTACATCAACCTCCCGCCTGAGATAGAAAAACTCACTTGGGAGTTTAAGTAACCTCCCGCCGGATCTTTCCGAAGAGCCGGAGTGACATTTGATAAACTGCAGAATCACTACATAAATTTTAATTTTGCAAAAAAGTCTCGCAGTCTAGCACTTGGCGTATAAGTTGTTGTTTATTAGTGTGATATAGGTGCTAGATATATTTGGAGAAGTCTAGCGGTAATCTAGCAGTCTAGCACCTTGTCTCGTCCTGATTTTGGTTGACTGTGCTTTTCTTAAACCTGATATATATTGCCTAAAGTGTTGTTTATCAGCTTTAATCCTGTAATAAGCTGTTTGGTCTGTGATAGGTTTGCCCGCTAAAGCGCTAGACTGCTAGACTAGCGCTAGACTTTCTTATTTTAGTCTAGCGGGGGTAATGTGTTTATCATCAGTTTGTTATGTGGGTGGTGCTAGACTGCTAGACTATTTTGTGGATTTTTAATTTTATTGGAAGAAATGTGAAGATGGGGTATTAAAATCTCCAATAATATTATAATTATCGGAGGTTTTTTATGGTTGAGTAAGGTTCTTCTTAATGGAGTTATAAAGCTTATATTTCGATTTTTATATTGTTTATGTTAAGAATTTCCGATTACTTATCACTCTCATTTTTAGCACGACTTTGCGGTAGTTTATTATTGTGAATAACGAGTATAAAGATGATGAATTTAATTGCTTGTATAAAATTTGTGAGAATTCTTTGTATAGCATTTTTGTAATAAAAATATTTTTCAGTTATTAATCCACCTCACTTGAGTTATATATTGTTTTGGGTATATGGATTGTTTCTTCTTTGGCTTACGTAAGAAGTTAAAAAAGGACATAAAGTATAGCCAGAATAAATAAGATAATAAAAAGAAGTTTTAAGTATTTGGGTAAATTCCCATATTCTTTTTGTATAGTATTACTTATAGGCTCTTCTCTATTAATTTTTATATTAGGTCTTTCTTTTATGAATTCGTTACTCACATATTGAAAAATGCTTGATATAGCATAAATACACAAAATAAAAAAATCCAATAAGAAGTATGTAATAGCGAATCTAATCGAATATACAAATAGTAATTTAAGAAATAAGAGAATAGTTTCAATAGTAATATGTCTAAATGATACAAATACATATTGGGAAATATCAATTTCTTTCCCAAACATCAATGTGAAAACCAATAATATAATAACGATTGTTGATATTAAAATAGCATATGATGTAATTGCATTAAATTGATAAAAGAAATTCCACATATGAAATTTGTGAATTTTTTCACTGTCATCTTCTCCTTTAAAATTAAAGTTATTAAACTTATCAAAGATTACAATGATTAAACTCAGAAACAATGCTGTCATTATAGAGAGAGAGCTTAATACATAATCAATCATCTCACCTCTTAATCCTAAAGGCCTAGTATATACAAAAAGAAAAGAGATAAGGAGTGCTACCCATTGTAGTTGCGTAAAGTATAACTTTGGCTTATTCCCTTTTCCATTCAAGTTTTTGTATTGCCACTCTTGACCTTTGGTTATTAATTTTAAAACATAATATATTAAATAATCAGTTTTCATTATTTATGGGATAAATATCGGCATAAATTTGTTCTAAAAGAATGTCACAATAATTTTTCAAATCAGCTCTACAGAAATTTCCATCTTCGTCTTTTCTCAATGTTTCTATATCGTCTAACATAATAACCGGACGTACTTTTTCTTGACCATCAAGACTAAAAGGGGAGGTCTTTTTCATGTCTTCATTTCTGAGTGATCCTTTTTTCTTCTCAAATTCTGATAACGGTTTTAGACGTTGCCCAACCTTTATTGTCATATTCCCAACCTTGTTTAATAAAGAGTTTATTGAGCCTAATTCAACTATCTGATTTTGAGGCTGAATTTGAATTATAACATTATATACTTCTTCGTGATCAATCGTTTCGTCGGAACTATCAACCTCTGTTACAAACTGTTGACTATAAGTTAAAGATTGAACAATTGCGCCTTCCTTGAATTCCTCTTTCAGATAAGTTGGTATATAACTTTCAACTTTACATCCTTTATTTATATCAGTTTTGCAGACTTCTGGTAAAAACTTCTTGATAGCGGTTCTAATATTAGCATTAGATTTACTTTGTAAAAACACAACGCCAATATTAGAATTTAAAGGAAAATGCATGTAGATATAATATCGATCTGTTATAATATCATTTTTCTTTATATTTTGGCTTTTTGTTTTTGATAAATTAGCTAATTTCCTAATCATATCATAAGGACCTCCATCAATAAATCCTTCTATCACAAACTTAGAGGAATGAGATGTTAATATTGTATTTTCTTTTTCCCCTCTTTTCTTAAATAAAGTAAGACCTATTTTACTTTCTGGATGTCTCCAGATTTCTCTTGCAACTTTTTCCAGGATTGCTTTATATAATAGATTAAATAATCCACTATTCCGGTAAATTGTTTCTTGATCTTGAACATATCGAGAAGTAATAAGCGTCTTAAAATTAAAATCTTTTTTTTTCTTTAAGATAATTTTGTAAACATCTAATTGATTATTTGTAGCCATAGCATTATTTCTGTTATTTAATTTTCATTTGAGGTATACATATAAGACTGCACAATTCTTATATATGAAGCCATTCTTGGATCAGAAAAACGGTATACGCCTTTATATATTCGTTTTAGAATTTTGCTATTGTCATCTGATGCAATTCTACAAAGACATGAGTTTAAAGCACTCTGCATTAATGGCTCCCCGAATTTCGATTCATATTTCTCCTTTACATCCCTTTTGCGTATAAACTCATCATTACATAAAGCTGTTGCATATAACACTTTCTTGTAACGTTCAACCGATGATTTTATAGATGTTTCATAAAGCTTCTGTAGTGAACTTTCGCAGTCGTTTATTGCTTTCTCTATTGCAAAATTGAGATTATTCAATGCAACAGTTTTTCTTTCCTCAATTATTGCTTTTTCAGCAGCTTTTAATGCCAGAAGATGTGTAAAGTAAGCATACCCAGAGCTTAATCTAATAATTCGATATATTACTTCTTTTTCAAAAATTAAGTTCAATATATTTGCTCCATATTTTATAATATGGGAAAGTTCCTCATATTTCATTCGATTTAATTTAATCTCTTTAAGGCAACGTTGTACTGAAGGATGCCCTTCTGTTAGCTCTGACGAGGATTCCGCAATACCCACAATTAATATTTTCAACTTAGAATTAGAATCGCTTAATTGTTTAATGAGTTCTGCTACTTTATATTTATCTTCAACTTCTTGTATTGCATCAAATTCATCTATTAGCAGAAGTACATTTAAGTCTTTGATTTTCTGGGTAACCCATGAAGGCGATGATGATTGATTCATATAACCTTCTTTTTGTACAATATTTCCAGCAGCAATATTGCTTTTAAAAATAGATGCACTAAAGCTTTGCTGTGATGTGATGGAAATCGTTCGTGGACAACATCCAGCTTCAATTAATGCTGGCTCAATAATACTTAGAAAGTTGTCAGAACTATCACATCTTTTTATAACCAACTTTTGTTCAGTTAGTTTGACTAAGTTTTGAGCTGCAATGTTCGCTAAAGAACTTTTACCAACTCCTCTATCACCATATAATAATACATGTTCTCCAGGCGTATTGAGAGTTGATAATAGTTGTTTCATTTCTTCCATACGTCCTTTAAAAAAACGTTCGTCTGTAATGGGCTTATGAGGGGTGAAAATCTGTCTCACATTAGATTTCTTAATGCGTCTTTCATCTTCACCAAAATTATCTAAATCTAAAGTATTCATTGCAACATTATTTATGTAATAACAAAAGTAATAAAAAGGTATGTAATAATTGTTTCTTTGTGACATATTTATAAAGTATTTCAATTGAATAAGATACTTAATACATAACTTTATATCTGTTTCAGATAATTATTTATTGAAATTATTGGTCTGTTCAGTAATTAGTACCTTACAGTTTTATGTTTTTACCTTCCATATAGTTGGCTAACTGTTGGCTGCTAAAAAACTATCTTATACTTTATAATTTGGTGATGAAAGATATGTATCTAATTTGAAGTAATATATTTTATGAATACATTTTGAATGATATCTAGTTCTTTTTTGGACAATATCCCTCAGACAAACAGTATCTCTGCAAGGAGTTGAGATAAATGTTTTGCACTGTCAACTTAAAGAGTAACTTTCTATTCATGCTGGTATTCAAAAGGATAGCTATAACAGCAATGTCTCTCCTTCCTAAAAGCCAATCAAAGCAAAAACTATTAAACATATCCGCTCACTTAGGAAGAAATCAGATAATCCTAATGGTGAACAACCTAGGTATGAAGGAACTACCTTTAAACTGTGAGTTTGGGTGAAACTAGTCAAAAAAGAAGTTGCTAATATAAATAATATTTTTACCTTTGGGATGCAAGAAATAAAACAACTAAAATTAATATGCATACAACCACCAAAGGATTTAATCAAATCAAAAATCCATTGGACAGATTGGAAATTCTATAACATGTTGCATATAATAAATGATCTAAAATCAAAATTGTGATTTGCAATAAATATAGGATTAAAATAATATGTGAAGTTGAATATACACCATTCACTCAAAAACTCAATAGATCACAGATTGGTCATATTTAACAATATAAAAACAAATAATAGAAATAAATTTAAATTGAATATTTATGAAATTCAGTAACGTAAGATTGTTAGTCAAAGACTACAAAAAATGCTTTAAATTTTACACAGAACAATTAGGATTTGAACCACTTTGGGGAGATGAAAACGGATGTTATGCTTCATTTAAAGTGGCAGACGGGATTGAAGGATTTGCCATTTTTGTTTCTGATTTTATGGCTCCAGCTGTTGGAAATGTTGAAAAAACACAACCGATTGGTTACAGGGAAAAATCAATGGTTGTTTTTGAAGTAGAGAATGTGGATGATACCTATCGAGCATTTTTAGAAAAAGGCATTAACTTTATTAATGAACCGACTGATATGCCCGACTGGGGAATGAGAGTTGTTCACTTGCGAGACCCGGAAGAAAATTTAATTGAGTTTTTTACACCTTTAGCTACTCAGTAATATGAATTGGGAACCGTGGACAGGTTGTTATAAAATAAGCGATGGTTGCACTTACTGCTATTTCTATGGTCCTTTCTCAAAACGTTTCGGACAAAATAATGTATATAAAACGAACGAATTTGATAAACCTATAGCTAAAATGACAAAGGGTATATATAAAATTCAAAGCGGAAAGATTGTTGCAACTTGTTTCGCAAGCGATTTTTTTATTGCAGAAGCTGATGAATGGCGTTCAGAAGCTTGGGCAATGATAAAGAAACGACCTGACCTTGACTTTTTGATTATAACTAAACGTATTGATCGCTTTAATATTTCTCTCCCAAACGATTGGGGTGACGGATATGATAATGTGAATATAGGGTGCACAATTGAAAATCAGGAATCAGCTGATTATCGACTGCCTTTGTTTCTATCCTATCCCATTAAAAGGAGATTTATAGCAGCTGCACCACTTTTGGGCGCTATTGATATATCGGCTTATCTTGACGGAATTGAGCATGTTACCGTAGGTGGTGAAACAGGACGAGAAGCTCGTATATGTAATTACGATTGGGTTTTAGATATTCGGGAGCAATGTGTTAAAGCTGGAAAAACCTTTTGGTTTAAAAACACAGGTTCGTTTTTTAAATATGACGACACAGTTCAAAAAATCAATCCATTCAAGCAGAGTTGTGTAGCAAAAGAATTTGGAATTAATATTTTAAACGGCAAAAAGCTATTTTAGTCATATCTTAAGCAGAAGGAGTTATAAAATGCAATGCCAGCTAAATGTGTATAATAAATGGGGAGCTATCCTCAAAAATCAGATAGCTCCCCATTTTATTCAACTTAATTAAGCTTAGTAACACGAAGCTCATCAAGCATTGCCTGGTTGATAACAAGATTCATGTTTTCATTATATGGCATATAGGTTAGGGAAATTTTATGCTTTCCGGCTGAAAGGTGAACTTGAAGAGGATTGCTCCATCCCCAGTTGCTCCACTCATGCTTTCCTCTTTGAGGGAATATACTAACTCCAGCTTTTTGTCCATCGATAAAGAGGGTACGGATTGCACATTCATTTTCGGTATTGGTAGGGCCATTACCATTGGCATAACGCCAGTCGAATGTATAATTGCCTTCTGTACTTATCGTTATATCGATTTCAATATTAGTGTTTTCTTTCTTATTGATTTCGACAAAGCCATCGCCTTTATATCCCTGGTAATTGGCTGAGGACTTCGGGGAGAACTGCTCTACATCATAAATCTGTGAAGGGAATATTTGAGTCGGTTCGTTGGCAAAAGAGGTGAATCCGCCTTTTTGAATTGCTGCAACCTGGAATTCTCCTTTTTCATCTCCTAACAAGATGGAGCAATCTGAAGTCTCTTTCCATAACTTTCCGTCTTTATATACTTCATACTTCACTGCACTTTCAATGGGCTGCCATTGCAATTTGCCTTCATTCAACTGTACAACAGGCATTAATGGTGATGAAGCATTTTCTACAAGGTTGATTTTCATGGGTTGAAATTCATTATCTTCCATTACAATTTTAACTGAATGATGTCCGGTGAGGTTTGCATCGATCACGGGTTCACTCTCTTTTCCATCAATGAAAAATGACTTTATCCTATTTCCATACCCTTCTAAAGATATATCCAGCATTGCATTTCGATAAGGAAAGCCGGTTAATTGACGTTTTCCTTTCAAGGCTTTGGGTACGAACGGAGAGAAGCTCAACTGATTATCTCCGAATCGAATACCGAAAAGCAGGCGATGAGTGATGCTGAGGTTGCCGGATAAGCTCCACAACATATTACTTGAATTGATCTGCGTACCTAGAAAATCGCCGGATTCGGCTACGAAATTTTCTTTATTGGTGCAGAACAGAGCCGCAGCGCGATAAATACTGCCAATGGCCTGCATCACTCCGGCTTCATTTCCTCCTTTTGCAGATGCGTGCATCCAGTAGGACGAAACAAAAGGCCACACGGCATTGTTGTGGTAAGGCGGCATATCGGCAATTTGAGGATAAAAAATGGGCGCACCAAAAGGAACAATCGGATTATTCTCGGTCACTTGCTTTGCTTGTTCGGGAGAGGCTACATCAAACAACACAGCTAATGCTTCACCCAACGATTCACTTTTGGGTGATTTGATGTAATTGTTCCTACCATAAAGATATTGTGCATAATAACCTTTATCGGCCATCCACAGATTTTTGTTGATTGCCTCTTTTAATGCTAAAGCTTTCTGTGCATATTGTCCGGATACTTCTTCCTGACCTAAAAGCTTTGCTATATGGCTAAATACATTCAATGCCTGATAATGAACTGCATTGGTACCAATACATTCCGACTGATAAATATCAGCCGGCTGCATCCATCTGGGGTAACTTTGCTCGCGCCAGTCAATGAATGAAGATTCTCCCATCATCAAACCATTTCTTGGATTGTAGACTGTTTCAAAGTCGTCTTCCAGAGAATTCTTAATGATAGGGTAGATGGTTTTCAACCATTGTTGGTCACCTGTTACTTTATAAATTTCGTAAGCTGCAATAGCCCATACCATCCGGTCGCTGGAACATGGCCATGCACCACCAGTTCCCGTATCCTGAATAATCCGTCCACGAGAATTGACTTTCCGCATCAAACTGTTCATTGATACTTTGGGCTGCATATATGCCATACTTAAGATAATGCTGTAACTTACATCACGAGTCCACACTCCGGGCCATTCTTTACCGGTTCGCAGAGTGCTATCCTTTTCGATTGCGTTTTGCATTTCATCCAGTGCCAGATTGTAAATAGCATTTTCAAGTTTAGTGGGAGCTTTCAACTGAGGACAAGCCGAAATATCATTCTTTAGCGACCATCGGAAAATGCCTCCGCGTTGTTTGCTTGTATCATTCAATGTGAGTCTGGTTTCATAAATTCCATCTCCATCTTCATCGGTCAATTGCAGGATGGGGTGATTTACCAGATTATCAAAATCCCATATCAGAGGATCGGCATCACCTGCTACATACACTCCTTTAAAATCTTCCTTATAGATTTTCTGTCCTGTGCGGGTTACGTAATATCCCTGATTATTGAAGGCTTTCAGCATTTCGCGCATATCCAGACGGATGGTTAATTCTGTGCTTTGCTGAAGAATTACTCCCTCTGCTTCCTGCTTATCTGCTTTAAGCAATTCACCAAATTTGATAACTGGAGTCTCTGACTTTCCACTGATGGCTTTGCAAATAAAACTATGATCTTGCCCCGAGGGCATTTCGTTGTCTTTACCGTTTATGGCAAATTTAAAATGAATGAGAGCCGGTTTGTACAAATTGACAGGACTTTGATAATTTGATTCCAGTGCTGTGCCTGAAAGTGCTTTTCCTGTATAATTACCTTGAACAATCCGATCTGAGTACCATTTATATTTTTGAGTGGTGAGGATGTTGTCCTGCTTGCTCAGTGATGAGCAAGAGGACAAACATACAGCACACAAAAACATAATACCTATCTGTAATTTATTCATAATATTTACTGATATTAGGAGGCTGATTATTGATATTCAACAACAATCATGTCCCAGTATTTCAATGATGGTAACTTAAAGGTTACACTGGCTGCACTCTGATGAAATTCTACCTCCTGACTTATGCCACCATCAATGTCCGGTGACGCAAACCATATTCTTTTAATGGTATTCGACTCTTTTAATCTCAAAGAAGGAGTAGAAATCAAAGAGGGTTCGGGCATACTTCCGTCTAGATCTCGCCAGCTGAAATAATTGGCATTGGAAAGATTGATAAGATGAATCACTTCGCATTTGCTCTTCACCTTTTTAGCCAGTACGGATACATTTCCTGTGGATGGAGGCCATGCGGATACATTCATCTTTCCATTAGTGCAACTGAGGTCGACTGTAGAAAATGAGCCACCGTTACGCAACAGATTCTCATAACCGGTAAGAAAATCATAATAGCTAACCATTGCTTTCTGAAGAGTGCCGTCCATTTGAAGATTGCTGTTCGGGAAATATTCCTTGCCAAGCATGTGTTCACCCATCTCGAGGTGTGATCCACCCAACGCAAACATAACTGCATCAGCTAAAATAACTCCCGGGGTGTTGAAATAACCTTTGCTATTGGCCTTATCATAATTCATATAAGCAGCAAACACAGTTTTATAATTTCCATAGGAGGTGTTTTCGTCAATAATATCTTTCAACGAAGAATAATTTGCATCATTACTCCAAACCTCATTATACAGGAAGTCTACATTACCACTTTCGGCAATTTTCTGTTGTCCATACCGGGCAACAGCATTCATAACCAATCGTTTGCCGGGGTGTTTTGCCTTCATAGCCTGAATAAACGTCTTAAAGCCGGCTGCCATATCAATAGCATTTCCATTGTAATCATAGTCAGCACCACGATCGCCCAACTGATCAATATGATATCCGTCAAAATCAAAAACTGAATAAACATCATTATTCTGTTTTGCCAGATAGTTTTGCCAACCTGTATTATTGGGATCGACCAGATAGATTGAACTCTTAAACATAGGAGCACTCAAAGAGCAAACATCGCGGTTGCTGTGATTACGGTCTTTATACAGGTTCCATGAAGTTTCTGCACCATCGGAAGCTGCATCGGAAAGTACTCCATAGCATAAGTTATAGAACATTGTTTTCATGCCCGCTTTATGAGCAGCTGAAATATAGTTTTTCACCGTAGTAAGCGATGTGTTGCGGTTTGCAATATCTGTCCAGTTATTGTCCGGTTTATCCGGAGTGCCAGCTAAGGGTTTGTGGTGCTTGTACTGCCAGTCGTAGAATTGCAATCCATTGATATGATAACGCTTCAAGCTGGTAATAACAGAGTTGATAGCTGAAGTTGACATGTCATCGAAATTGGAAAGAAATCCATAACGAGGAAACTGTGTCCAGTCACTTGATACATCTACGGCAATAGAACCTAAAGTCGTTTCTTTTCCGTCACTGGTTGTAGTATATACTTTAACCATATAACCACGATAATCGGTAGACGGGGCAGTCCAGTTCCATGTTGTAGAAGAGAGTGGCTGTTCGCTTAACTTATCACCCAAATAGTAGTATGCTGCTTTGGCTGAAGATGGCAAGCTGCTAGAAGTAAACGTAACTGTCTCTCCCGGTGAATAACACGCTTTGTCTGTTGACAATGTTACAAAAGTAACATTTTGTTCAGGAGTATCACCACCTGTTCCGGTGGAGCCTTCTCCACTGGAACAAGCTCCATTTAAAGGAATCAGACATACAAATAATAAAGATATAATTGTTCTGTTAATTCTCATTGGTATAGTTATTAATTCTTAGTAACTGTCATTTTCTCTGTTAACTGGTTCAGTGAAATAGTATATTTACCTGCTGTACTTACTTTCCATTTCCGGTCAATATCTCCATTCTTTGCAATATGCTTATCAACAAAAGTTATATTCTCTGTACCTTCAGTTAAAGCCTTACCATCAACAGAAGCCATAAACCAGGCACCCATCCAGTCACCTTGTTTATCGCATGTGAACTTAATATCGCCAGCTGTCAGGTTTCCTGTCCAGGTAAAGGTGTATGCATCTACTGCCGTCATAGCTGTTGCATCATCTACACTCCAGCCATTAGGGGTAGCGTCGCCAACCATATAAATACCTGCATAAGGAGTAAACTCGGTCATAATCATTGATTCTTTGCCTGGAGTTATATCAAGAGCTATCTTGTATGCCTTGCCACACTGGCCTTGCGTCATTGACCACTTATTGTCACCTGAATCGTCAAGTTTTACAGCGGTCCATGTATAAGGCGCATTTGCAGTAGTAGGATGATACATGTTATTCCAGTCTTGAACTGTAGCAAACTTAAAATCACCACCATCATTCCAGTTAAAGACAGCTCCGTAACGGAAAATAAACGGATTGACAGGATCTTGTGTCATTTCCACAAAATTCCAGCTGGAGAATGATCCGACAAACCAGAGCTTACTATACGGAGGAACAGCTGTTGCGCTCTTTACCACAGAAATAGAAAGATTTAATAGATTGACTTTAATTGTGTAATAACCAGCTTCATCAATAGAGAATTGTTCATCCGGGTTATCAAAGGAACTACGGTAAATCAGTTTCAAATCACTGGATGTAGCATCACGATTATAGGAAGGTATAAAGCTGCCTAATGTTGTAATAAACTTAAAGGTTCCTTTATTCAGGTTGCCACTCCAGGTAAAAATACCATTTGTGGTTCGTTGCATTGCGGCTGCATTATCTGCATTAAATCCGTTGGGAGTTGCACTACCAATAAGATATAAAGTAGATGATACTGGCTTATAAGTTGTAGCAGCGAAACTTGCTTTTGCTGTTTGTACTTCAACATTGGCATCGGCAACAGTTGCTGTGATACGTGCTTCCAGATCAACTGATTTATTGTAATCTACACCCAGTTCTTTGGTAATAATCTCATTCAAATTTTCAACGGTATATTTCAGAGAATTAACCTGCTGACCAAGATCTACGTAGTAAGCTTTGGCAAAGTTATTACCTGCTTTATCAATTTCAAGGGAATAGCTGATTGCTGCATTGGTTCCTTTATTGGTGCCGGTTGTCCAATTGAAAGTAATACCATCGCCGGCAGCATTATTTTCATTAAGAATAACATTGGTTTCAGTGACAGTCAGAGCAAGTTCTTTCTCACCTTTGTTCAATTCCATTAAATTATCACTGCATGCTGTAAATGCTATACACCCGGCAAGGACTAATAATATGCTATATATTTTTTTCATATTTTCTTATTTTGATAATATCTATGAGTGATTAATAACCTGGATTCTGCACCATTGCATTATTGCTATCCATTTCTGTCTGAGGGATAGGTAGTAACAGACGTTCTTTAGTAACATTTGTTTTTCCAATAGATTTCAGGTAGTTGATAGCATATTCTCCATTTTTCCCGATACGGATCAGGTCGAACCAACGCTGACCTTCAAAAGCAAACTCCATGCGACGTTCGTGTATAATCACTTCTCGCATATCCGACTGAGACTTTCCACTAATATTAGTTAGACCGGCACGCTTGCGGACTATGTTTAACGGAATTTCGGCAGCTGTTGTCTTGCTCATTTCATTCAATGCTTCAGCTTTCATCAAAAGAATATCTGCATAGCGATAAACTACAAAGTTACTTGGATTAGTGTTTGTTTCAGGAGAATCTTTCTTGCTAACAAGAAACTTACGTACGTTGTAACCTGTGTAAGACCATGAAGGGTCATAGGCAATACCATTAAAATCAGGGCAACCGGAATAAAGGACAGTAACATCTTTACGCAAATCACCCGTTTCATAAGAATCTACAAATTCCTTTGTTGGCTGATTCCAACCATACCCTCCAGCAACCATACGGGAATTACGAGGCCCCATAAAGGTACTTAACCAAGATGACTGGCCATCTGTGGAAGTATCTCCTGTATATTGAATTTCAAAAATAGATTCGGCACCATTATTGGCCTTTATACCAAAGTTATCGGCATATTTGTAACCGCTCAGATCATATCCCATGCTTGTAACCTGATCGCAAAGGTCTGCAACCTTCTGATAATATTCAGTATGATTTGGGGCTAATACCAAATATACCTTTGCCAGCTGAGTGCATGCTGCATCTTTGCAGGCACGTCCTAAATCTGTAGAGCTGTAGCTCTTCTTCTCGGGTAAAAGATTGATTGCATTCTGACAGTCTGAAATAATCTGTGTATAGGTCTCATCCAATGTATTGCGGGCAATATCCGTACCCTGACTAGCATCGTGGGGAGCAGTCTCCACAGGAACTCCTCCGAATAGCTGAGCCAGAATAAAATAGTAATGTGCACGCAGGAAGTAAGCTTCGCCCATGCAGCGATTCTTTATATCTTCGTTAATGTCAGCATTTGCAACACTCTGCAATACAGTATTACACTGAGCAATTCCTACCCAGGGGCTACGCCAGATATAGAGTGCAAAACCATTATCAATGGTTGCTGTGAAGTTTGCAGCCTGAACTGTTTCAATACCATCAGTACCTCCACCTGCACCTACATTGCTATTGCTTCCTATAATATCAAGCGACCACATACGCATATTATAAAGATTTGATGACTGAAGTGGCTTATAACAGGCATTTGTAAGGGCAATTGCAATATTTTCAGTGATTTTTGCATTGGTGCTGACCGCATCTGAAGGGTATTTATCCAAATAATCACTGCAGGATGAAAGGGTTAATCCCATTAGAATCAGTGCTGAATATATAATCTTTTTCATATAAATATTCTTTAGAAGTTAACATTAAGGCCTAAGCTGAAGGTACGAGACAATGGATAACGGCTACTGTCAATTCCGTTGATAGCAACTTCAGGATCAAAACCAGAGTAATTAGTAAATGTAACCAGGTTCTCACAAGACATATTAATACGGGCAGAATTAATGCTCATCTTTTTAATCCATTGTTGAGGGAAAGTATAACCTAAAGTTACATTCTTGACACGCAAATAAGAGCCGTTTTCAATGAAACGATTGGAAGCACGACAGTTTTGATTAGGATCTGCATAGACTGCACGTGGCATTGAATAGCTGGTACCTTCTCCTGTCCATCGGTTAAGAACTGCTGTTGTCTGGTTGTATGCAGCAGACATACCTTCGGAACTGATAGCATTCACATTATAAATATCATTGCCTTCAACTCCCTGTAAAAAGATTGAAAGATCGAAACCTTTATAAGAGAATGTGTTATTCATGGAGAATATCCAGTCTGGATTAGGATTACCAATGATTGTACGGTCGTTTTCATTAATAACACCATCATTGTTCAGATCATTAAACTTGATATCACCGGCAGCTGTACCACCTTGTACTTGAACGGCGTGTTTGGCAACTTCATCACTTGTCTGGAAAATACCTCCTGTAACATAGCCATAAAAAGCATTGATCGGAGCTCCAACTTTCTGAATTGTCAGGTAAGAATTATTATACTGGCTCTCATACAAAGGAGTGTTACTATTTAAGTCAACAATCTTGTTTTTATTGTAAGTGGCAGTAATGGATGTTTCCCACTTGAATGCATCATTAAAGTTAACTGTGTTCAGAGTCATTTCAACACCTTTATTCTGAACTTTACCGGCATTGGTAAAGGTTGTTGTTGTGTCTTCGAATCCCGATGTAATAGGAATAGCAGCTTTTACCAACATATCACAAGTATTTTTTATATAAGCATCGACGGCAAAGTATACGCGACGATTTAACATAGAAAGATCAAAACCCAGATTGGTTTGACGAACTTCTTCCCAATGAATGTTTGGATTTGCCATAGTAACAGTTGACAAGGCATTTACTGTTGTACCACCAAAGCTATAAACTCCTGTACTATAAGTTGATGCAAATTTGTAATTACCAATTTCCTGATTACCGGTAATTCCATATCCAAAACGGAATTTCAAATCATCAATAACATTTGTTTTAGGGAACCAGCTTTCTTGTGATATTCTCCAGGCTGTTGAGAATGATGGGAAAATACCATATTTATGTCCGGAACCAAAACGAGATGAACCATCGCGACGAACAGTGGCGGTTAATAAATATTTGTCAGCATAATCATAATTTGCGCGAGCCATCAAAGAGAATATAGCCCATTCATCTTGATTACCATCAGCACTTTTGATTGTAGAACCATTACCCAACTGACTTACTGAATCATACAAGAAACCACTTTTTTGGGCAGAAATAAAATCATATTTATTATTCTGAGCACTCGTACCTGCCATTACACTAACATGGTGTTTGCCAAAGAAATTATCATAAGTGAAATAGTTATCCCATAAGTAAGTAAATGATTTCTTGCTTGATTGGAAACGACTTGATTCTGCTACGGCAATCGGTTTCCAGGCATAAGCTGGAGTGAAGTTATTTTCATACCAGAATTTAGCATCGTACCCAAAAGTACTTTTAAACTTCAGATATTTGGCTAAAGTTATTTCGGCAGAAATATTTGCCAGTAAGTTATATCCTTTTGTATTGTTATGGGTTGTTTCTGCCGTACCAATCGGATTGCGAATGTCACCATACCAATAAGCATTTCCTATTGGACCGGACCATCCTCCATTCTCATCTTTTATACTTTGGGTTGGCAAAGCATACATTGCATTGGCAATACTATAATCGCCGGAATTTTTATTATCAGTACTAAATGTAATATTGTTAATAAGCTTCAACCAATTATTAAGTTTGAAGTCGGTGTTGCTTTGAAAAGTATAACGACGATAATCTGTGTTACGCACAATACCATCTTGATCATAAAGTCCACCTGATATATAATAGTGCTTGGTTTCATCGCCACCAGAGAAATTCAAAGTATAATTTTGTGTTACACCTGTCTTTAATAATTCATCGAGCCAGTTAGTTCCTACACCTAAAGTAGAAGGATCACTCCAGGCTGGATTAGTTCCCAAACCTGCATTCCCTAACATATCATTGCTATATGCAGCATATTGTTTTGCATTTAGCATGTCGGGTACATTTGTTGCATCCTGAATGTTCCAGTTGGCTGTAACTCCGATAATTCCTTTTCCATTTTTACCTTTCTTTGTAGAAATCAGGACTACGCCGTTTGCTCCACGAGAACCATAAATGGCTGTAGCTGATGCATCCTTAAGAACGTCTACTCGTTCCACATCTACCATGTTAATAGAGGAAAGTCCTAGATCAGTAGGCACGCCATCGATAACAACCAGTGGATTACTGTTGTTGATAGTGCCTAATCCACGAATCTTAATAGTTACATTATCACCCGGAGCACCAGCATCGTTTATCTGTACACCCGATACTTTGCCTTGCAAAGCCTGACCAATATTGGCCACAGGAGCATCCTTCAGATCTTTGGCTCCCACAGAACCAACAGCACCTGTTAAATCACTCTTTTTAGCTGTTCCATAACCTATAACAACTACCTCATTCAGTACCTTACTGTCTTCCTGCAAGACTATATTTAAAATACTCTTTGCTGCAACGTTTTGTTCCTGGGGTATATAACCGATAAAAGAGAACACCAAAGTTGATTTAGGATTTACATTAGAAAGTACATAATGGCCATCAACATCTGTAATTGTTCCATTTGTTGTACCTTTTACAACGACATTTGCTCCAATGATTGGTTCACCGGATTCAGCTTTGACCTGTCCTTGAACCTTGATTTGCTGTGCAAAAACATTCACTGAAAAAAATAGCCCCAGCAACCATAAGAATATGCAGCTGTAGCTTTTTGATTGAAATACTTTTTTCATAAATGAAATTTAAAGTTAATATAATTGTTACTTGCAACTTATCATTGCATCACAAAAATATTTAATCTTAGACCTTCATTTAAAATAGATAGAAAAAAAGTAGTGTCTTTTTGATGTCTATATATTGATAATAAGCGTTTTATGTACTTTTTGAGTGCCGCAAAAAGTAGTTGGATTTTATTTATTTTTTTGTAATCCGACTTATATTCATTACTTTCTCTTCGAGCTCGTTCCTGTCGCCAATAGCCTTATTACGAACCTTTACACGATAATTGTAGATTGTAGTAACGGAATAACGGAGAAACTCAGCTATCTTAACGCTATCAGTAATTCCAAGACGAATGAGTGCAAAAATGCGTAATACAGTGGTTAACTGATTTTCTGATTTAGGATATTCACGACCATCTTCTACTAACAACTCATTAAATTCATCCACAAAGTTTGGAAATAAATGCAGAAATGTATCATCAAAGTTTTCATAAAACTCTTTCAATTCATCTTCAATAATCTGATTAGAACGTAGTTTCTTGAACAGAGCTTCAACTTTCTCATTTTGAGCAATCTTGCACAATAAGTGACGATAATTCTCCATCTTGTCAATATGCAGAGAACAGAAATTCATATAATGACCTATGTATTCCTCTTTGATACGATTAGATTCAATAAGAGCATTATTAGAATCTCTTAATTGTTTATTTGATTCGATGAGCTTTTCATTCAGGAGTTTCTGCTCAATATTCATCTCTTGCAAGCCTTTTGCCAGATTCTGGAGTTGCTCACGGGCAAGAACTAAGTTCTTGTATTGTTTATAAAGAAAGAAGAGTGCAAACATTAATAAAATAGTCAGAAAGCTAACGATAGCCAGCGCGATAGTTCGTTGCATTTCTTTTTTATGCAACTTTTGCTGATATGCCTTCTCTACTATCGGAAAGAACTTGGAAACTTCAATTGTTCGTAAACGAGCATTACAGAATGCTGCATCTTCCATTGAACATTTCAGATAATTATAAGAACGATCTAAATCACCTTCATCATAAAGAATCTGAGCTAACTCACGCAACGAAACATATTCTTTAGCCCCTCTTTTAATATCAGAGAGGGAGGATATGGCTAAGTAGTACTTTCTCTTGTCATTATCACGATTCTTTAGATGAGCAAGTGACATGGTATATGCTAATGTTCCGATGCTGGGATCGTTTTTCTTCAGATTATTCATATAACCGGATAGCAACAAGATTGCTTCATTTGCTTTGTTATTATAGATCAATCCATCTGCTTTTACAATAACATATGCATAAGTTTGTTTTTTATTGACTATTAATAAAGAATCCCGATAATGGTCTGTTAATTGAGCATACTTTTTCTTATCCGATTCAAGCATGGAATAGTCACTCATTAAACCATATATTGTTCTGTATAGGTAGTAATAGTAGGGAACAAGATATTCGGCAAGTTTACTTCGGTCTACAGTGTTAAGAATATCAAGTGCTTCCTTATACATTCCTGTAATGCCATATACTTCAGCTAGATTCATGTTAGAATCGTCTATATACGATCTTTTACCAATTTTTTTAGCCAACTGCATTTTCTTCTGGGCATAATAAGCGCATGAATCAGTATTAAATGCCCGAAACTCATCGAATATTTTGCCTAAAATAGCATAATTCTGCTCATCATTCTGCAAAGGGAATATACTTTCAATTTGCCTGATACGCCCCACCTTATCATTAAAATAAGATTCACGGTTTTTAATTGTGTGATCAAGCTCATTCAATAAAGATTCAATATCCTGACCTTTTACATAAGAGATATTGTAAATTATCAATATAAGAAGAATTATAATCTTTTTCATGTATTAGAGATTCGTGTTTTCTATAATCCTACAGTTTAAGATAGGCAAAGGTAGTAAAATATGATTTACTTTATCTAATCCTTCTTAACAGATTTAGAACAACAACAGCATTTTATAGGATGGTAAGAAATGATGGTTCCATATTTATCGAATTCGTAATGGCAACAATTCATTAGAGAATCTTTTAGCATTTGTCTGCCACGCTGAACACGCGATTTGGCTCCTGAAACAGATATATTTAATTCTTTGGATAACTGAATTTGAGATAGGCCTTGAATTTCTACCATATTCAACGCTTGAGCGTATTTCTCAGGTAGAGAATTGATCATTTCCTGTAAACCTGATGCAAGGTGCTTTGTTGGATTGTCTTCCAATTTGCTATCTGCTTCGTCAATAGCATTTAGTTCTTCATCTGAAAGAATCTGAACTTCAGAGGGCTTGGTCTTGTCTTTTCGATAATAATCGTTTATCGTATTTCTTGCAATCTGAAATACCCAGGCGCAGATTTTCGTTTCGTCTTTTATTGAGTGAATGTTTTCGTGTATTTTGATAAATGTTTCCTGTAAAATATCGTCGGCAAGTGAAGAATCAGGCATTCGTTTTACTATATAAGCTTTTAACTGGTCAGAACATGCTTGCCAGATTGATTCTGTACTATTATCCATAAATTTAGCTATTTCTTTATTAAAACTCAAAATTATATAAACTCATATCTTTACTCAAATACCCTATAACAAAAATAGAATAAAGAATGCTTTATCAACAACATTCTCCTGATTTTATTTTTATTATACAGGTCTGATTGATAGTTCATTGTTATAATACACCATAGATTTTGCAGGAATGCTATGTGTAATAAAAACATTTCCTCCTACTATACTGTCTTTGCCAATAACGGTATCGCCACCTAAGATTGTTGCTCCGGCATAAATAGTCACATTATTTTCAATGGTAGGATGGCGCTTGGTTTGAGCCAGACTTTTCTCTACACTTTTTGCTCCCAGAGTTACTCCCTGGTATATTTTTACATTATCTCCGATAATTGTTGTTTCTCCTATCACAATTCCAGTTCCGTGATCTATTCCAAACGATCGGCCAATTGTTGCTCCGGGATGAATATCAATACCTGTGATACTGTGTGAGTATTCAGAAAACATTCTAGCCAGCAGAGTCATATTTAATTGATATAGGGCATGTGCTACCCTGTGAATAAATATGGCGTAAAATCCGGGATAGATGTGAATTACTTCTTCTATATTTCTGGCTGCTGGATCTCCTTTAAAAATAGCTTCGGCATCCTCTATTAGTAAATCATAAATTTGAGGAAGGCTATAAAAGAAACGGTTCTCAGTTTCCTGTTCTTTTGCTGAATCCATCTCCTGTATTGGTAAACAGAGTTCTCTAAACAATTTATATACTGTCAAATGACCTTGCTCTAATTGCATTTTATCTGGCATACATAAGCATTGAACAGGGAATAGATATTTGAATAGCTCTCTGATAAACCGAGATACTTTTTCTTTGCGCTCAGGAATATCTTCCCAAAATCCTCTGCTCAGGATTTTATTGAAAAGTTCTTCTTTTCTGTAATTACTTGCTTTCATCTTTACTCTTTTTTATGGTGGTTCATCAATAAAGACGCAATGTTTTTATGAAAGACGCAAAAAAACATCCTTTTTTGAAATAAAAATTCTGCGTCCTTTTAATTGATTCTGCGTCTTTATAATAAAATGAAATCGGTGAAAGATATGGGAGTTTTAAAAAAAGATGCAGCGGAAGTTATAAGCAAGGTTCAACTTGATTCTATTATGAATCAGTTAGTACGGTTGGCATTGCCGGTTATTGCGTCTTCGTTTATGTCAATGGCATATAATTTTATCAATATAATTTTTGTTGGAAAGTTTGGTAGTGAGGCTGTTGCTGCTGTTGGCTCTGCGGGATTTTATATGAATTTAAGTTGGGCCACATCTTCACTCTTAACAGTTGGGGTGGGAATAAAAGTGTCTCATGCTATTGGAGAAAGAAATTTATTTATTGCAAGAAGCTATGTGAAGAATGGTTTACGGGCTGTAATAATGTTAGCACTTGTTTGTTTCGCTTTGCTGGCAATGATCCGGCAATTCTTGATTGGGCTCATTCAATTGAATAATCCTGTAATTGAAAAGGCTGCAACAGATTATTTACTCTTGGTAGGAATGAGTATCCCATTCTTATTTCAGAACTTATTTTTTACGAGTGTATTTATTGGTTATGGAGATAGTCGGTCGCCCTTTCGCATTAATGTAGCTGCGTTAATAATCAATATTCTGTTAGATTTTATTTTAATATTTCCTGTAGGACTGGGAATTAAGGGCGCAGCAATTGCTACCATCATATCACAGGCTATAGCTACAATATTGTTCTATAGGAAATTGAATAAGACTGAAGAACTGAAACCTGTTGAAACTGTTTATCAATATAGTTTTTTGAAAGATATTATAAAGCTAGGAATAAGTCCGGCTATTCAGCGGATATCTTTTACTGCTGTTGCTATTGTAATGGCTCGTATTATAAGTGATTGGGGAGCCACCGCTATTGCTGTTCAAAAGGTGGGAGTGCAGATTGAAGCAATCTCGTACATGACGGCAGGTGGTTTTGTCTCGGCTCTATCCACTATATCAGGAAAGGCTTACGGAGCAAGGGATTATCAGACACAATGGGCTGCGTTTCGTTCGGGAATGTTGCTTGCTTTTCTAATTGGAACTGCAACCTCTGTCTTGTTGCTTGCTTTTCCCGGTTTTTTATTCTCTATCTTTTTAAGTGATGCCGATAGTATAGCTATGGGGAGGGAGTATTTAATTATTCTGGGATTTTCTCAACTTTTTATGTGCATGGAGTTAATGGCTACAGGAGCTTTCTTTGGCTGGGGACGAACTAATATACCGGCAATTTCCGGGATTATATTTACAGTAATCAGAATACCAATGGCTATTTCTTTTATTAATTTCTGGAAACATGCACTTTCATCTGTTTGGTGGAGCATTAGCATAAGCAGCATTGCTAAAGGTATATTACTTGTAACACTATATATTATTCTGTTTAAACTATTTATTAACAAACATAATTCAATTTAAGTTATGGGAAGTGATATCTTTAAATCGGCAAACTATTTATTAAAAGGTAATGTGTGGTTGGATGCACAGTTTGGCCTTGAAAAGGAGAGTATCCGTGTGGATAAAAATGGTAAGTTAGCTCAAACGGCACATCCAAAAGTTTTTGGGAATAAGCTGAAACATCCTTATATCACAACTGATTTTTCAGAAAGTCAGGTAGAAATGATTACTCCTCCGCTGCCTGATATAAATCAGACAATTGGTTTTGTGGAGACAATACATGATATTGTTAGTCTGGAATTAACCGATGAGTACTTATGGCCTCAAAGTCTCCCTCCAATTTTACCGGACGATAAACAGATACCTATAGCGAAATATGATGAAGATGGAAAAGAGGCGGAGCATTACAGAGAATTTCTTGCTCAGAAGTATGGCTCGAAAAATCAATTGATTTCGGGCATACATTTTAATTTTTCCTATAGTGAAAAGTTACTGGAGATACTATATAGAAAAATAAATCCGTCATTATCATACGAAGAATTCAAGGATGAGGCTTATCTGAAAACTATCCGGCAGATGCTTAGGATGCGTTGGCTGTATATACTGCTCTATGGAAGTAGTCCTGTGGTAGATTCTTCATTGGAACTGAAATGTAAATTGGCGCCGTACTCGATTGATAAAGATGTGGTGGCTCTCTCCATCCGAAATAGCTGTTATGGTTATAGGAATATCGGGGATTTGTATCCTGACTATAGCTCGGTAATAAATTTCAGAAGCAGCATAAACCAGATGATTGAAGAAAAAAAGATTGCTTCTTCTAAGGAATTATATTCTCCGGTGCGACTTAAGTTTATAAAAAGTCCTGAACATATTACTTATATTGAGCTTCGCTTCATTGATATTGACCCACTAACCAAAGCCGGAGTTACTAAAGATGAGCTGTCTTTTTTGCATGCACTTGCTCTGTATGGACTATTGAGTAAAGAAGAGGAGGATTTTAATGTGGCAGCTCAGGCTAAAGCAAACAAATATCATGGAAGTGTTGCTCTGTATGGATTGGATGAAAAACCATGCATGTTTGAAGAGAATGGAGAGCAAATAAACATTTGGAATGAAGCTGAGAAACTGATTCGGGGAATAATGAATTTATTCGAAGAACTGGGAGTTGATAAAAGTGAATACCGGGATTCATTATTGTATGCAATGGAATTGGTTGAAAATCCCGGAAAGCGTAGAGTTTACAACGTACTGAATGGTATTCAGAAGATGGGCTATATTCCTTATCATTTGGAGATAGCTGGAAACAACCTTCTTAAAAGCAGACAAAAGGACTATAATTTTATTGGATTGGAAGATATGGAACTCTCCACACAGTTGTTATTGCGGGAAGCGATAAAGACGGGTGTCTCTTTTGAAATTATGGATAGAAAAGAAAACTTTATCAGACTGGAAAAGAATGGGAATATACAATATGTAAAACAAGCAACTAAGACTTCATTGGATAATTATGCCAGCGTACTGGCTATGGAAAATAAACTGGTTACTAAAAGAATATTGGAAGAACATGGCATTCGGGTTCCGAAAGGAGAGGAATATACTAATGTCGATACGGCGAAATCTGATTATGTACGATTTCGAGGTATGCCTGTGGTAATAAAGCCGAATCAGACTAATTTTGGTACCGGGATAACTATTTTAAAAGAGAATATGGATGAGTTGACTTTTCAACGTGCTGTTGATATAGCATTTGAATATGATTCTACCATCCTGATAGAGGAATTTGTTACAGGAAAAGAGTATCGTTTTTTTGTAATAGGAGATGAGGTAGCAGGCATTTTGCATCGCGTTCCTGCAAATGTAACCGGTGATGGAATTAAGTCAATCAGGGAATTAGTGCGTACTAAAAATGAAGATTTGCTGCGAGGTAAAGGTTATCATACGCCATTGGAAAAAATTCAATTGGGTGAAGCTGAGGCTATGTTTTTACAAGCACAGTTCAAAGACTTTGATTATATACCTGCATATGGAGAAACTGTATATTTGCGTGAGAACTCAAATATAAGTACCGGCGGTGACAGCATTGATTTTACAGATGACATTCCGGATTCTTATAAACAGATTGCTATAAAAGCAGCTCAAGCCTTGAATGTAACTATTACCGGTCTAGATATGATTATTCCAAACTTGACAAAGGATGCTTCGGATAATAATTATGCTATTATAGAGTTGAATTTTAATCCGGCTATTCACATTCATTGCCACCCGTTTAAAGGAAAAAACCGAAAATTGAATGAAAAAATGATGGATGCACTGGGATATAAGATTGGATAGCTGTTATTTAGATTCTATTTTAAGCTGAATTCGAATATGTATGCTTAAATATAAATCACATTTTATGTGTAGAAAATGTGTATAGAATCACATAATCTACACTTAAAATGTGAAATAGTGACTTTTATCATTACTTCATATATTTCTTTATAACAGGATAAAGTAATTCTGAATAACGCATAAAGCCAAGATCGGTAAAATGAATACCGTCTACCATTGCTTCACCGTCATTGCCAACCATGTTTTTGGAGGAAAGGAAATAAATGTTCTTCTCTCCACGTTTTTTAAGGGTCTGAAAGAAAGCATTGATAGTTTCGTTTTTATCTTTTACTTCCTTAGCCATTCTTTGATCGAACCGACTGTGGGTAAATATAGGATCTTCCACGAAAAGTATAGGAGTATCCGGATGGCGACTTCTGATAATAGTATAGAACTTGTCCGCCCGTTCTTTCATTTGTTCTACGGTAGCGTTTGGCACAAAATCGAGAATGTACATTGAAGCGTCTACGTTAGCAATAACATCTGCAATTTCCAGATCTAATTGTCCGTTACCGCTGAATCCCAGATTAATAGCTTCACGATTTAGCCAGCGAGACAAAATGTTTGTATGTGCCATACCCGGACGGGAAGCGCAACCTCCTTGAAGAATACTGGTGCCATAGAATACAAGAGGTTTTTGGCGAATAGGCCAGTCAACAGCTGGTTGAGAGATTTCCGATAAAGAATCTACACCTATTGATAAGGAGGTAACTCCATCATAAAGCGGGAGATACAACATATATTCCCGTTTCTCTGGTTTCATATCTTTTATGATTGTGGCAGTATTTACTTTTCCCGACGGACGTCCGCTGTTGACAAATACCCATTTACCGTCTTGTAGACAATAGAGATCGAGCCCTTTTACACCTGTATCGGTCATGTGATTCATGCTTCGGTTTAAGAGTACTTCCCATTTTGCTGCAATAGTTGTGGAATTGGAGCTGAAACGAATTGCCAGTCCGGCACTGTTTTGTCCTAGTTCCCATAAAGGTTTGCGGGATATATTTCTCAAAGAATCCGGTAAACGCTCATAACGTGTGGCTGTACTTTGTGTAGCTTTGCCTAATAAAGGAAAGGCTGAAGCGTCGTGGTAAACGAGCTGGCCTTTTGCTGTTAATGTAAATAACAGCAAAACAATAACTATAATGTGTGTTTTCATATAGAGTATAAAAAATTAAATAAGAAAGAATTTCTTGTCAAAGTTAGCACAAATTTATAATGTAATCATATATAATTTTCTTATTTCTTTTATAGTAATATGTACCTTAAATTATATCTTTGTAAGCGTTAAACTTTTTTTGAATGAATACTATGAAAAGAATCCGCATTTTGTCTCTGATAGCTGTAATACTATATGCTGCTTCTACCTTTGCTCAATTTCCTGAAAGGACTCCCGGGAATGTAGAGAAATATAAAAGAATCTGCCGTGAACATATCTATAAAGATATGAAAGGAATGTATCGAAATGCTGGTGGTGCTCTGAAATATCCTTTTCTGGCTCCCGGAAGTAGTCAGTATCTGGATATGCTGTGGGATTGGGATTCCTGGCTGAGTGATGTGGCACTGAGGCAGATTCTTTTGGAAAAAGGTACTAAAGCGGATAGAGAAGAAGCTTTGAAATATGAACAGGGATGTGTGCTCAATTCTTTGAGCTACGGTGGTATGGATGGCTGGATTCCTATCTGGATAGAACGCGATGCACCATCCCGAAAGGATATGCTTTCCAAACGTAATCCATGGAAGAGCAATATGCACAAACCTTGTCTGGCACAACATGCAGCGTTTATTGTTAAGAATATGAATGGTGACGCTGAGTGGCTAAGGGATAACTTTTACACATTGCAGGCTTTTGTTGATAAATACTGGAACTATCATCGTGATAAAATTACCGGATTGCTATATTGGGAAACGGATGAGGCCATTGGAGTTGATAACGACCCCAGCACTTTTTTCCGTCCGCAAGAAAGCTCTGGTTCTATCTTTCTTAATTGCATGATGTATCGCGAACTTTTGGCTATGGAATATCTGGCGAAGAGCTTAAACTTGACTGATATAGGACAAATGTATAAGCAAGAGGCTGATTTATTGTGTAGTTCAATCCGTGAACATTGTTGGGATAAACGGGATAAGTTTTATTATAGCGTCGATTTTAATCTACTCCCTGTGCAGAAGCCACAGGTGGAAACGCTTCAGAAAGGTGACTTCTTTCTGCATACAGGTCATCCACGTACGTATGATTGCTTGATTCAGCGTTTTAGTGTATGGAGCGGTTTCCTATCAATGTGGGCAGGAATAGCTACTCCCGAACAGGCTAAGCAGATGGTTGAGAAACAATACCGTGATACAACCTCGTTTAATGCACCTTGTGGAGTAAGAACCTTGTCTCCTTTGGAAAAAATGTATGATCTCAGAGCTAGCGGAAATCCTTCTTCCTGGTTGGGCCCTATTTGGATTAATGCCAATTACATGGTTTTCAGAGGGCTTGTTAATTACGGCTTTAAAGATGATGCACGCGAACTGGCTGAAAAAACGATTCTTTTGTTGGGACGTGATTACGAACGTTTCGGGGCTTTACATGAATACTACTTACCGGAGAATGGTGAACCGGTTCTCAATAAAGGCTTTCAGAACTGGAATCTGCTAGTGTTGAATATGGCGGCCTGGCTAGATGGTAAGGAGATGGTAACTGAATTTTAATTTTTAATAAGATACAATGAAATTTACACATTTAATTAAACGGAATCTTGGCATAGTCTGCCTATGTTCTCTGTCAATAGGTATTTCTGCCCAGGAGGCATATAAAAATCCGAAGTTAACTCCTACGGAAAGGGCTAAAGATTTGCTAAAAAGACTAACGTTAGAAGAAAAAGTTGCTCTCATGCAAAACTCCTCGAAGCCTATACCACGATTGGGTATCAAGGCATACGACTGGTGGAGCGAAGCACTTCATGGTATAGCGCGTGCCGGTAATGCAACTGTTTTTCCGCAAACAATAGGTATGGCTGCTTCTTTTGATGATGCACTTCTTTATAAGGTTTTCGATGCGGTGAGTGATGAGGCTCGGGTAAAATACCGCCAGTTTAGTAGTTCAGGACAGTTTGGGCGATATCAGGGACTTACCGTGTGGACTCCCAATATCAATATTTTCCGTGATCCACGTTGGGGAAGGGGACAGGAAACTTATGGTGAAGATCCGTACCTGACTAGTCGCATGGGGCAGGCTGTGGTTCACGGACTTCAGGGAACTCCGAAAGCGGGTTACGATAAACTTCATGCATGTGCCAAACACTTTGCCGTGCACAGCGGACCGGAGTGGAACAGGCATACCTACAATGCTGAGAATATCTCACCGCGTGATTTATGGGAAACTTATCTGCCTGCTTTCAAAGATCTCGTGCAAAAGGCGGATGTAAAAGAGGTGATGTGTGCTTACAACAGTTTTGAAGGATCACCCTGCTGTGGATCCAACCGTTTGCTTATGCAGATATTACGTGATGAATGGAAATATAAACATTTGGTTGTTAGCGATTGCTGGGCAATAAATGATATCTATATGCCTGTACCAAAAGGACACGGTGCAGAACCCGATCCTGCTCATGCAGCATCAAGAGCTGTAGCAACTGGTACGGATGTGGAATGTGGTTCTGTTTACGGAAACCTTCCGGCTGCTGTGAAACAAGGACTTATTAACGAAGACAAGATTAATCAGTCTGTTGTCCGCTTGCTAAAAGCTCGTTTTGAGCTCGGCGAAATGGATGATCCTTCTTTAGTTCCATGGATGCAGCTGAAAGATGAAGTTGTTAATAGTCTGGAGCATCAGCAATTGGCTCTTAAAATGGCTCAGGAAAGTATGACTTTGTTGCAGAACAGAGATAACTTGCTGCCATTAGCTAAGAATCTGAAAGTTGCGGTGATGGGACCTAATGCAACAGACTCTGTTACTATGTGGGCCAATTACAACGGACTTCCATATCACACTACAACGATTATTGAAGGCATAAAAAATAAGATAGGAGCAGATAAGGTTACTTATGTTCAGGGTTGTGGTTATACTCAGAATGTTGCACTGAACAGCTTTTTCGATCAGTGTGCATTAAACGGTAAACCTGGTTTCGAAGCTATATATTGGAATAATACAGATTTTAGTGGAGATGCTATTGCCAATGACTGGCTTACCACTCCGTTAAACTTTTCCGCTGCCGGTGGAACAGTCTTTTCACGCGGAGTGCCATTGTCAAATTTCTCTGCCCGCTATCATTCAGTCTTTACCCCTAAAGAGTCTGGTGATGTTTCTTTTTATATGAATTTAACCGGATCATATACACTTTTTATTGATGGTGTTCAGCAAAGTAAAGGTAGAAGTATTGGTTTGCCTACCAACGTTTTTACGTTGAAAGCAGAGGCTGGAAAATCGTATGATATTCGATTGGACTATAGCGTACGTTATGACGGCACTCTTAACTTTGACTTTGGTAAAGAGGTGAATCTCGATTTTACTAAGACAATTGCTAGTGTGAAAGATGCAGATGTGGTTGTTTTTGTAGGAGGTATTTCTCCTAAACTGGAAGGAGAGGAGATGGCTGTTAAAGCTGATGGATTCAGAGGAGGCGACCGTACAAATATTGAGTTGCCTGCTGTTCAACGTGAGTTGCTTCAGCAATTGTATAATGCTGGTAAAAAAGTGGTGTTTGTAAATTGCTCGGGTTCTGCTCTGGGCTTGGTGCCTGAGACTAAGAGTTGTGAAGCTATTCTGCAAGCATGGTATCCCGGTCAGGCAGCTGGTACTGCTGTAGCCGATGTGTTGTTTGGCGATTACAATCCTGCCGGACGTTTGCCGGTTACCTTCTATAAAAATGTAGAGCAACTGCCCGACTTTGAAAACTACAATATGAAAGGTCGTACTTACCGTTACTTTAAGGGTGAGGCTCTCTTCCCATTTGGTTATGGGTTAAGTTATACAACTTTTGCTTATGGAAAAGGTAAATTAGCTAAATCCATTGTAAAGGCAGGTGGTTCGGTAGAGCTCACTATTCCTGTTAGCAACACAGGCAAACGAGATGGAGAAGAAGTGATACAAGTTTATCTTAGCCGTCCGGCTGATGTAGATGGTCCAACCAAAACACTTCGGGCATTTCGTCGTGTATCTTTAAAAGCCGGCGAAAATAAGCAAATCACTATCAAACTGACTGCAGACGATTTGCAGTGGTTTGATACAAAATCAAATACCATGAGATGTGTGCCGGGAGAATACAAACTACTCTATGGCGGAAGCTCTGCTGATAAGGATTTAAAAGTATTGCGGTTTAAAATGAATTAGTCTATACATGTAAAATGGAGTTTCTCGAAGAAGAGGAACTCCATTTTACATTATTTTGTATAGCTATCTAATAGTACAAAAAAAGACTCCTGATTTTTAGCGAAAATCAGGAGTCTTTTTTTAAAGGTGGTGCCACCAGGAATCGAACCGGGGACACAAGGATTTTCAGTCCTTTGCTCTACCAACTGAGCTATGGCACCTTCTTTGTGATTGCGGATGCAAAGGTAGCGAAAGTTTTTTAATATGCAAACATTCAAGTATAAAAAATGCCGGTAAATAGTGCTATTCTATTTGCCGGCATTATCTTGTATTCTTTAATATGCACAGAATGAATTAGTTATTCTTTTGGGATAATGCATTCCATCCTTGAGCTTTTAATTCAAATTCTTGTCCGTCTCTGGTGATTAATGCACATCCTAAGTCTTGCTTGGTGATGTGACCGATCATTTTTACCCCTTCCATCTCTGCTATCTTTTCATGTTCTGAAATAGGTACGGTGAAAAGTAGTTCATAATCTTCTCCACCATTAAGTGCACAAGTTGTAAGATTCATGTTGAATTCTTCGGCCATAACAGCTGTTTGGTAATCAATTGGAATATGTTCCTCGTAAACACGGCAACCAACCTTGCTTTGAGTACAAATGTGCATTAGCTCTGAAGAAAGACCATCCGAAATATCCATCATTGAAGTAGGTAGAATATTCATCTGCGCTAATTTTTCAATAATATCTTTTCGTGCTTCAGGTTTCAACTGACGCTCCAACAGGTATTCTTTTCCGGAAAAGTCAGGTTGCCCGTCTTTTTCTCCTCTGAGTACAACTTTTTCTCTTTCTAAAAGCTGAAGTCCCATATAGGCTGCTCCTAAATCACCACTAACACAAATTAAGTCGGTTTCTTTAGCTCCATTGCGATAAACAACTTTATCTTTGTCCGCTTCGCCAATGCAGGTAATGCTTAAGGCAAGACCGGTCAGGGATGAAGATGTGTCTCCGCCTACAATATCAACATTGTGCTCTTCGCATGCAATTTGTATTCCGGCATAAAGCTCTTCCATATCTTCTATGCAGAATTTCTTGGAAACAGCAACTGAAATGATCATTTGTTTGGGACTGCCGTTCATTGCGTAAATATCCGAGATATTAACGATGGCAGCTTTATATCCCAAATGTTTCAATGGAACATAAGTCAGATCAAAATGAACACCTTCCATTAATAAATCTGTTGTAACCAGAACTTGTTTGTCCGGATAGGAGAGTACTGCTGCATCATCGCCCACACCATATTTGCTGGATTCGTTTTTTAATTCAATCCCTTCTGTAAGGTGTTTGATGAGGCCAAATTCTCCTAATGTTGCAATCTCTGTTCTTTTTCTTTCTTGCATATCTATTATTTAAAATTATGCGCGATTAATTAATTCACGCATGATAGTTGTCATTTTTGGTTGCGCAGCATCGGCTGCTTTCTGTACTTCTTCGTGAGATACTTCTACGATTTTACCTTCAACACCTAGATCTGTTATGATTGAGATACCAAAGCATTTAATACCGGCATGGTTGGCTACAATAACTTCCGGTACAGTAGACATTCCTACTGCATCTGCTCCCAGAATATGAAACATCTTATATTCTGAAGGCGTTTCGAATGTAGGACCTTGTGTTCCTAAATATACTCCTTGCTGAACTTTGATTCCTTTTTCTTTGGCAATATCTAGTGCTTTATTTATTAAATCTTTGGAATAAGCATCACTCATATCAGGGAAACGGTCTCCATATAAGTTTTTTCCACGAAGCGGATGTTCCGGGAAAAAATTAATATGATCTCTGATAATCATCAAGTCTCCAATTTCAAAAGCGTCATTCATTCCACCGCTGGCATTAGAAACAAATAATGTTTTGATGCCGAGTTCTTTCATAACCCGTACAGGGAACGTTACTTCTTTCATTGAGTAACCTTCGTAGTAGTGGAAGCGGCCTTGCATAGCCATAATATCTTTATTTCCTAATTTCCCGAAAATAAGCTTTCCGCTATGTCCTTCTACTGTGGAGACCGGGAAGTTAGGGATATCCTGATATTTTATCTCGTATTTTTCTGTAATTTCATTAGCCAGATTTCCTAATCCTGTTCCTAAAATAATTGCTGTTTCCGGGCTAGTATGCATTCTCTCTTTCAGGAAGGCTGCTGTCTCTTTTATTTTTTCTAACATATTCAATAATGTTTTGGTTAAACGCCTCTTCCTGATTCTGTAGAAATCTTACTTCTATAGGAAGAGTATAGATGTTTTTTTGTATTTTTTCGTCTAAATTACTAAACTGAGTAAGACGCGCGGCATCTTTTTCTGTTGTTATAATTATTTTCTTGTCTCCGGGTAGATTCTCAAAAGTTTCCTTTAATGTTACCATGTCATTTTCTGTAAAATCATGGTGGTCTGCAAACGTTAAGGGAGTAATATTGGATGAATATCTCTCTATATCTTGCAGTAATTGTTGAGGAGATGCAATCCCGGTAAGCAACAGCACTTTTTCATCTTTCTCAATCTGACCCAATGTTCTTTTTCTATTGTTGACAGTTGGAAAGATTGGTGTTAGGCTACTGTATTTATACGAGGTAAAATAGAGTTGCTGATATGGATATAAATCTAACCGTTTTGTAATAATCCGGAAATCCATTGGTTTCATTACTCTTGGACACTTTGTTACTATAACCATGGTTGCCCTACTTTTGCCACGTGCTGGTTCTCGCAGACGTCCGGCTGGAAGAAGTGCATCGTCACAGATAAGTCTGTTGAAATCTACCAGTAATATATTTATGCCGGGAGCTACGTATCGATGTTGATAAGCATCATCCAAAAGAATAACTTCTAATTCTGAAGCCCTTTCTTGTTGTAATGTCTCTATTCCGTGGCAACGATCTTTATCTACGGATACTATTACTTCCGGAAATTTCTGCTTAATCTGGAAAGGTTCATCTCCAATCTCTTTTGCTGTACTGCTTTCATTTGCCAAAATAAAGCCTTCTGATTTTCGCTTATATCCTCGGCTTAGAACTGCTACCTTAAATTCCTTTTTAAGTAGTTTGATTAAATATTCTGTATGTGGAGTTTTCCCTGTACCACCAACAGTAATATTGCCAACACTGATAACTGGAATATTGTAACTCTTAGAGTGTAAAATATTCCAGTCGAACATTTTGTTGCGCAGGCTTACCCCCAATCCATAAAGAAAAGAGAGTGGATAAAGACTTTTATGTATCTTAATGAAGTTTTCTTCCATTTCATCTTATTTGATATTTATATCAAAAGGTACTCTGGCTTGTACATAATCTAGTTTCTGAACATCCTTAATCATGCTGAATCCTTTGTAGAACTCACCAAAATTACTTTCTATCAATCTGGATTCTATATAATGAGTTGGTTTTTCTTTGAAAAGAGACTCAAAGAATTCTTCTTTCTCAGGGTATGAAAGAACGGTATAGTCTTTTATTTTTGCTTTCTTAGCTGCAATTTCTATAGCTTTGTCTATACCACCCAATTCGTCTACCAGTCCTATTTTTTTAGCTTTTTCTCCGGTCCATACTCGTCCTTCTGCAATTTTACCGATAGCCTGCTTACTCATTTTTCTACCGTCAGCACATCTGGTTAAGAAGGTATCGTATCCTTCGTTAATCATCATTTGAATCAATGATTTTTCGTCGTTGTTTAATCCACGGCCAATTGCTCCCAAGTCAGAGAATTTATTAGTTTTAACTACATCAAATTTAAGTCCAACTTTGTCAGTTAATCCTTTTACATTAGGAAACATTCCAAATATCCCGATAGAACCAGTGAGTGTTGTTGGTTCGGCAACTATACAATCTGCGGCACAAGAAATGTAGTAACCACCGGATGCTGCATAGTCTCCCATGGAAACTACTACAGTCTTTTCTTTCTTTAGGGCTTTTACTTCGTTCCATATTTGTTCAGAACCAAAAGCGCTTCCCCCAGGTGAGTTTACTCGAAGAACAACTGCTTTTATTTCTTTGTTTTCACGTAGTTCACGCAAATCTTTAATCATTTTTTCTGAAATAATACCTTCATCGGTTGACTCATCAATACCTCCGAATGCGTAATATACTGCAATCGCATTGCCACTCTTATCTTTTGGAACGTTACGTTTAACGTTGACCATATCATCCAGACTTAGTACTGAAAGATCTTCATCTTTGTCTATTTTGACCAACGTCTTCAAATAATCTCTAACATCGCTTTTATAGATTAGTTTATCTGCCAGGCCACATTTTACGGATTGCTCAGATGGATAGAACATAAGCATGCGATCGGCACAGGCATTAAGAGAATCTTTGGAAATTTTTCGAGAGACAGAAACATCAGTTAATATCTGATTCCAGATAGAACCTATGTATTCTGTAACTTGTTCACGATTGGCCGGACTCATCTCGGTTGCAATAAAAGGTTCTACAGCCGATTTGTATGTTCCAACTCTGAATATCTGCATTTCTACTCCAACTTTTTCCAGCAAGTCTTTATAGAACATTGGTTCTGCAGCAAGACCCTGCCATTCAATTACTCCTTTCGGATTAAGTAGAACTTTATCTGCTACACTAGAAAGGTAGTATAGCTTTTGAGTATAATTATCACTGTAGGCAACAATGAATTTACCACTCTTTTTAAAATCAACCAGTGCATTTCTTATTTCTTGTAAGGAAGCATAGGAAGCTCCCAACATTTTTGCCTGTATATAGATTCCTTTAATATCATTGTTTTCCTTTGCCTTTTTTATAGAAGAGAGAATATCATCTAATCCGTAAGTAGATAATTCTTCTCCAAAGAATTGTTTTAATGGATTGTCTTTAGTTCGTTCCTCTAATGTTCCATTAAGATCCAGAAACATGATAGAGTTTGGTTTCACTTTCACTTCTGTATCAGCTGAAGCCACAACTCCAAATAAGATTATGGCACCAATAAAAAATATTACAATGCTTGATAGGATGATTCCCACTACGGTTGCAAGCGTAAATTTGAGAAAGTCTTTCATGAGAGTGTGTATTTAATTTTTTCTATTATTAAAAGCAATTAGATAGCAAAGATAAATTATAGAATTGACAAGTCCAAAGATTGAGTGAATTTTGTTTACTCTCTTAAAACGGTTGGTTTTATTTGGCTAACTTATCATAATAACCCCATTAATTTAAGTTTCTATGCTTCTTAATATGTCGTTGATTCTTTCTTAATATCACATTTTTACTATTATTTTTTGAAACAGACAATCTAAGTATGATCTATTTTTGTTCACTCTATTTTGATTAAATGTTTCAGTATAACTTCCTTTTGCGCTTTTTTTAGTTGAACACATAAAAGTGTATTTTACTAATATAATAGCGATAACTATTCTCCTTACCCAAGAATGGAAAATTTCATAATCATCTGCTACCTGCTACAAAATAGAGCTTATAACGTTGATCTTCAATTATATATCTTGGTTGGAGATAAAAATGTGATACATTTTATCTCCCACTAAATGCATTTATCTGCCACTGCCGGTTTTAACTTCTTCTATAATCGTTGCAATAGAATTCCTGAATAGATCTTGTTCGTGTTCTAACTAAAGGGTAAGTTTATGTAAAAAAACAGCCGCACGGTCTATTCACTTGTATATCGCTCCACTTATTTAATCCTGTTTTCATTGTATTATCTTCTATTTTCAGTAATGCCTGTTTCAGAATAACAATAATATAATAATCCAATCTTATTAATAACGGTAAAATCAGCAAGTCAATTTCATGAAAGATCACTTCCGGTTTAATTTCTTTCAATTCTCTCCGGCTTTTTTGCAAACACTCGCCACCTTTTTAAAATCCTTCTAGACATCTTTGTGTATTCTTGTACAAAAGAATACAATCTTTTGTACAGAATAATATATTCTTTTGTACAGAAGAAAACAATGTTTTGTACAATAATCAATAAATACTCTTCGTGAAAAATAAAATCTCTCGTGGGATTATTAAAAATACCCGGCCTGCTTTTTAAAACAAATAGTGTAGCTACTTTAGTGGCAGATATAACCATTTGGTAGCAGATGATTTGTATTTAGTTTTTATCTACCACTAATCTAAACAGCTGAAATACAATTAGTAAGACCTGTCTAGTGGTAGATGTGGCAGATCAAAGCGTACATTTTATTTTTTTTCGTAAGAATCTAACGAAAAGTAACTTTAACGCTTTTCCTGCGTAATGTGAATCACAAAACTTTTCGGCACCCCTTACGCGCGCACGTAAATATATAATGTATATAGAGCAGTAACCTTTCCCAAAGTTCCTTGCAAAGAAGAAAAAAAATGTTCTGTAACACAGTTGTAATTCAGCGAGTTACCTACTCATTGCAAAAAAAGATATAAAAAAGAGTTAGATACATTTGGATTGGTAGGAATAAAAGTCTACTTTTGCACCCGCTTTGCAAGAGAGACAAAGCTTACGCAGTTGACATAATGTAAGTGAAACCGGTGCATTCATCGAGGTTTTAGAGAAAAAGAATTTAAAAAATATTCTCAAAAACATTTGGAGGTTAAAATTAAAAGTTCTACCTTTGCATCCGCTTACGAAAACAAGCGTAACAAAAAGCAATCGTTCTTTGAAAAGATTATAAATAAACGAAACAAGTAGTACAAGAGCATTAAGTGCGTGTATTGTTACATGTACTTGGTAAAAATAAAAATGCGAACCGTCAATTAAGATAAACGGAATCCTGGACAGAATTTAAATGAAACTTTTACAATGAAGAGTTTGATCCTGGCTCAGGATGAACGCTAGCTACAGGCTTAACACATGCAAGTCGAGGGGTAGCAGGGTAGCAATACCGCTGACGACCGGCGCACGGGTGAGTAACACGTATCCAACCTTCCCATAACTCGGGGATAGCCTTTCGAAAGAAAGATTAATACCCGATAGTACTTTTTCAAGGCATCTTGAGAAAGTTAAAGATTTATTGGTTATGGATGGGGATGCGTTCCATTAGATAGTTGGTGAGGTAACGGCTCACCAAGTCTTCGATGGATAGGGGTTCTGAGAGGAAGGTCCCCCACATTGGTACTGAGACACGGACCAAACTCCTACGGGAGGCAGCAGTGAGGAATATTGGTCAATGGGCGAGAGCCTGAACCAGCCAAGTAGCGTGAAGGATGAAGGTCCTATGGATTGTAAACTTCTTTTATAGTAGAATAAAGTGAGCCACGTGTGGTTTTTTGTATGTATACTATGAATAAGGATCGGCTAACTCCGTGCCAGCAGCCGCGGTAATACGGAGGATCCGAGCGTTATCCGGATTTATTGGGTTTAAAGGGTGCGTAGGCGGAATAATAAGTCAGTTGTGAAAGTTTGCGGCTCAACCGTAAAATTGCAGTTGATACTGTTATTCTTGAGTGTACATAAGGTAGGCGGAATTCGTGGTGTAGCGGTGAAATGCTTAGATATCACGAAGAACTCCAATTGCGAAGGCAGCTTACCGGGGTACAACTGACGCTGAGGCACGAAAGTGTGGGTATCAAACAGGATTAGATACCCTGGTAGTCCACACAGTAAACGATGAATACTCGCTGTTTGCGATATACAGCAAGCGGCCAAGCGAAAGCATTAAGTATTCCACCTGGGGAGTACGCCGGCAACGGTGAAACTCAAAGGAATTGACGGGGGCCCGCACAAGCGGAGGAACATGTGGTTTAATTCGATGATACGCGAGGAACCTTACCCAGGCTTAAATTGCAGATGAATATAGTGGAAACATTATAGCCTTTATGGCATCTGTGAAGGTGCTGCATGGTTGTCGTCAGCTCGTGCCGTGAGGTGTCGGCTTAAGTGCCATAACGAGCGCAACCCTTATTGATAGTTACTAACAGGTTAAGCTGAGGACTCTATCGAGACTGCCGTCGTAAGATGCGAGGAAGGTGGGGATGACGTCAAATCAGCACGGCCCTTACGTCTGGGGCTACACACGTGTTACAATGGGGGGTACAGAAGGTCGCTACCTGGCAACAGGATGCTAATCCCAAAAGCCTCTCTCAGTTCGGATTGGAGTCTGCAACCCGACTCCATGAAGCTGGATTCGCTAGTAATCGCGCATCAGCCACGGCGCGGTGAATACGTTCCCGGGCCTTGTACACACCGCCCGTCAAGCCATGGGAGCCGGGGGTACCTGAAGTACGTAACCGTAAGGAGCGTCCTAGGGTAAAACTGGTGACTGGGGCTAAGTCGTAACAAGGTAGCCGTACCGGAAGGTGCGGCTGGAACACCTCCTTTCTGGAGTGATTCCTTTTATCTGGTTCGCTTTTTATTGTACTACTGGTTTTTGTTTATTCTATATAAAAAATAAGAGATTAGAAAGAAGCCGAGCCGAAAGGTAAGAGGTTTTGAACGACAGTCCTATAGCTCAGTTGGTTAGAGCGCTACACTGATAATGTAGAGGTCGGCAGTTCAACTCTGCCTGGGACTACGCGAAAAAGAGGAGCATAATGGATTAACCATCCAGTAAAATCGCTTCTTATAATTTCACGGGGGATTAGCTCAGCTGGCTAGAGCACCTGCCTTGCACGCAGGGGGTCAACGGTTCGAATCCGTTATTCTCCACGATCAAGCATCTGCTTGAAACGATCTTTGACATGATGTACAAAAGCAATAAAGTAAGTAATTTTTAGAGATAAAAAGAGCTAAAGTATATATCGAACCATATGGTAAACGAAAACGTATAACTACGAATAGTTTACAGTGTTTGAAGAAAGTAAGCAAGGGCGCATGGCGGATGCCTTGGCTCTCGGAGGCGATGAAGGACGTGATAAGCTGCGATAAGCTTCGGGTAGGTGCAAATGACCTTTGATCCGAAGATTTCCGAATGGGACAACCCAATATCCTGAAGGGATATTATCCATCTTAGATGGAGGCGAACGCAGGGAACTGAAACATCTTAGTACCTGTAGGAGAAGAAAATAATAGAATGATTCCGTAAGTAGTGGCGAGCGAACGCGGATTAGCCCAAACCAATTATGTTACGGCATAATTGGGGTTGTAGGACCACGATATCGGACTTATATTGGAGAATGGAAGACTCTGGAAAGTGTCACCATAGAGCATGATAGTTGCGTACATGAATCCAATATATACCGTAGTGGTATCCTGAGTAGTGCGGAGCACGAGGAATTCTGCATGAATCTGCCGGGACCATCCGGTAAGGCTAAATACTCCCGAGAGACCGATAGTGAACCAGTACTGTGAAGGAAAGGTGAAAAGAACTTCGAATAGAAGAGTGAAATAGTCCCTGAAACCATGCGCTTACAAGCGGTCGGAGCAGCTTCGTGCTGTGACGGCGTGCCTTTTGCATAATGAACCTACGAGTTACTGTCACTGGCAAGGTTAAGAAATTAAGTTTTGCAGCCGAAGCGAAAGCGAGTCTGAATAGGGCGATTTAGTCAGTGGTAGTAGACGCGAAACCAAGTGATCTACCCATGGTCAGGTTGAAGGTTAGGTAACACTAACTGGAGGACCGAACCGATAAGCGTTGAAAAGCTTCCGGATGAACTGTGGGTGGGGGTGAAAGGCTAATCAAACTTGGAGATAGCTCGTACTCCCCGAAATGCATTTAGGTGCAGCCTTGATAATTACTAATGTGAGGTAGAGCGACTGATAAGATGCGAGGGCTTCACCGCCTATCAAGTCTTGATAAACTCCGAATGCGCATTAGTTTAATATCAGGAGTGAGGGCATGGGTGCTAAGGTCCGTGCCCGAGAGGAGAAGAATCCAGACCATCAGCTAAGGTCCCGAAATAATTGCTAAGTTGAACTAACGAAGTCAGATTGCTAAGACAGCTAGGATGTTGGCTTGGAAGCAGCCATTCATTTAAAGAGTGCGTAACAGCTCACTAGTCGAGGAGTTTGGCGTGGATAATAATCGGGCATAAGCAATTTACCGAAGCTATGGAACCAGTAATGGTTGGTAGGGGAGCATTCCACTCAGCGTTGAATGTGGAGCGTGAGCTCTGCTGGAGCGTGTGGAAAAGCAAATGTAGGTATAAGTAACGATAAAGGGGGTGAGAAACCCCCTCGCCGAAAGACTAAGGTTTCCTGATCAACGCTAATCGGATCAGGGTTAGTCGGGTCCTAAGGCTCAGCCGAACGGCGAGGCCGATGGCAGAAAGGGTTAATATTCCCTTACTACCTTAAAGAGTGATGTGGAGACGGAGTAGTGATAATACCGCCGGCTGACGGAATAGCTGGTTGAAGGGTGTAGATATTAGTTTTCCAGGCAAATCCGGAAGACTAGTCGAACCTGATAGTACCGAGAGCCCTTGTGGTGATTGGATAGTGTATGTAAGCAGACTCCCAAGAAAATCCGCTAAACTTAATCTTTAAGGTACCCGTACCGTAAACGGACACACGTAGTCGGGTAGAATATACTAAGGCGCTTGAGTGAATCACGGTTAAGGAACTAGGCAAATTGACCCTGTAACTTCGGGAGAAAGGGTCCCTCAGTAATGAGGGCGCAGAGAATAGGTCCAGGCAACTGTTTAACAAAAACACAGGGCTATGCAAAATTGAAAGATCAAGTATATAGCCTGACACCTGCCCGGTGCTGGAAGGTTAAGAGGAGATGTCATCGCAAGAGAAGCATTGAATTGAAGCCCCAGTAAACGGCGGCCGTAACTATAACGGTCCTAAGGTAGCGAAATTCCTTGTCGGGTAAGTTCCGACCTGCACGAATGGTGTAATGATCTGGACACTGTCTCAACCGTGAGCTCAGTGAAATTGTAGTATCGGTGAAGATGCCGATTACCCGCGATGGGACGAAAAGACCCCGTGAACCTTTACTATAGCTTAACATTGAATTTGGGTAATTGATGTGTAGGATAGGCCGGAGGCTTTGAAGCAGGTACGCTAGTATTTGTGGAGCCGCTGTTGAAATACGGCCCTTTGATTATTTGAGTTCTAACTCGCAAATGTGAGGACACTGTTTGGTGGGTAGTTTGACTGGGGTGGTCGCCTCCAAAAGTGTAACGGAGGCTTCTAAAGGTACCCTCAGGACGATTGGTAACCGTCCGCAGAGTGTAATGGCATAAGGGTGCTTGACTGGGAGACCGACAAGTCGATCAGGTAGGAAACTAGAGCATAGTGATCCGGTGTTTCCGTATGGAAGGGACATCGCTCAAAGGATAAAAGGTACTCCGGGGATAACAGGCTGATCGCTCCCAAGAGCTCATATCGACGGAGCGGTTTGGCACCTCGATGTCGGCTCGTCACATCCTGGGGCTGGAGAAGGTCCCAAGGGTTGGGCTGTTCGCCCATTAAAGTGGCACGCGAGCTGGGTTCAGAACGTCGTGAGACAGTTCGGTCTCTATCTATCGTGGGCGTATGAAATTTGCGTGGCTCTGACACTAGTACGAGAGGACCGTGTTGGACTGACCGCTGGTTTACCGGTTGTGCCGCCAGGTGCATTGCCGGGTATCTAAGTCGGGATTGGATAAGTGCTGAAAGCATCTAAGTACGAAGCCAGCCACAAGATTAGATTTCTTAGGGTCGTTGAAGACGACAACGTTGATAGGCTGCAGGTGTAAAGACAGTAATGTCAAAGCCGAGCAGTACTAATTGCCCGTACACTTTCTTCTTTCCATATATGGTTGGCTAGATAGTTTGGCTCTTGAATATAATAGCTAAAAAGATCTTTCCTTTATTGCTTTTACATTGTGTTTATCTTAATAGAATCTGAAATAAGGAAACGAAAGAAACAAAATAAAATCAGATAAAAAAGAAATTAAAAATATTAAGGTAGCTATAGCATCAGGGTTCCACCTCTTCCCATTCCGAACAGAGAAGTTAAGCCTGATCACGCCGATGGTACTGCGTAACAGTGGGAGAGTAGGTAGCTGCCGTTTTATCAAAGAGTCCTGTTCATTGAAGAATGAATGGGACTCTTTTTTTTTGTTAAATATACGTCGCTTACATCCTCTTAATAATGCTATGACACAACTAGCATGCTCTTTTTTGTTGTATATGCGTCTTTGTCATCTATTTCACCTCCTATGATTACGTGAGCCTTTCTGGTTACTCTGAATACTATCGCTGCTGTTTTTATTTGTATATATCAATTTTATGGGCTGCTCCAATATTGCTGAGATTCTTTTATTATGTAGTTGATAAGATTATATAGTTCGTTAGTTATTCTTATTTGTTACTTAGCCTCTATAATCAGTGATAATTTATTAATGAATTTATAATACAACTTATATATAGTAATATCACTTAAGTGATATTGCTACTATTCTTCTCATTTCTTTTACGCTTTTATGAGATATCGTAACTAATAATCTTGAAATAATTATAAAATGAAATATTTTAGGATAAAAAAGTTTCATGTTATTTGCTTATTTAAAAATTATGTCTACCTTTGCAGCGTCAAAACAAAGACAACTTTATGAAACAGACATTTATACATATTCTCCTGTGCAATATTATTATTCTTCTGGTAAGCTAGATGGAAGTGAGCGTTGTGCATAGATATGTATTAAAATATATAAAGCCTTTCTCACTTCCAGATGAGAAAGGCTTTTTTTTATGATAATATTATAAATTAAATAAAGAGGCTAAAAAGATGAGTGACAGATTATTTATTTTTGATACTACTCTTCGAGATGGTGAACAAGTTCCTGGCTGCCAATTAAATACAGTAGAGAAAATCCAGGTTGCGAAAGCGTTGGAAGCTCTCGGTGTAGATATAATTGAAGCTGGTTTCCCAATTTCGAGTCCTGGCGATTTTAATTCAGTGATTGAAATATCAAAGGCTGTTACATGGCCTACAATTTGTGCATTGACCCGTGCGGTTGAGAAAGATATTGATGTAGCAGTTGAAGCTCTGAAATATGCAAAACATAAACGTATACATACTGGTATAGGAACATCTGACTCTCATATTAAATATAAGTTTAACTCAACTCGTGAAGAAATTATTGAGCGAGCTGTTGCTGCTGTTAAATATGCTAAGAAATATGTAGAAGATGTAGAATTCTATGCAGAAGATGCCGGAAGAACAGATAATGAATATCTTGCAAGAGTAATCGAGGCTGTTGTAAAAGCGGGTGCTACTGTGGTGAATATACCTGATACAACGGGTTATTGTCTGCCTTCTGAATATGAAGCTAAAATAAGATTCTTGAAAGAAAATGTAAACGGTATAGATAATGCAATAATTTCTACTCACTGTCATAACGATCTTGGTATGGCTACTGCAAATACTATTGCAGGTATCATTGGTGGAGCTCGTCAGGTAGAGGTTACTATGAACGGAATAGGCGAACGTGCCGGTAATACTGCTTTAGAAGAAGTAGCTATGATTTTGAAAAGTCATCATGAGTTTAATATTCAGACTAATATTAATACTCAAAAGATATACCCAACCTCACGTATGGTTTCAAGTTTGATGAATATGCCGATCCAGCCAAATAAAGCGATTGTTGGCAGGAATGCTTTTGCTCATTCATCTGGAATCCATCAGGATGGTGTATTGAAGAACCTTCAGACTTATGAAATTATTAATCCGCATGATGTGGGTATTGATGATAGTTCAATTGTATTGACTGCTCGTAGTGGAAGAGCTGCATTGAAGCATCGTTTATCTTCTCTTGGTATAGATTTGGAAAAAGAGAAGCTTGATAAAGTTTACGATGAGTTCCTTAAACTGGCCGATAGAAAGAAAGATATTAATGATGATGATGTTCTTATGCTTGCAGGCGCTGAAAGAAGTACCAACAAACGTATTAAGGTTGATTACCTTCAGGTTACGAGTGGTGTTGGTGTTCGTTCTGTGGCAAGTTTAGGCTTGGATATTGCAGGTGAGAATTTGAAGCGGCTGCAAGTGGTAACGGACCAGTTGATGCTGCAATTAAAGCTTTGAAGAATATAATTCACCGTAATATGACATTGAAAGAATTTACAATTCAGGCTATAAGTAAAGGTAGTGATGATGTAGGTAAAGTACATATGCAGGTTGAATATAACAAACACGTTTATTATGGCTTTGGTGCTAATACTGATATTGTTGCAGCATCTGTAGAAGCTTATATTGACTGTATTAATAAGTTTATAAAATAAGATTTTGTTTCAATAGGTAACATATATAATAATTAGACAATAGAAAATATGAAAACATTGTTCGACAAGATTTGGGACGCACACGTTGTAAGTACGGTAGAAGATGGTCCTACTCAATTATATATTGACAGACTTTACTGTCATGAGGTAACAAGTCCGCAGGCTTTCTCGGGAATGAGAGATCGCGGGTTAAAATGTTTCCGTCCGGAAAAGATTTTTTGCATGCCCGATCATAATATTCCTACATTAAATCAGGATAAAGAAATTGTTGATCCTATTTCACGCAATCAGGTTGCTGCGTTAGATAAGAACGCAAAAGATTTTGGTCTGAACTATTTTGGAATAGGACACAAGAAAAATGGTATTATCCATGTAGTAGGTCCGGAAAATGGTTTGACTCTTCCTGGTATGACTATTGTTTGTGGAGACTCTCACACCTCTACTCACGGAGCTATGGGAGCTATTGCGTTTGGTATTGGTACATCGGAAGTTGAGATGGTAATGGCATCACAATGTGTTCTTCAGTCTCGTCCGAAAACAATGCGTATTACTGTAGATGGTAAATTAAGCAAAGGAGTAACAGCTAAGGATATTGCTCTTTATATCATTGCAAAGATGACAACTGGTGGAGCTACCGGATATTTTGTGGAATATGCCGGAGAAGCAGTGAAAGATCTAACAATGGAAGGACGTCTTACACTTTGCAATCTTTCTATTGAAATGGGTGCTCGTGGTGGAATGATTGCTCCTGATGAAAAAACAATTGAATATATTAAAGGTAGAGAATATGCTCCTAAAGGTGAAGCTTGGGATAAAGCTGTTGAATACTGGAAAACATTGAAGAGCGATTCGGATGCAGTATTTGATAAGGAAATTACTTTCAAGGCTGAAGATATTGAACCAATGATTACTTATGGAACAAATCCAGGTATGGGGTTGGGCATTACTTCAAATATTCCAACTATTGAAAGTGTTCCCGAAGCCGGAAGAATTTCTTATGCTAAATCTTTAGAATATATGGGTTTCAAAGCCGGTGATTCAATGCTTGGCAAGAAGATTGATTATGTATTTCTAGGTAGCTGTACAAACGGACGTATTGAAGATTTTCGTGAATTCACCTCTTTCGTTAAGGGAAAGAAAAAAGCTGCAAACGTGGTAGCTTGGTTAGTTCCGGGTTCATGGGCAGTAGATCAGCAGATTCGTGAAGAAGGTCTTGATAAAATTTTAAACGAAGCAGGTTTCGAACTTCGTCAACCAGGCTGTTCTGCTTGTTTGGCAATGAACGAAGATAAAGTTCCGGCAGGTAAATATTCAGTATCTACATCAAACCGTAATTTTGAAGGACGTCAGGGACCAGGTGCCCGTACCCTTTTGGCTAGTCCGCTTGTTGCGGCAGCTGCAGCAATTACCGGAGAAATAACCGATCCACGAGTATTAATGGCTTAATAGTAGAATAACAATGAAAGAAAAATTTAATATAACTACCAGTACTTGTGTTCCACTTCCTCTTGAAAATGTGGACACTGACCAAATTATTCCTGCACGTTTCTTAAAAGCTACAACTAAAGAAGGTTTCGGAGATAATCTTTTCCGTGACTGGAGATATGATAAGCAAGGAAATCCGATAGAGACATTTGTTCTTAACAACCCAACTTATTCTGGAAAAATATTAGTTGCCGGAAAGAACTTCGGTTCCGGATCAAGTCGTGAACATGCAGCATGGGCTATTGCAGGATATGGTTTCCGTATTGTTGTGAGCAGTTTCTTTGCAGATATCTTTAAGAATAATGCACTGAACAACTTTGTACTTCCGGTTGTTGTTTCCGATAAATTCCTGGCAGAACTATTTGCTTCTATCAAGGAAGATGCAAAAACAGAAGTTGAAGTTGATCTGCCGAATCAAACCATTACCAATAAAGCTACAGGTAAAAGCGAACAATTCCAGATCAATACTTATAAGAAGCATTGTCTGATGAATGGTTTAGATGATATTGATTACCTGCTGAGCAATAAAGATAAAATAGAAGCCTGGGAAAGCAAATGAGAATAGAGATATTAGACACAACGCTTCGTGATGGTGAGCAAACGAGTGGGGTTTCTTTTGTAGCACAAGAGAAACTCATGATAGCTCGTTTGTTGCTTGAAGAGCTGAAAGTGGATCGTATCGAGGTTGCTTCTGCAAGAGTCTCGGAAGGAGAACTCGAATCGGTGAAGATGATTTCTGCCTGGGCTGCCCGCCGAGGACTTCTCGATCGTGTGGAAGTGTTGGGATTTGTAGATGGAATGGATTCTTTGAACTGGATACGCGAAGCCGGATGCCGGGTAATCAATCTTCTTTGCAAAGGATCATTGAAACATTGTCAGCTGCAACTTCGGAAAACACCCGAAGAGCATATCGCCAATATAACAGACGTGGTGCTTAATGCCGAAAAGATGGGAATTAGTGTTAATGTTTATTTGGAGGACTGGAGCAATGGCATGCAACATTCGCCCAAATATGTTACCCAACTAATGGATGCATTGATCAAACTCCCTATTAAACGCTTCATGCTACCCGATACGCTTGGTATTCTCAATCCTTTGCAGACATTGGAATACATGCGTAAGATGGTAAAGCGTTACCCTAACGTGCATTTTGATTTTCATGCGCATAATGATTATGACCTTGCAGTTGCCAATGTATTGGCTGCAGTTATCTCGGGCGCAAAGGGACTTCATACCACGATAAACGGATTGGGAGAAAGAGCTGGTAATGCTCCACTCTCGAGTGTGCAGGCCATCTTGAAGGATCACTTTAATGCCGAAACTTCCATTGTGGAAGATCGGTTGAATGATATAAGCAGGATAGTTGAATCTTACTCTGGCATTGCCATTCCAGCTAATAAACCTATCATTGGTGAGAACGTATTTACTCAGGTGGCCGGCGTACATGCGGATGGCGATTCAAAGAGCAATCTCTATTATAATGATCTTTTGCCCGAACGCTTTGGACGTGTTCGTGAATATGCTTTGGGAAAAACTTCAGGGAAGGCTAATATTCGTAAGAATTTAGAAACTTTGGGATTGGAACTCGATGAAGAATCCATGAAGAAAGTAATGGAACGGATTATTGAACTGGGAGACCGAAAGGAACTGGTTACACAGGAAGATTTACCTTACATTATTTCTGATGTATTGAAACACAGCTCGGCAAATAGCAAAGTGAAGTTGCTCGACTATTTCCTTACTCTGACCAGTGGGCTTAAACCGGTAGCAACCTTGAAAATATCCGTTAATGGAAAGGAATACGAAGAAACATCCTCGGGAGATGGTCAGTATGATGCATTTATGCGGGCTTTGCGTAAAGTTTATAAAAATACGTTGGGCAGAAAATTCCCAATGTTGATAAACTATGCCGTGAGTATTCCTCCGGGTGGACGTACAGATGCGTTTGTGCAAACCATAATTACCTGGAAAAATAACGATAGGGTGTTCCGTACAAAAGGACTGGATGCCGACCAGACTGAGGCTGCTATTAAAGCCACAGTGAAAATGCTGAATATTATAGAAGAAGAATATTAATAATAAACCATATAAAAAAATGAAATTAAATATTGCAGTCCTTCCCGGCGACGGAATCGGTCCCGAGGTTGTAGAACAAGCGTTGAACGCAACAATTGCCATTTGCGAAAAGTTTAATCACGAATTAAGTTACAAACATGCTTTGGTAGGAGCATGTGCCATTGATGAAACAGGAAATCCTTATCCTGATGCTACTCATGAGCTTTGTATGCAGAGCGATGCTGTATTGTTCGGAGCTATTGGCGCGCCGAAATACGATAATGACCCAAGTGCTACTGTACGTCCTGAACAAGGTTTGCTGGCTATGCGTAAAAATCTGGGATTGTTTGCCAATATTCGTCCGGTAACTACTTTCCCTTCACTTGTTCATAAATCACCACTTCGTGCTGATCTTATTGAAGGTGCCGATTTTATGTGCATCCGCGAATTAACAGGTGGACTTTACTTCGGTCGTCCTCAGGGAAGAAGCGAAGATGGTAACACAGCTTATGATACATGTGTTTACAGTCGTTACGAAATAGAACGTATTGTTCGTCTGGCTTTTGAGTATGCAATGCAACGCCGTAAGAAACTTACTGTTGTTGATAAAGCAAATATTCTTGCAACTTCTCGTTTGTGGCGCGAAGTAGCCCGTGAAATCTCTAAAGATTTCCCTGAAGTAGAGACAGAATACTTGTTTGTAGACAATGCAGCAATGCGTATGATTCAGTGGCCAAAAAGCTTCGATGTAATGGTAACCGAAAATATGTTTGGAGATATCCTTACCGACGAAGGTTCTGTAATTACGGGCTCAATGGGATTACTTCCTTCTGCTTCAATTGGTGCTCACACTTCTGTGTTCGAACCTATTCACGGTTCTTATCCACAGGCAGCAGGCAAGAATATTGCTAATCCGCTTGCTACAATTCTTTCCGCAGCAATGATGTTGGAATATGCATTTGGTTTGAAAGAAGAAGCTGAATTAATCACCAAAGCCGTTGCAGCTTCAATGGATGCAAATGTTGTAACTGAAGATATTGCTAGCGAAGGTGTAAAACCGTCATCAACTTCTGAAGTTGGACAGTGGATTGTAAATTATATCAAGGCTAATTAATAAAACGCCTTGAATAGATAATAAATCCTTGTACAAAAGATTGTTTTCTTTTGTACAGAAGAATGCATTCTTTTGTACAAGGATACAAAAACATCTCGAGTAGAAATTAATAATCTCCCACAAAGAATCTGTAAAATTCTTGTGGGAGATTTATTTTTACACTATTTTTGTCGTGAATTTTCCCTGTGAATAAAACAAACGACAAATGAAATTTAAATTCTTATCTTTTTTCCTTGCTGTATGCATGGTTAATGTTTCTGCTCAAGAGAAATCTGAATCTTCAAATATGGCGGTGTCTCACTGTAAGATATCTTATAATGTAAGTGCGGATAACGAATCGCAAACCACCAATCTTCTGGAAATTCTTCAAAAATACCCGATGATAGCTGTAGATGGCTTAGGACAAATGACATTAAACGGTGTACCTGATTTTGGATTGAGCATTGACGGTAAATTCTTTTCTATACAATCATCTTTAACTGCCGATATTCTTAAAAGCATTCCAGCCAAAACGGTAGATAAGGTTGAAATATTAACCAATCCTTCATCAGCTCTGATAGCGGAATGTTCGGGAGGGGTAATTAATATTGTGACAAAGAAGCAGACAATAAACGGAACAGATGTGTCTTTAGGTCTTAACGCTACAACGCTAGGTCTTTTAGGTGGCGATGCTTCCTTTAACACCAAGTATAAAGGGCTGACGTTGAACGGAACATATTCTTATGATTTTGATAACTATAGCAAAAGTGCAATAACCACTGTAGCATATAATGGATTACAAACTAATGAAACAAAAATCCATCCAGAAAAGCTGCATCGTGCAAATGTGAATGCTTTTTATCAGCTGACCAAAAGTGATGGTATGGGAGTAGCTTTTAATTTGTTTAGTAACCCTGCAAAGTTCCCTTTTGAATCAGTTTTGACGCATCCTCAGTTTTATTTTTATAGAAAGGATAATTCTACAGAAGATATTACTCCTTCTTATTATAATATATCGGCATACTATGCTCATTTATTCTCCCCAAATGGAACAAAACTTTCATTGACTTATTCTTATGATAGCCAGCCTATAACAGATGATTATTTTTGTGAAGGTGTAATGAATAGCGATGATCAGGTATCTAACTTGTTTTTATATTCCAATGAAAAGAATAATCAAAAAAGACAAGATGCAATGCTTGATTTTGTTTTGCCTTTTGCTCTACATCATGAAATTAGTATTGGAGGAAGGTATAGTTGGCTAAAAAAGAATGATTCTTACAACTATTTAGAAACACGTAATTCTGAAAAACTATTATATGGTGAAAGTGGCTTTAAAAAAAACTTTGAAAGGTGGTATACTTACCTTCAGTATCAGTTCCATAGTAATAATTTTCAGCTTACTGCTGCAGTGAGAACAGAACAAAATCAGCCTTTATCATGGATGATTTACGACGATGATATCATAAATATCCTTCCATCCTTGAATTTATCGTATGCCTTTAATAAGAGTTCTATTATAAGGGCCGATTATCATTCTCACTTAGCTTCTTTTTTGTGGATGAGTAATTCAAGTCTTTTATCTCTTTTGTATGATCAACAAAATGTTTCTTCATATAATGACCGCAGATCTCACTTCTTCCACTTAGGCTATAGTAAAGTAGCTTCAAAATTTAATTTCTTACTGGATGCTAATTATATTTATGGTGGAGACAGGACAGGAAAAGTAAAAGAATATATTCCTTCACCATCAGATACTCCTGTATTTGTCTTTGCTGTGTGGGATCAGTTATGCTTTCAGAAAACATTAATATCAGCAACGGCTTCTTATCAATTCTCAAAAGCAATGAAACTTCAACTGGTTGCAACTGGTGGTTATTCCGATGAGGATTACATGGAATTGCGCAGCAAACTAACAAAAACGGGCTTTGATGGTAGCTTGGTGGCAAGTAGTTGGTTTAACTTTTCTGATGGTTATATGCTGAATGTAAATGGAGGGTATTATTTCCCACGGAAGTCGGTTCCACTAGATAGTTATAATAACTACTTTTACCGGGTACGGGCGTCAAAGAATTTCTTGAAAGATAAACTAACAGTGGCAATCTTTGCCAATGATTTTATAACAAGAAAGAAGGACGTGAAGCAACAGGATTTTAATAAAAATGATATAAAACTAAAAACGACAGGAAGGGAATTCGGTCTGTCAATGGTCTATCATTTTTCTCTTCGGTAGAATTATATGCAATAATTGCTGTCACAACATACCTGTTCGGTTTCAAACTCCAAAGTAACGTGGCAAATTCCCGCTTCTTTGAGTCTCTCTTTTATTTGCAGCTTTAATTCCTCCATCATATCAAGATTGGATACAACAATATGAGCAGTCATAGCATTTTCCGTAGTGCTCAGTGCCCAGATGTGCATATGATGGATGCTTTTAACTTCGGCAATATCCGAAATGAGTTCCTTTATATCATTGCTGCTGATATTAACAGGAACACCATCCAATGAAAGACGAACACTTTCGTGAAGCAGGTTCCAAGTAGAAATTAGTATCGCGATGGCTACAGTTATACCAATAATAGGGTCTATAATGTACCATCCGGTACCGGAAATAATCATTCCCGATGCTAATACCCCAACAGAAACGAATGCATCGGCAGCCATGTGCAGGTAGGCTCCTTTTACATTCAGATCTTTTTCTTTGTTTTTCATAAAGAGCATGGCTGTAAAGGCATTGATAAACACACCGATCCCGGCTACCCAAGCAATAGCACTACCTTCTACCGGACGAGGATTCTTGATTTTTTCAAGACTTTCAATAAGGATTGCTCCAACGGCAACGAGCAAGATTACTGCATTCAGCAATGAAACAAGTACAGTACTTTTCTTATATCCATAAGTATATTTAGGACTTGCTTTTACTCTGGCTAAACGGAATGCAAGCAAGGCAAGAAATAAACTGGCAACATCGCCCAGATTATGACCGGCATCAGAGAGCAAACCTAATGAGTCATAGTAAAATCCGGCTCCAAATTCAATTAATACAAAAGAGAGATTCAATACTATGCCAATTATAAATGCTTTATTTAAAGATTCAATAGCATGGCTATGCTGATGTTCGTGATTATGAGCCATTTTATTATTCTTTTATATACAGGTTTAATAATTCAAAAATATGGATTATTTGTGTAACAACTATGCTTTGTGATAAGTTTTCTTACGTATATTTGCAGAAAATACCCATAAATAGGTACGGATATGACTAAGATAGCGAACAAACTCACAGACTTGATAGGCAATACTCCCCTGTTAAAACTGTCTGCTTATATGGAAAAATACAATTCCAGAGCGAATGTTCTTGGAAAACTGGAGTATTTTAATCCTGCGGGAAGTGTGAAAGATCGTACTGCTCTTTCAATGATTGAAGATGCAGAAGCGCGTGGGGTGCTTAAACCGGGTGCAACAATTATTGAACCAACCAGTGGTAACACCGGTGTTGGTCTTGCAATGGTTGCTTCAGTGAAGAAGTACAAACTAATTCTTACTATGCCCGAAACAATGAGCATTGAACGCCGTAACTTATTGAAGGCTTACGGTGCAAAAATAGAATTAACACCGGGTATTGAAGGAATGAAAGGGGCTATCTGTAAGGCTGAAGAACTGAAAGCTAGTATTCCGGGTTCTTTTATTCCGCAACAATTTGAAAATCCATCCAATACGGAAATACATAAACGTACAACTGCCGAAGAAATTTGGAGAGATACCGATGGACAGGTGGCAGTATTTGTTGCTGGAGTGGGCACAGGCGGTACGGTTTGTGGCGTTGGCGAAACACTTAAGAAGTATAACCCAGATGTGTATGTCGTAGCAGTTCAGCCGGCATCAGCTCCTATGCTCACAGAAGGAGAATGGAATCCTCACCGCATTCAGGGAATTGGTGCAAACTTTGTTCCAAAGATTTATAATCCTGCAAATGTTGACGAGGTATTTTCGGTTCCCGATAATGAAGCAATTCGTGCAGGCCGTGAATTAGCCCAAACAGAAGGATTGCTCGTTGGAATATCTTCCGGAGCTGCCGCTTATGCTGCCAGAATGATTGCTCAACGCCCCGAATTTGCTGGAAAAATGGTTGTTGCTTTATTACCCGATACTGGCGAACGCTACTTGTCGACAGAAGAGTTTGCTTTCGAAACTTATCCACTGGATTAATTAATAGATATATATTTAATGAAGAAAATTGTATTGTTGCTGTTATTGTGTTCATTATTCCCTGGTATACATGCGCAGAACTATAAAGAACTATTTGAGAAGGCTAACCAATGTGAAAAAATGGATAGCCTTGTTCAGGCAGAAAAGTATTACCGGGAAGCACTGAAACTTGAGCCTACCAATGCACATAACTGCATGATTTTTGCAAACCTCGGACGGCTTCAATATAGAATGCATAAGATCGATGATGCTCTGGAATCTTATAACTTTGCATTAAATATGGCTCCGCTTACGGTTCCTATTCTGATGGACAGGGCATCTCTTTTATTTGAAATGGGACTTACCGACAGAGCTTATGTAGATTGCTGCACAGTATTGGATGTTAATAAAAACAATGCAAAGGCTTTGTTTCTCCGTGCTTATCTGCAGGCCGGCAGACATAATTATAAGGAAGCGAAAGAAGATTATAAACGATTGCTGGAACTGGAACCGGAAAGCGTTTCCGGAAGATTAGGTCTGGCTATTCTTTATCAACAGGAGCAAGATTTCAAAAATTCGCTTGAATTACTGAATAAATTGATTGTTGAATATCCAAACGATGCAGAGTTATATGTTATCCGTGCAGGTGTGGAAAAAGAAATATTTCAATTGGATGTTGCTCTGATTGATCTTGATAAAGCAATTAGTCTGTCTCCCACATCGGCAAATGCATATATGTTGCGTGGCGAAATATTACTGGCACAGAAGAAAAAGGAAATGGCTCGGTCTAGCTTTGAAAAAGCAATAGATCTTGGAATTCCTCGTTCAGAACTGATGCAACAACTAAAAGAATCTAAATGAGCCTAGGCTCATTTAGATTCTTTTGTTAGTTTTCTAATCAGTCCCACAAAATCTTTCCCGTATTTTTCTTTTTTAAATTCCCCGATTCCACTGATATTACCAAATTCTTCTATTGTAGTGGGGCGTGAACTGCTTAATAAATGAAGTACTTTATCAGAAAGTACAATATATGCAGGAATAGCCTGTTCGTCTGCCAGTTTCTTTCTCAGCACGCGTAGCTCTTCAAATATAAATTCATCTTCATTGCTGTAGTCAGGTTTCTCTGGCTTAATCTCTTTGACAGCTTTCTTTTTGCGACTCTTGGCCACAAACTCTTCACGTTTAATGATAACCAAGATTGCTTTTTCTTTTCCAAAAAGAATATTACGTCCCAATTCAGTAATTCGGAGGTGATTATTCTCGTTGTATGCAATTTCAAAATATCCAAGTTGCAGCATTTGTAAAAGGTAGTCATGCCAATCTCTTGGAGGTATATCTCTGCCTGCACCAAAGGTTTTTAATTTATCGTATTCCTTTTCAATAACCTCTGCATTGTTGAATCCTTTTAAGATATCTACCAGGAGTGTTGTTCCTATTTGCTCATTGGTACGGGCAATAGCACTCAATGCTTTTTGAACAATGATTGTTCCGTCAAAGCGTTCGGGTGGATTTTTGCAAACATCGCAGTTGCCGCAATCTTTATCTGTAGTTTCGCCAAAGTAACTTAGCAATATGCGGCGGCGGCAAATATTTGCTTCAGCATATTGCTGCATGCGATTCAACTTTTCCAGGTTTATACTTTGTTGTTTGCTTTCATTGGCGAACTTACTTAGTAAAATCAAGTCGCTCAGAGAATAAAAAAGCATAGTGTCACTATCCAAGCCATCTCTTCCCGCACGACCAATTTCCTGGTAGTAATTCTCAATGCTTTTAGGCATATTATAATGTATTACCCATCTTACATTCGATTTGTCAATACCCATCCCAAAAGCGATTGTGGCACAAACTACCTGTACCCTGTCGTTTATAAAGTCGTTTTGTGCTTTATCTCTTTGTTCCGACGAAAGCCCCGCATGGTAAACAGCTGTTTCAATACCATTCTTCTGTAAGTTTAAAGCAACTTTTTCAGTAGTTTTTCTACTCAGGCAATAAACAATTCCACATTGATTTGGCCTTTTATCAATGAAATCAAGTATTGTCTTGTTCTTTTCTTTTTCCTGATAACCCCTTTTCACTGTAAGACTAAGATTCGGGCGATCAAAAGAAGATATGAAAACTTTAGGATTCTTAAGTCTTAGCTGATGAAGAATATCTGTTCTTGTAATTTTATCTGCTGTAGCAGTAAGAGCAATAATAGGAATTTTAGGGAACTTCTCTCTTAGAATACCCATTTGAGTATATTCTGGTCTGAAATCATGTCCCCATTGAGAAATACAATGTGCTTCATCAATTGCAAACAAAGAAATATTAATATCCCGGAGCAGATAATCTACTTCCGACAATAATTTCTCTGGAGAAACATATAATAACTTAATTTTGCCCATCAAGCACTCACGGCGCAGATTTGCGTTTTCCAATTCACTATTATTACTGTTCAAAGCTCCGGCGGTTACTCCATTAGCCTGAAGTGCTTCAACCTGGTCTTTCATTAAAGATATTAAAGGAGAAACAACAATAGCTGTTCCTTCCATTAATAATGCAGGAAGCTGGTAACAGATAGATTTACCTCCTCCTGTAGGCATTAAAACCAATGAATCGTTTTTGGTAAGTATATGATTTATAATATTTTCTTGTAATGGACGAAAAGAATCATAACCAAAATAGGTTTTAAGTGTATGAAGCATAGTTATTTAGTTCTCTTATTAAATTCGTTAATGAGACAAAGGTAAGCTAAAAAGAATATATATAAGCTTTCACTCTTAATTTATTACTAAGCAGACTTTGTTTTTTATAATAGTAGTCTTTATGGTAAAGTTCCATTTTCCTGTCACAAAATGAACTCTTATTTTTTTTAATTAAAAATGAATATAACTGAGATATACAATAGAAATATCAGATCTATTCTAAAATATTCCGAATATCCTAATAAACACAGCTGTTTATATATCATACGTTTCAGAAAACTTTAAATATCCTTTTTTAAAAGTTTTTATCTGTTTTTTGCCTTTTAAGTCATGTCTATTCCATATTTGAAGTCCGAATTAATAAGATTAATTAATAATGTTATTTTTTCAATATTAGCTCATTTATTATTTTCCTCTTTACTAAATGAAAAACAGGGGCTTTTTGTGTTAAAAGTTCTTCAATACTTAAACGCGCTAATTAAATTACCTATAAATGGACAATGTTTTATGAAAAAAAAATACGAATTAGTTGCGTATATGAAATATTTGTCTGAAATTTGTAACAGAAATGTAAAGGATATAGATTATTTCTTTTATAAATAAAACCTAACCAGTTAATTCAATGAGTGATTTAAAAAAACAAGAGAGTGGAAGCCAGGCTACTGCTCCTGAAAATGCGCCTCGCAAGAAGCCTTACAATCTTAGAGAGAAAAAAGACAAGAAAGCAGCTTACAGATCTTTAATCAGACCTGAACTTGCTGATGAGTTGTACGACAAGATTCTGAATATTGTAGTAGTTCAGAAGAAGTACAGAGACCCTGATTATTCTGCTAAAGATTTGGCAAAAGAACTGAAAACCAATACTCGTTATCTTTCAGCTGTTGTCAATTCTCGTTTCGGAATGAATTATTCTTGCTTACTAAATGAGTACAGAGTTAAAGATGCTTTGCATATCTTAACAGACAAGAGATATGCTGACATGAATGTAGAAGAGATTAGTGCGATGGTAGGTTTCGCTAACCGCCAATCTTTCTATGCCGCTTTCTATAAGAATGTTGGTGAAACACCAAACGGATTCCGTAAGAAAAATTCAGAAAAGAAATAATTCTTTTAAGAATTGATTGTTTTTCTGTAGAAAAGGGATTACTCCAATTTTATTGGAGTATTCCCCTTTTCTTGTTTTTAAGACATTCATTAATTGAAACAACATAATATGAAAAGACAACTAATATTGATAACTATGATTGTATCATTCCTTTCGTCTTGTGGAAATCTAAAGAAAGCCACAGAGACTGATAACTTTGATTATACTGTAGAGAAATTTGCAGATTTGCAGATTCTTAGATATAAAGTTCACGGTTTTGATGAGCTTCCTTTAAAGCAGAAAGAGTTAATCTATTATCTTTCTCAGGCTGCTCTTGAAGGACGTGATATATTGTTTGATCAGAATGGGAAATACAATCTGATTATCAGAAGACTTTTGGAAGCCGTATATACAAACTATTCAGGTGATAAAAAGGATACCAATTATGTAAATATGGAAACTTATCTGAAAAGAGTATGGTTCTCTAATGGTATTCATCATCATTATGGTTGTGAAAAGTTTGTCCCCGGCTTTACCCCTGAATTCTTTAAAGGTGTTATTGAAAAGATTGATCCATCTAAATTACCTTTAGAAAAAGGACAAACAGTTGCTCAGCTTTGTGATGAAATATTCCCTGTAATTTTTGATCCGAAAGTGATGCCTAAGCGTGTTAATCAGGCTGATGGAGAAGACTTGATATTAACGTCTGCCAGCAATTATTATGAAGGAGTAACTCAAGCTGAGGCTGAAAATTTTTATAATAAATTGAAAGATCCGAAAGATACTACACCTATTTCTTATGGACTAAATAGCCGTTTGGTAAAAGAAAACGGGAAAGTTTTTGAGAAAGTGTGGAAAGTTGGTGGATTGTATTCGCCTGCATTGGAAAAGATTGTTTATTGGCTGAAAAAGGCTGAAGGTGTGACAGAAAATGATACGCAAAAAGCTGTAATAACTAAACTTATAGAATACTATAATACTGGTGATCTGAAGAAATTTGATGAGTATTGTATTCAATGGGTGAAAGATTTGAATTCACATGTTGACTTTGTTAATGGTTTCACTGAAAATTATGGAGATCCGCTTGGAATGAAAGCCAGCTGGGAATCTCTTGTTAATTTCAAGGATGTGGAAGCTACCAAGAGAACAGAAACAATCAGTACCAATGCGCAGTGGTTCGAAGATCATTCTCCTGTAGATAAGAAATTTAAGAAAGAAGAGGTTAAAGGTGTTTCTGCAAAAGTAATTACAGCAGCAATACTTGCCGGAGATTTATACCCGGCTACAGCAATTGGAATTAATCTTCCTAATGCAAACTGGATTCGTGCTCAGCATGGTTCTAAATCGGTGACTATTGGTAATCTGACAGATGCATATAATAAGGCTGCTCATGGAAATGGATTCTTCGAAGAATTTGCATACAGCAAGGCAGAAATTGAAATAAATGATAAGTATGCTGATATCACAAACGATCTTCATACTGATTTGCACGAATGTTTAGGTCATGGTTCTGGTAAATTGCTTCCAAGTACTGATCCAAACGCATTGAAAGCTTATGATTCAACAATCGAAGAGGCGCGTGCCGATTTGTTTGGTTTGTATTATTTGCCAGACCAAAAGTTGGTTGATTTAGGTATTATTCCTAGTGCGGACGCTTTTAAAGCAGAATACTATTCATTTATGATGAATGGTTTAATGACACAATTGGTTCGTATACAACTAGGAAACAATGTGGAAGAGGCTCATATGCGTAACCGTCAGCTGATAGCTCGCTGGGCATTTGAAAAGGGTGCTGCAGATAAAGTTGTTGAGTTGGTAAAGAAAGATGGCGAGACTTTTGTCCGCATCAACGATTATCAGAAACTTCGCGACTTGTTTGGACAGCTGTTGGCTGAAATTCAGAGAATAAAATCTGAAGGTGACTATGCTGCTGCCCGCAATCTGGTAGAAACTTATGCAGTAAAAGTTGATCCTGAGCTTCACAAAGAGATCTTATCACGCTACGAAAAGCTGAATCTGGCTCCTTATAAAGGATTCTTGAATCCTGTTTATGAGGTAACTACGGATAAAGATGGTAAGATTACCGACGTAAAGGTTTCTTATAATGAAGGTTATGCTGAACAAATGCTTCGTTATGGAAGAGAATATTCTTCATTACCTAATAGAAATGAATAATCATTGATGGATACTAAAGAAATAATAAAGGAAATAAAGACGCAGCTCCGTTTATCGATGAACGGAGTTGCATCTCAAAGCATGCGTGAAAAAGGGCTTGCTTATAAAATTAACTTTGGAGTTGAACTTCCCCGCCTGAAAGAAATAGCCAAGCAATATGATCAGAATCATGATTTGGCGCAGACTCTCTGGAAAGAGAATGTTCGGGAATCGAAGATTCTTGCCGGAATGTTACAGCCTATTGATACTTTCTTTCCTGAGATAGCAGATATCTGGGTAGAGGATATTCACAATTCTGAGATTGCTGAATTAACCTGTATGAGCTTGTTTCAGTATTTGCCTTATGCTCCGGCTAAATCTTTCCAATGGATGGCCGATGAAAGGGAATATGTGCAGGCATGTGGCTTTCTTCTTGTGGCACGTTTAGTTGGTAAAGGTGGTGAGATGAATGAAAGGGCAGAAGAAGAGTTTTTCGATCAGGCTTTTGCTGCTTTATTCTCTTCGGCTTATTTTTCAAGAAAATCAGCAACGTTGGCATTGGTTAAGTATGGCCAACAAAGTAAGGCACATGCTGAAAAAGTTTTGCAACTGCTTGCTAAAGAAGAAAATCCGAAAGATGAAAATGTGAAATTACTTCTCGAAAATATAAAATTGGAGATAGAATATTTGCTTTAATCTTTTCTCTTTCCGCAAAAAAGGCTAACTTTGTTCGCGGTAAAAATTGCCCCATCATGGATAAACAAAACGTGAAAGAAACAGTAAAACAGATATTCACTGAATATCTTAATGCAAACGAACATCGGAAAACTCCCGAACGTTATGCAATTCTCGACACAATCTATTCCATCGAGGGGCATTTTGGTATCGACATGCTGTATAGCAAAATGATGAATCAGGAAAACTTCCGTGTCAGTCGTGCCACTCTTTATAATACCATTATACTTCTGATTGATGCGAAACTGATTATTAAGCATCAATTTGGAAATTCTTCCCAGTACGAAAAATCATTTAATATTGAAACGCATCACCATCTAATCTGTACGGAATGTGGTAAGGTGACCGAGTTTCAGAATGATACGCTCAAGAATGCAATTGCAAATACAAAGCTAACCAAGTTTCAAATGTCACATTATTCTTTATATATATATGGCATTTGCAGTCGGTGTGCCTGGGCGAAGAAGAAAAAAAAGCAAATAAATAATAAACTATAGAATAAATAAAATGAAAGTAGACGTTTTATTAGGATTGCAGTGGGGTGATGAAGGTAAAGGTAAGGTTGTTGATGTATTAACACCTAACTATGATGTGGTAGCTCGTTTTCAGGGCGGACCAAATGCTGGTCACACACTCGAATTCGAAGGACAGAAATATGTGCTTCGTTCTATTCCTTCCGGTATTTTTCAGGGAGATAAAGTAAATATCATTGGTAATGGTGTTGTATTAGATCCAGCTTTGTTTAAGGCTGAGGCTGAAGCTTTGGAAGCTTCCGGTCATAACCTGAAAGAAAGACTTCACATTTCTAAAAAGGCACACCTTATTCTCCCTACTCACCGTATTCTGGATGCAGCCTATGAAGCAGCAAAAGGTGATGCTAAGGTAGGAACTACAGGTAAAGGTATCGGTCCTACTTATACTGATAAAATTAGTCGTAACGGTGTTCGCGTAGGTGATATACTTCATAATTTCGATACAATTTATTCTCAGGCTAAAGCTCGCCACGAAGCGATTCTTAAGAGCCTTAACTTTGAATATGATTTAACTCAGCTTGAAAAAGAGTGGTTTGAAGGCATTGAATACCTGAAACAATTCCATTTTGTTGATAGCGAACACGAGATAAACAATTTGCTTCGCGACGGAAAGAGTGTTCTTTGCGAAGGAGCACAGGGAACTATGCTTGATATTGACTTTGGTTCTTATCCTTTCGTTACTTCATCTAATACAGTTTGTGCAGGAGCTTGCACAGGTCTAGGTGTTGCGCCGAATAGAATAGGAGAGGTTTTCGGTATTTTCAAAGCATACTGCACACGTGTAGGTAGCGGTCCTTTCCCAACAGAATTGTTTGACGAAACAGGTGAAACTATTTGCCAGATTGGTCATGAGTATGGTGCCGTAACTGGTCGTAAACGCCGTTGCGGATGGATTGACCTGGTTGCCTTAAAGTATTCTGTAATGATTAACGGTGTAACCAAGCTGATAATGATGAAGAGCGATGTACTCGATACTTTTGAAACTATTAAGGCTTGTGTGGCATATAAAGTGGATGGTGAGGAAATTGATTACTTCCCATATGATATTAACGAGAATGTAGAACCTGTATATGTTGAACTTCCTGCATGGCAGGTTGATATGACTAAGATGCAGAGCGAAGACGAATTCCCAGAAGAATTCAATGCTTATGTTTCATTCCTGGAAGAACAACTGGAAGTGCCTATTAAGATCGTATCTGTAGGACCAGACAGAGACCAGACTATTATTAGATATACAGAAGAATAGAAAATATCTATTTGATAAAATAAGAAAGGCTGAAAGCAATTTGATATTGTTCTCAGCCTTTTTCTTTTTATCTCGCACGAGTAATTTAATTATCTTACGCAATGCATTTCCACACCTGCACAATCAATATCGGCTCCCATGGGAGGATTCAGCTTGGATAGCTTTAAATCAATGGCTTCCACTGTAGGGAACTCACGAAATAAGTGCGTAATAATTCTTTGGCCGACATGTTCCAATAGGAGAGAAGGTGTTTTCATTTCCGCCTTTACAACTTTGAATACGTCTGCATAGCTAACTGTATAGTTAAGATCATCGGTTTCTGCCGCTTTACTGAAATCCAGTTTCAATCTCAAATCTACAATAAAAGTGTTGCCAACCAATGTTTCCTGAGCACCAACTCCATGTCGGGCGTAGAATTTTACGTTGCTGAGGAAGATATACATATCATTCGATTTCATTTTCTTATGCTGTTTCGTAATGTTATTGAATTCTTGTACAAAACATTGCATTCTTTTGTACAAAAGATTGTAATGTTCTGTACAAAAGAATTAATTCTTCTGTACAAGGAAATAATAATCTCCTGCCTTTAGTTGATGAATGATTAACCATGCTTTAAAAAGAGCTCCTTTTATCTTCTTAATGATCCATCAGTTACAAAAGTAAGAGAATCTGCGAACATGACAATCGTTTTAATTGAAATAAAAAAAGAGTGCCGCGTTCTGGACGGCACTCAACATCTAACTAACTCTCAAAACTTTTATTTTTTAGGATTTCTCCCTGTCAGAACTATCAATTCACGAATCTTTGTATTAATACTTTCGGCCTGCATCAAATCCTCAAGCGTGATGTGCATGCGGTATCGCCAGTAGTGTCTCGGGTTTGCCGGAATATTGATGCGTTCGGCTTCAATATTGGGGTTTCTCCACTCTTCACTCATCGACAACCAATCCTGGAAAGACAAGATGCACAATATTGAGTTGGAGTAAAGATGCTGTTTGATTACCTCTTCACAGATGTTGCCCGATGCTTTTTCGGGCGCAGTTCCATAATGGCCCAGTATATTGTTGTAATACCGTTGTGTTTGCTGGAAATCTTCTTTCCACCAACCGCGCAGAGTCGACATATCGTGAGTAGAGATTGTGCAAACCGAACGGTAAGGATATTCACCCACTAGTCCAAATTCCAAGGATCTGCTCTTAGGCATTCGTTGTATTTCCAGACTCAGAATCTGCAGCTCGTTCATTACCCATGGCACGCAATCCGGTATCATACCCAAATCTTCTCCGCATACAAGCATCCTTGTGCTTTGTGTAAGCTGAGGCAGTTTCTTCATTGCCTGTTCCTGCCAGAAGTGGTTATGGCGTTTATAATAGTAATTATCGTACAGGTTATTAAATGTGGCTTTATCTTGCTCACTCAATGTCTGATAGATAAAATCGAACTGTACTCCAATGCGCGGATGATACATGTTCTTTATCTTTCTGTCGCGAATAAATAGCACATCACTGATAAGAGCATATAAACCATCGCGGATCCAGATACTGTCTGCATCTGTTTTATCTTTGAAGAATGCTTCTACTTTCTTTTGTGTATCGAATTCAGGACGCATCTCGTAGATTTCCCACTGGTTGGTGGAACGAATAAATGTATCCTTTACATAATCAGTATGTGGACCGAATACTTGTTGAAGGAAACCTTCGTGTATATATGGCTTCAGGAACAAATCTTCGTTAAAATACAAGCCATAACTTTCAATCTCTTCGCGAGACATTGGCAGAGAAGGAACAAACTGTCCCAATAAACCATGTATGGCATCTAATGGAATTTCCCAGATGCGGAAGAATCCCAGGATATGGTCAATGCGGTAAGCATCGAAGTATTCAGACATTTTCTGGAATCTCTTCATCCACCAGCTATAACCATCTTCTTCCATAACCTCCCAGTCGTAAGTTGGGAATCCCCAGTTCTGACCATTGGCCGAAAAGTCATCGGGTGGAGCACCGGCCTGACCGTTCAGATTGAAATAATGAGCATCCTTCCATGCTTCTACACTATTTCTGCTAATGCCAATAGGAATATCTCCTTTAAGTACCACTCCCTTTTCGCGGGCATAAGTGGAAGCTTCCAATAACTGCAGGTGCAGATGGTATTGTATATAGTAATAAATGGCAATTTCTTCGCATTCTTCTGAATCGGGCTTGCAGATAGCAGCAATTTCTTCCTGATTAAAAGAAGAACATCTAGGCCATTCGCGGAAGTTCGGAGTCTTGTACTGGTCGCGTAGATAACTGAACACAGCATAAGGTTGCAACCATTCCTGATTGTCTGATAAGAATTGTTTAAAAGCTTTCGATCTTAATACCTTTTTGCCTTCCTGTGCAAATATCAAACGGAAGTATTCCCATTTACCCTGATTGACAGCTTCGTAATCTATAGTGGTTTTTGCATTCAGCTTATTTTGCTTTTCAGTGAAATATGCCATCTTATCAGCATCTTTCAACTTGCCCATCTTAAACAAATCAACATACATTGGATGGAAAGCATAAATGGAGATACTGTTGTAGGGATAAGAATCTGTCCAGGTATGCGTCATTGTAGTATCATTGATAGGCAGAATCTGAACAACTCTCTGATTAGTATTGGCTGCCCAGTCAATCATCATTTTCAGATCGCTGAAATCTCCCACGCCGAAACTATGCTTTGATTTCAGAGAGAAAACCGGAATAGCTACACCGGTACTTTTAAAAGCCGGTAAATCGAAATAGACATATCTGTCCGGCACAAAAAGAACTTCTCCGGTTCTTATTACAGGATCGGCCAAGTATCGGTTCGGATTATTTTCCCAGGTCTCTATCTTGTTCTCTTTTAAATTATATAAAACGAACTTATATTCCAGTGGGAAGGTAATCTGGCTAGCATCAATCGTAACTTGCCACTCAGGGAAGTCCGCATCATTCATTATGCACACTTTATTAGCATCCCAATTTCCCAACACTGGTTGATTACCCGAAATAGCTAATGCGAAATTGCTGCTTATTCTTGGGGCGAAAGCCTTTATGACCAAAGCTTTCTGGAAACTCTTCTTAGGAACCTCGTTTCTCTTCCGGGCAAGCAAGCATTCAGTAAAAGCTGAGCTGTAAAAGGCTTGTTTTTCTGGTATGTTTCTCCATGAATCCAAACTGCGAAATACAATATTCCCGTTTAAATTAAGGTGGATTTTCCTAGGGAAAGAATCCCATTCTTTACGAACTGGCTTTCCGTCTTTATAGATGTAATATGTGTATTTAACAACCTCGTTGGCCGGATGCTGAATCTCCTTTGATAGACTCCAGCTAATTCCATTCACTGTTTGAAGAGGAACAGCTTGTTCTTCTTCCCAGCTTCCCAGTTCCGGGACAGAACCCAGTATCCTGACTTCTTCGCCCCAGTTTGTTCGGTATTCTATATGAAAAGATAAAATCATACTATTAGATTTATTATTATTCCAAAGCGTTGCAATTTTAATGAATTATTAAATATCCTAAATGTGCTTATGTCCGTTTGTAACTCAAAATCTTATGCAAACGTTTGAATTATTATATTGCAAAGCCATGGAATCATCTTTTTTCTTAAAAATAAAGGTTCCTTTATTTTATAATTAAGGCAGATTTAATCTATACTTTAATGTTTAGCCTTAATAACAAAACTGCCTAAAGACAACTCTTCAATCTATTGTGAAAGAAGAATTTTTCTTTAAGCAGTTTTGTTACTATTTTATGGTATTAACCCATAAAAAGATATTCTTTTAGTTCATTATCCGCAACGAGAGCTTCCGCAAGATGTACAGATAAGGCATCCTTCCTGATAAATCAATGTCTCGTTTCCACAGTTTGGACACTTCTTTCCTCTTGCTTCTGTTCCGTCCTGAATGTATTTCTTAAGCGCGCGTTCCACACCGTTTTTCCAAGTGTTAATGCTTTCGTTGTCCAGCTGTAACTGACCAACCAGTTTTATAACCTGTACAATCGGCATTCTGTAGCGAAGCACTCCGGATATTAATTTTGCATAGTTCCAGTACTCTTTATTGAATTTTTCATTCAAACCTTCAATAGTAGTTTTGTATCCACGTTTGTTCTGGAACTGGAAATCGTATCTCTTTATTCCGTTCTCGTCTACAGTTTTGATGATTCTTCCCATAGTAACTGTTTTAGGAAGAAGAATTCCTTCTTCATCATCTTGCAAACCAGTAAATATTTCGTAAGGTCTTCCTTCGAGCAAGCCTACAAAAGCAACCCATTTCTCTTTGTTGTTTTGGAATCTTACAACATCTGCTTCCAGAACCTTAGGACGAACCTCAACTACTGTAGGTGGTTGGCATGGAGGCAGCTCATCTTTCTTATCCGATTTGGTGGATAGCAGAACTCCGGAACGTGATCCGTCGCGATATACTGTACAGCCTTTACATCCTGATTTCCATGCTTCAACATATAATCTGTTAACCAATTCCTCGTCAACGTCATTTGGCAAGTTGATGGTAACGCTTATTGAGTGGTCTACCCACTTTTGGATTCTTCCCTGCATCTTAACCTTCATCAACCAGTCTACATCGTTTGACGTAGCTTTGTAATAAGGAGATTGTTTAACCAACTCGTCGATTTCTTCCTGTGTATAACGCTTTGCAGCATTGTAACCATTTGCTTCCATCCAATCTACAAATTTGTGGTGGAAAACAATATATTCTTCAAATGCGTCGCCAGTCTCATCGATGAAATCAACATGCGACTGTGCATCGTTCGGATTAACTTTTCTTCTTCTCTTATATACAGGTAAAAATACTGGTTCAATACCAGAAGTTGTCTGAGTCATAAGACTGGTTGTTCCGGTAGGAGCAATAGTTAAGCAGGCAATATTTCTACGTCCGTACTTCTTCATGTCTTCGTAAAGAGCAGGATCAGCCTCTTTCAATCGGTTGATAAACGGGTTGTTTTGTTCTCTTTCCCAGTCATAAATTTCAAATGCTCCACGTTCTTTAGCCATTTGAACAGAAGAACTGTAAGCGTTGATGGCAATTGTTTTGTGTACTTCTTCAGAGAATGCGGTTGCTTCTTCTGTTCCATATATTAAACCTAGCGCAGCTAACATATCGCCTTCGGCAGTAATACCTACACCGGTACGTCTTCCTTGTCCGCTCTTCTTATAGATTTTTTGCCATAATAACTTTTCTGCATGTTTCACTTCTGCATATTCCGGATCGGAATCAATCTTTTCCATGATACGTTCAATCTTCTCAAGTTCAAGATCGATAATATCATCCATAATGCGCTGAGCAAGTGCTACATGTTCTTTGAATAAGTCGAAATCAAAATATGCATCCTTTGCGAACGGATTAACTACATAAGAATAAAGATTGATAGCCAATAAACGGCATGAGTCGTAAGGACACAATGGAATTTCTCCACATGGGTTTGTAGATGTGGTTTTATATCCAAGGTCTGCATAACAATCAGGAACAGATTCTTTGATAATGGTATCCCAGAATAAAACTCCCGGTTCGGCAGACTTCCATGCATTGTGCACAATCTTCTTCCAAAGAGAAGACGCATCAATCTCTTTTACAGTAGTAGGATTTTCTGAATCGATCGGATATTGTTGTTTGTAAATACCACCTTCGCTAGCTGCCTTCATAAAATCATCATCCAGTTTTACCGAAACGTTTGCACCGGTAACTTTTCCTTCAGTCATCTTTGCATCTATAAACGCTTCCGAATCCGGATGTTTTATAGATACGCTCAACATCAACGCACCACGACGGCCATCCTGAGCAACTTCACGAGTAGAATTTGAATAACGCTCCATGAAAGGAACAATACCGGTTGAAGTCAATGCAGAATTCTTAACTGGTGATCCTTTTGGACGTATATGTGAAAGATCGTGACCTACACCACCTCTTCTTTTCATTAATTGAACCTGCTCTTCGTCAATCTTAATAATTGCTCCATAAGAGTCAGCTGCTCCATCAACTCCAATTACAAAACAATTGGATAAAGAAGCAACCTGGTAGTTGTTACCAATACCAGTCATCGGACTTCCTTGAGGAACAATATATTTAAAATGATCTAACAGATTGAAAAGCTCTTGCGAACTAAGTGCATTAGGGTACTTAGCTTCAACTCTGGCAATCTCATTAGCGATACGCCAATGCATATCGTCTGGCGACTTTTCATAAATATTTCCGAAAGAGTCTTTTACTGCATATTTGTTAATCCAAACCCTTGCTGCAAGCTCGTCGCCTTTGAAGTATTGTAAAGATGATTCAAAAGCTTCTTCATAAGAAAATGTATTCTTCTCCACGATGTTTTCGAATTATATTGTTATTAATAAAAAAGTTAGTAGAGGTTTCTTATTAATAAAATAAATAGTATTGATTTTGGTTATGCAAATCTATGAATGTTTTTTGTTATATCAAAGTAAAACACAAAATAAAATATAAATTTAATATGTGTGTTTTTGAAAGTTATCCGTTTGATTTGATTAAAATATTGATATACAAATGTTTGTGTTTTTTGTTTTTTGAAAAAGTTATCCAAAAAATATATTTTTATTCTTTTTATATGCATGGCGGCTTTTCAAAAATGGAAATTGCTTAATAATATAACTCTAATAAAACGGATAACAATATAGATTCTTTTATTATATTTGCAGAAAAAAGATATGATAGAGTCAGTAAAGAACAGAAGATCAATAAGAAAGTATAAACAACAAGATATTGATCCCAATTTGTTAAATGATTTGCTTTCTACAGCTTCACGTGTTTCTACTATCGGAAATATGCAGGTTTACAGCGTTGTAGTTACTCGCGATGCCGAAATGAAAGCAAAACTTGCTCCGGCTCATTTTAATCAGCCAATGGTAAAAGGGGCACCTGTAGTACTAACTTTCTGTGCCGATTTTAATAGATTTTCTAAATGGTGCGAATTGCGCAATGCTAAACCTGGGTATGCAAACTTTCTTTCTTTTATGAATGCTGCTACAGATGCATTACTTTATACGCAGAACTTTTGTACACTTGCAGAGGAAGCAGGACTGGGTATCTGTTATCTGGGAACAGTAATTTATAATCCTCAGCAAATTATTGAAACTCTCCATTTACCAAATTTGGTATTTCCGATTGCTACAATAACTCTTGGATATCCTGATGAATGCCCAGCCCAACCGGATCGCCTGCCAATTGAAGCTATTGTACACGAAGAACGCTACTGTGATTATACAAGTGAGATGATTGATAAGCTATATGCTTACAAAGAATCATTGCCGGAAAATAAGCAATTTATTGCAGAAAATAATAAAGAAACATTAGCTCAGGTGTTTACTGATGTAAGATATAAAAAGAAAGATAATGAGTTTATGTCTGACAACTTCTTTAAGGCTCTTAAACAACAAGGTTTTATCGAGTAACTAGACTTGTGCTGACAGAAAAATGATGAGATTAATAAAAATAAAATGCATATATTGTGTTACAAGTGTGCGAAATGGTGACTGATGACTCTTTTTGTGATAGAAAAAGTGATGGATTGGTGAGGGATGATTTTTTATTTCTGTGTCTCAATATGCTTATTATCAGTTTTTTATATTTATGATGGTGATGGAGTGATGGATTATACAGTAAAAGAAAGTTGGATGCATTATTTGTATCAATAGGCGAGGATAAGTCTTAATAATAAACTTGCATGAATAAGTTGAGAATCTGCGTTCGACAATCAAAAATAGAATAGATAATTTTAATAAATAAAACAATCCCCGAAAAAACTTATTAACACTTTTTCGGGGATTGTTCTTTTTAGTTGAGATGTCACTGTATAAGAAGGTAAATAAGTCTTTGAGAATTGAATATTTGAAAATGCTCTAAAATAGAAACCTGGGAAAAGAGCCTAAAAAATGGGATTAATCCGATTTGGATAACCCAATATATTGCTTAATTATAAGTTATTTCTTTCTTAGTGAAGTTTCAATTTCTTCTACTTCTGCGCGGAATGATTTGTCTACGTCAAATTGGCCTTTAACAATTTTGCATGCATGTAATACTGTAGCGTGATCTCTGCTACCAATTAACTGGCCAATTTTAGAGGATGATGAATCAGTATGCTTTTTAGCTAAGTACATTGCTAACTGGCGTACCTGTACAACTTCTCTTTTTCTCGATTTAGAATGAAGAGCTGAAGGTTCCACTTCAAAATGCTTGCAGACTTTCTCGATAATATCTTCAATAGTGATAACCTTAGTTTCACATTTCACGGCTTTACGTACAATCCTTTCTGCTAAATCAAGATCAATTTCTTTATTGTAGATTGTAGAATGAGCCATGATAGAGATGACAATACCTTCCAAATCGCGCACGCTTTCGTTTACGTTCTCTGCTATATATGTAATAACCTCTTCTGGAAATTTTAAGCCATCACGGTGAATCTTATTTTTTAAAATACCTTTTCTTAGTTCTACATTAGGCTTTTCCAGTTCTGCGGTTAATCCCCATTTGAAACGTGTCAGCAATCTTTCTTCCATTCCTTGCAAAAGAACTGGAGAACGGTCGGAAGTAAGTATTAACTGCTTTCCGTTTTGATGCAAATGGTTGAATATGTGGAAGAATGTATTCTGGGTTTTTGTAAGACTGGCAAATTCCTGAATATCATCGATGATTAATACATCAATACTTTGGTAGAAGTTAATGAAATCATTAATAGTATTGCTACGTACGGAATCCGTGTATTGTACCTGGAATAAGTGTGCAGATACATATAGAACTCTTTTATCAGGGAATAGCTCTTTAATCCGTGTCCCTATTGCATTGATAAGGTGAGTTTTACCTACACCTGATGGACCGTAAACAAATAATGGGTTGAATACAGTTTTTGCGGGACTTACGGCAACTGCTTCTCCGGCTGTTCTTGATAATTTATTGCTATAGCCTTCAATAAAGTTCTCAAAATTGTAGTTCGGATTCAGCTGTGGGTCAAGATCAAGAGGTGAAGGGGCTTTTAAAGTATTAGGCGCTTTGTTTCCATTACGTATAATACTTCGTTGTGGAATTGCAGTAGAACGGTTCGTAGCTTCTAAATCTACCGAAGCTTTCGAACTGTTATCTACAATTACACGATACATCAGTTTAGTTCCTTCGCCAATCTCCTTATATAAGGTAGCACGAAGTAACTCTACAAACTTATCTTCCAGAAATTCATAAAAGAATTGAGAAGGTACTTGTACAGTCAGTGCATTATCCTCATACTTTAAGGGGACAATAGGGACAAACCAAGTGTTATATGTAGTTTCAGGAACATTGTCTCGAATCACACGGAGACAGCGGTTCCATAGACTTACATGATTGGATTCAATCATAAGGCTATTTATACAATTTATTAATTATAAGAAACTTCTACTATTGCAAATTTGGGAATCTTATTTGAGAAAAACAAATGTTATTTTATTCTTGTTTTTTTTATAAAATTAATAACTCGTTTAATTTCAACGGTTTATAGAGTTTACCTATCTAAAAGTCTGAAATTTATACTTTTGCATATTTGCAATGCATTGACAATTAGATAATTATAGATAAAAACCTATGGAATCTTATTTTGAATTATTTATTTTATCAAAATGTTTATACCTATCTATTAATGGAGCTGTTAATAGCTTTTCTTTTATATAAATAAATAGAGTACTATTTAGACAAAATCTATTTTATGCTTTTTGAAAAGTTTATTTTTTGCCAAAAATTGAGAAGTGTACATAACGTTTAGGATTACTTTTCAAGTCTTCTAATAATAGCGAAGCATTGGCGCCTGTATTAGATAAATTATTATAAAGTGAAGCATCATTAAGTAGCAATCCTAGTGAATTATCTTTTCTGTTGAGCTTATCTGTTACCATCTTAACATTAGCCATAGTAGAGTCTATCTTGTTAAATGTTGAAGCATAATTAATACTTCTGAGATCTCCGCTGATTGCAACAAAATTATCACCAATAGTATTTATCTTCTTCGTCATCTGTGGTACATCATTCTTCATAATTGAACGAAGCTCTGTAGTAGCATCTGCAAGGTTGTCGGCTGTTTTTCTGACAGACTTAAGAGTCGCCGGAATATTGGGATCAGCTGCTATTTTATTGAGTGATGTCATGATAGAATCCAGCTTAGGGAGCATTCTTTGAAACTGAGGCATGATAGTCTTGGTTACAGCTTCCATGAGACCATTATTAACGGTTCCCGGAATAGTATCACCAATTGCATAAGCTTCGTTTGGATTTACGGCCAGAATCAGATTCATTTTTACTGTACCAAGCATCTCTGTAACAAGTTCTGCATGAGTTCCTTTTGGTATTCTCATATCTTTATCCAATTCTACTTCTACGGCAACATTGCCGGGACGATTATAATCGTAATAGATTTCTCTTACGATTCCGATACGGAAACCATCAGCAAATACAGGACTTGATTTCGCTAATCCCTGAATATCTTTGTATTTTACATAAAAGTAACTTGTGGGTTTGAACATATCAATGCCTTTGAGGTAATTAATGCCATATACAAGCATGCATAGGCTGATAATTCCAGCAATTCCTATTTTAACCTCTTTAGTAAAGTATCTCATCTTGATTTATTTTTAGTCTTAATTATTTTCTATTCTTCTTAAATTCCGCTATTGCAGAATTTATATTCATTTTCTCACCATCCTTGAATGCGATGATAAAGGCGTCTTTAAATTGATCAGCTATTTCCCTTTTCGTTTTAAGAACTTCATTGTAGTTTTCTGAAGCCCCATATGTGTATTTATATATTCCATTTTCACAGAAATAGTCTATCGGTGTTAAATCTTTAAACCGTTTATCGGTTGTTCTAAGTTTTTGGCTCGAAGTTAGTATTTGTATTTTAAACACAATTCCGTTTTCTGTTGAATGATTGTTCTTTTTCTCCTCTTTTTTAGTAGTGATATTCTCTTTTTTCCTTTTTACAGCAGGAACCTCTTTGACTTTTTCGTTTGTAGAATCCGATTTCTCTGCGAGAGTTTGAGGAGCAGAATTCTTTTCTTGTGTCTTAACTTCGTTGTCTACCTGATATGTAGCTCTTGCTTTAGACTTACGGATGTCATGCTTTTGTTTGTATTGTAGGAAAGCATTGAAGATTGATCTGGCTAATGCATTTGCTCCCTCTTCTGTATTTAGATATTGCTCTTCTTCAGGGTTTGAAATAAAACCTACTTCAGTTAGTACGCTAGGCATAGCACTGGTTTTCAAAACAAGAAAAATATCCTGGTGAACTCCACGGTCTGGTCGGCCAATACCTGATTTATATTGTCTCTGGATTAATGTAGCCAAGCCGACACTTTGCTCCATGTGTTTATCTTGAATAAACTCGAACATGATATATGACTCCGATGAATTTGGATCAAATCCGGCATATCTTTGCTTATAGTCATCTTCCAGAAGAATTACGGAGTTTTCACGTTTAGCAACTTCCAGATTTGCACTTGAACGGGAAAGTCCCAAAGAAAAGGTCTCGGTACCTCTGGCTGATTTTGCCGGTGCAGAATTTGTATGAACGGAAATGAATAAATCGGCATTAGCATTATTGGCAATCTCTGTTCGCTGATTTAAAGGGATAAACACATCCGTTTTCCGGGTATAGATAACTTTTACGTCATTACAGTTTTGTTGTACTAGCTGACCGACTTTTAAAACGATGTTCAGATTAATATCCTTTTCGCGGGAAATATCACCAATTGCTCCGGGATCATGACCTCCGTGACCAGCATCAAGAACTAATACAAAATCCTTCCCGAGTGCCGGTAAACATCCAATTGTTGCAAACCAGATGCAAGTGATTGTAGTAAGGGTATAAATGATACTTTTTCTCATTTTTGCACAATAAAATACAAATGTAATGCATTTTTTCTGAAAACTTGTTATTTGCATTCAAGTTTTGTCTTTTTTAAGCAGTTAGCTTACTTGATATCAGTTGTGCAGGAAATGAAGTTTTGGTAATGTTTAAAGCTGAATAAATAATGCGAACGGCTACATTAATATATATAATAAGGTATATTAGTCAATTCTCCGTATTGTTATTTATTTAAGATCTACATTTAAATTAAATAAGGTGTAGATCTTCTATTGTTTAAGTCTACACCTTATATATTTATACTCTACCTCTTTTAAAGAAGTATTAAGGTTACATAATCTTAGTTCTCGTGAATTATCTGAAGTTTATCCGGTAACTTACACCTACTTTTCCCCAGAATCCGGGTTGAGGTATATTGCCCAAATCATAATATTCACGATTCAACAGATTGTTTGCTTCGGCAAAAAGGGTATAGTTTTTTGCATTCCATGAAAGCTTTAGGTCGAGTAGGCAAAACGATGGATAAGGTATTTCGGCTGTAGGTTTCAGATCTACATACTTAGTATAACTTCCCTCTCGACTTTGCCAACGGAATGCCCAGCTTGCATCTAATTTTTGCCAGATACGATGGTCTAGTCTAACCACAAATTTATGTTTCAGATAATCTAAAGCATAATTTGATTTATACACTTCGCCAATCTCTTTGGCTTGATTTATGTACGAATAGCTAATAGTTGCTTTCTTTAAATAACTCGTATTACCAAATAACTCGTAAAAATTAAGATTTGCAGAGGCCTCAATTCCCATATTATCTAGTTTGGTATGGTTAACCGTATGCCATTTATCTTCGGCAGAATACTTCACCCAATCTATCATGTTCTTTCCTTTTCGGTAATAACCGCAAACGGATGCCTGCAATACAGGTGACGAATATTTTGATCCAACTTCGAACGCCTGAGTTTCTTCTGGCTTCAGGTTCGGATTTCCCTGATTCGTTTTACTTTCATAATAAAGATCGGTAAAGGTAGGCATGCGCAATGCCATGTTCCATGAGGTGTAAACCTTCACCTTATCGGTTAAATGATAAGATGCATCTACACCAGGATAATAACGAAACTTATTATCAAGTCCGGTATTCATGGTTGCCATTAACCCAACAGACAAGGTGAAACGTGGTAATAGAACATCATGTTCTAAATAGTAACTGATGCTTGTCCGGTTATCCTTTTTGGTGAAATAATGGTTACCTTCTCCCGGAACCTTTATTGGTTCGTCCATCAGTTTACCCAGAACATTACTTAACACACCTTCGTTGCGGAACTCAGTGCCGAAGGCTGTTTTTCCTATTACGGAATTAAAGTAAGCATTCAGATTAGTTCCATAAACATCCGTCTGATGATAATTATGTCCGGTGTACCACGAAGCCGGGTTATCCCGGAACAGTTCGAAGCGGTCGTGCCCACGATTCCAGTAAATAATAGGAGTGAAGTGAAGCTTTCCTTTCGTTTCGGCCTGAACGGAAACAAAATACTTGCGCATGTGTTCGTACTGATTAGGATAAGCAGCAGAGTAAAATGTGTTTGCCCCGTACCCTTTGTCGCTTAGTCCTGCTTGCCAGCGTACATTGACTTCTTCACTGGAATACTCTCCCTGATAGAATGCACGCGAAGCACTGAAATCGCTGTTGGCAATATATCCGTCCGAGCGACTATATCCGGTAGAAAGTTGGTTGCTTAGACTTCCTTTCGAGAAGTTTCCACGAACACCTCCATTAAATAAACCATTCTGACCAGTTGATAAGTTGATGGCTGCATGGCTTTGCTTGTCACTTCTGGTCACAATATTGATAGCTCCGGTAAAAGCGGAAGTGCCGTATACTCTTGCGGCCGGGCCTTCAAGAATTTCTATACGTTCAATATCGTTCATGTCTACAGGAAAGTCGGCTGTGTTGTGACCGGTTTGGGGACTATTGATGTTTGCCCCGTTGAGAAGAATGGTGATTTGGTCGAAAGTACCTCCTCGGATGCTGATGTCACTCTGGATACCCAGATCTCCCCGCTGGCGAACATCTACGCCTGCGGCATACTCTAACAGATCATTAATACTTTGTACCGCCGCCGCTTGAATATCCTCGCGCGAAAGTACAGTAACAATTCTCGCCGCTTCGCCTAAGGTGAGCGGTACACGGCTGCCAGTAACTTCAACCTCGTCGAGCTTGTATTCTTTAATTTGTTTAGAAGTCTCAGATTGAGCCGAAACGCAATCTATATTGGCAAAGGCAAGTGTTGTTACTGCCAGAACACCAATATTGACTTCCTTCTTCAAACTACAGAACACAGCATACGACTTGTGATTGAACTGCTTCCATCGTGCAGCATGTCGTGTCGTTAACTTGTTTTCTTTCATTTAAAATAAAATTAAAATAAAAAATCGCGGCAAAGGTAGCATATTTATTTATTTAGCCGTTACTTTGCATCTCGAATTATAAAGAAGACGATCATGTTGAAGTTCCTAAAGAATTGGGCATTGCCTATAGCCATGCTTGTTGGTGCGCTTGGATATCAGTTCTTTTCCTTATTGGCTCCACTCTCTCCTGCGCTTATTTTTGTAATGCTTCTTTTTACATTTATTAAGGTTTCACCTCATGAGCTAAGATTTGAACGGCTTCATTTCTGGCTTATTCTGATTCAATTAATAGGAAGCATATTAATCTATGTATCTATTGCAGCTTTCAATCCAATTGTTGGCGAAGGAGCTATGATTTGTATGCTTGCCCCTTCAGCAACTTCTGCAGCTGTTATAACTGGTATGCTGGGAGGAAGCGTTTCCAGCCTCACTGCCTACACATTATTATCCAATGTTGTTGTTGCAATGGCAGCTCCGGTAATATTCTCGTTAATGGGAACCAATAGTTCACTTCCATTTTTTACATCCTTTTTCTATATATGTAAACAAGTGATGCCATTGCTGATTTTTCCATTTATTCTAGCCTGGATTATTCAGTCAAAACTTCCCGGAATATATAGCAAAATGCTAAGTATGCCTATGGCTTCCTTTTACCTTTGGACAGTTGCCCTGGCGGTAGCCGTAGGAAAGACTGTTGCGTTTCTGGTTAATCAGGAAAATCCTAATTTTACAGACGAAATATTGATTGCTGTTTCTGCACTTGTTGTTTGTTGTTTGCAGTTTTTTATTGGAAAGAATATAGGCGGGCATTATAAGAATCGTATTTCTGGTGGGCAGGCTCTTGGACAGAAAAATACAATCCTTGCAATTTGGATGGCACAAGTATACCTTGGTCCGGTGGCTTCAGTAGGTCCGGCTTCTTATATTTTGTGGCAAAACACAATTAACTCATGGCAGCTTTGGAAAAAGAGGAAAAAAGATGAAGCGGCTTTGAAAAGTAAATAATGAAGCCGCTTTGCGAGGTTAATACCCTATGGTAAAGCGTTCAAAGTGATGTTTCGGATTCTCTAGCTCATCAATCATTGCTAAAGCATAGTCTTCTACAGAAATGTAACTTTCACCCTTATTATCAGTAATCAAATCATCTTTTCCAAGATGGAATTTCCCAGTCCGTTTTCCGGGAGCGATGTTTGCAGCAGGAGAGAAAAATACCCAGTCTATCTCTTTTTCATTTTCCTGAAGCGTGTACAGAACCTGAGCCAATGCTTTTACCCCCGGCAATATTGTTTCTTCAATAACACCCATATCTAAAAGGCGCACACCTTTAATAAACAAACTTCCGGCTCCACCCACTATTTGTAATCTTTTTATTCCTGCTTTTTTACACCCTTCAAGAATGGACGAATAAGCTTTTAGAGTATCTTTATGTAGTTCAGGATTTGTCCATCCCGGATTATAAGCACTAACTACGGCATCCATACCTTTTACCAATTCTTCTACAGTTGCAGCATCTCTTGCATCTCCTCCTTTTATGGTGAGATTAGGGTGAGTTAATGTTATTTTCTCCGGATTACGAACAATTGCTGTTACTTTGTGTCCTCTGTTTAAAGCCTCTTTTAGTAAGGCAGAACCTACAAATCCACTAGCTCCTATTAATGCTATATTTTTCATATTCATAAAGCTTTTAATGTACATTACTTTATAGATAACAATATTAGCGAAAAACTGTTTACTCTTGTGAAGTCTAATTCTTTATGAATAAAAAAACAGTGATGAAAAGACTCTCATCACTGTTCCTGTATTACTATTTACGTTAATCGATTTTATTCTGTATAAAGCAAATACTTAGCACGCATCTTTTTATATTTGGTTAACCCTTGTTGCCATCCGGCTCTTATTTCAGTTTCGCTTTTTCCTTCAATAATTTCTTTCCTTACAGATGAATCTCCTATTAACTGGTCAAACCAACGAGGACGGGTAAAAAAGTCAGCACCTTGACCTGATAGTTTATAAAACTGTAATATATACTTAAGTGAAAAACCTTTTGGAGCTTGAGTTTTTCTAAGATCTAAACCATAACAAAGCTGATCTTTGTGCATAGGATTCTTTTCAAAACCAGGAAGACTTTTTGGTGTAAAAGTGAATTCTCCATATTTTTTATCTGGTGCACCCAGTACTTCAAATGGGAAATAGGTTCCACGTCCCACACTTATATCTGTAGCCTCGAAAAGACAAAGAGAAGGATACAAGCTGATAGCATGATCGTTTGCAAGATTAGGAGAAGGCTTTACTGGTAATGAGTATGGTTGACGGTGTTTCCAGTTTTTAATCTTTATAACTGTTAGCAAACACTTCTTTTTACCCTCCAGCCATCCTTCACCATTAATCATTTGTGCAAGTTCTCCAACCGTACATCCGTGAAGCAGTGGAATAAGATGCATGCCCACAAAAGATTGTAAGCCCGATTTCATAATTGGTCCGTCAATATAATCGCAGGGGTTTGGACGGTCGGTGATAATTAATTTCTTCCCGTTCTCAGCACATGCTTCCATTACATAGTGCATGGTGCTTATGTAAGTATAGAATCGGGCTCCCACATCTTGTATATCAAAAAGCACAACGTCTACATCGGCCATCTGTTCTGAGGTTGGTTTTCTGTTTTTTCCATACAGAGAAATAATCTGTATTCCCGTCTTACTATCTTTTCCATCCTTAACTTTTTCTCCAGCATCGGCATTTCCCCGAAAACCATGTTCTGGAGCAAAGACTTTTTTGATATTAATTCCGCAAGCAATCAGGGTGTCCAAAAGGTGAGTCCCTTTTTTGTTTACCATAGAAGTATGATTAACTACCAATGCTACCCGTTTGTTTTTAAGCATTGGCAAAAGTTTATCCATCTGCTCTGCCCCAACCTTAACCTCCTTTGAGGAAGTTGAAACCGATTCAGCTGGTTTTAAAGAACTTCTCTCACTTGATGCATTGATGCAGTTTGCCATGCAAAGAAGCAACAGCACTGCAAGGATCTGAAATAGTCTTTGTTTTATCATAATATTAGGGTTTATTCATAGAAAAGAGTTATTTCTTGACTATGACATTGTTATATGGATAAGGTATTTCAATGTTTTCTTTGTCAAAACGTTCTTTAATTGATTTTAGTAAATCACATTTTAAAACGAAAGCATTTCCTGCATTTGCCGCCCAGGCCCATGCTTTAAGTGTGATAGCCGAATCGCCAAGTGCAATTACACGAATAACAACTTGTGGTGTGTTGCCCTGTTTTTCCTCTGGAGTGCGACGATCAATCAACAATGGGTGGTGCATTATTTCATCTCTCATTACATTGATTGCCTTGTCAAGGTTGGTGTCATAAGAGACTCCTACTTCAATAAAGCTGCAGGTATCTTGTTCTCCGATAGTAGAATTAACAATTGTACTGGAGTTGATTTTACTGTTGGGGATAATAATCATTCTATTGTCCAGACTCTTTATAATAGTATGACGAAGAGTGATTTCGGCTACAGTTCCATTTACCACACTGTCAATCATAATTGAATCACCAATCCGGAAAGGTTTTCCAAATACAATAAACAATCCACTGACAAAATTTGATAAAGCCTCTTGTGAAGCAAAACCAACCGCCATTGCCATGATTCCGGCACCGGCAAGAATGGAGCTACTTACTTTCTCCATCCCCGGAATCAAAGAGAGGAAGATTGCCATACCTATGATATAAAGAGTATAAACAATCAGTCGTTGAATAAAGCTTGAAGTGGTTTGATCCAGAATTGCAAGTTTTTTCCTCTTCTGAGAACGTCTGAATAGATATTTGGTAAAAGAAACCGCAACTTGTGTTATCCCATAGATCAGCAAAGCTTTAATAAAAAAAGAAATCAATTTTTCAATGCTGATATTTAAAATAGTATTGCTTAAAAACTCGTGTACATTCATGTTTGTTACGCTTAAATTTAGTAATATTGCACAAAATTATTTATTTCAATTGAATAAACAAGTATTAAGGTGATTATGAATCCAATAGAAATTATTAATAAATATTATACTCCAGGAAGGCAGCTTGATATTTTATTGACTCATAGCCGATCGGTTGCTGATAAGGCTTTACAGATAGCAACCTGTCATCCCGAACTTAATCTTGATAAGACGTTCTTAGAGGAGGCTGCAATGATACATGACATTGGAATCTTTCTGACAAATGCGCATGGCATAGACTGTGTTGGTAAAGAACCATATATTTGTCATGGTTATCTGGGTGCAGATTTAATAAAGAAGGAAGGATATCCCCGTCATGCCCTTGTGTGTGAACGTCATACCGGAGCCGGAATTACAGCGCTTGATATCGTGAAAAATGAATTACCACTTCCACATCGTGATTTGTTACCTGTTTCTATGGAAGAGCAAGTCATTTGTTTCGCCGATAAGTTTTTTTCCAAAACTCATCTTGATCAGGAAAAGAGTGTGGAGGCTGCCCGAAAAACAATAGCCAAATTTGGAACCGAAGGACTAAAACGCTTTGATGAATGGTGCAATCTTTTTCTATAATCCTAAAAAAAAAATTAAATAAACTGAAAGCAGTTAATATTTGGTAGAGAATGCTTACTTTTGCCCATTAAAGCGTAAATGCATAATTGATGACGTCATTAAAAGCTAAAACATATATAATTCCGCTCTTGTTTGTTGCTGTTACTCTTTCACTATCTGATGGAGTGCATGCTCAGAAAGGAAAGAAGAAAGAGTTGTCTTCTGATACGATTAAAGCAGATTCTTTGGCTCAGGATACTTTGAAGTCAAAAAAAAGAAAGCAGGAATTAAATGCTCCTGTTACTTATGAAGCTTCCGATTCCATAGTTTTTACACAAGGAGGTTTTGCTCACCTTTATGGAAAAGGAAAGGTAAATTATGAAAAGATAGAGCTTGAGTCAGAGATAATTACCATGAACATGGATAGTAGCACTGTCTATGCCAGAGGTAAAGTCGACTCTTTGGGGGCAGTAACTGGTGCACCGGTCTTTAAAGATGGAGAAACACCATATGAATCAAAATCTATCAATTATAACTTTAAAAGCAAACGAGGTTATATAAAAAATGTGGTAACACAACAAGGTGAAGGATATGTAACCAGCTACAATGCAAAGAAAAGTTCAGGTGATGATCTTTTTATGGAAGATGGTAAATATACAACTTGTGATAACCATGAACATCCACACTTCTATTTACAACTAACACGCGCAAAAGTAAAACCTAAAAAGAATGTAGTCTTCGGACCGGCATATATGGTTGTAGAAGATGTTCCTTTGCCTATAGCGATCCCTTTTGGTTTCTTCCCATTTAGTAGTAGTTATTCTTCAGGTTTTATTATGCCTACTTACGGTGATGAGTTGAACCGAGGTTTTTATCTTCGTGATGGTGGATATTACTTTGCTATCAGCGATTATATGGACTTGAAACTTACAGGTGAGATATTCACTAAAGGTTCATGGGGACTTGGTACTGCAACAAACTACAATAAGAGATATAGATACTCTGGTTCTTTAAGTGCAAATTATCAGGTAACCAAAACCGGAGAGAAGAATGTTGATTATCTTGTTTCAAAGGACTTTAAAATAAACTGGGCTCATAGACAAGATGCTAAGGCAAGTCCTAATAGTTCTTTCTCGGCAAGTGTTAACTTTGCGACAAGTAGTTATGAGAAGACTAATTTAGGAAGTTATTATGATCCTTCTTTATATTCTCAGAACACGAAGACTTCCAGTGTTAGTTATACACGTAGCTTCCCAGATCAGAATCTGACATTGTCGAGTACATTTAATATTGCACAGCGCACAAAGGACTCAACATTGGCCGTAACGTTACCGGATTTAAATATCTCCTTAAGCCGTATTTTTCCTTTTAAACGTAAAAAGGCTGTTGGCGCAGAACGCTGGTACGAGAAAATATCGATGAGTTATACCGGGCAGTTAAAGAATAGCATTACTACAAAAGAAGATAAATTCTTTAAATCAAGTTTAGTGAAAGATTGGGAAAATGCAATGAATCATTCTATTCCTATCAGTGCAACTTTTACTTTGTTTAAATATCTAAATGTAACTCCTTCTTTTAATTATACTGAACGCTGGTATACTAATAAGATAAAGCAATCTTGGGATGACAATAGTCAGGCCGTTAAAAAAGATACCACTTACGGTTTTAATCGTGTTTATAATTATAATATGAGTCTTGGTATAAGTACTAAACTCTATGGTTTCTATACACCGATGAAGGCTATCTTTGGTGATAAGATTCAAACTATACGTCACGTGATAACTCCAACAGTTAGTCTTAGTGCCCAACCTGATTTCGGAGCAAAAAGATATGGATACTGGGATTCTTATACATATATTGATGCTTACGGTGATGAGAAAACAGTAGATTACTCTCCTTATGCAACCGGATTATTTGGGGTTCCGGGTAAAGGGAAGCAAGGAAATGTTAGCTTTGATGTCTCCAATAATGTGGAAATGAAAATTAAATCGGCTAATGACTCAGTGAAGAAGGTTAGTTTGATTGATGAGTTAGGTGGTAGTATCTCATATAACATGGCTGCAAAGACAAAACCCTGGAGTGATTTATCCATGCGTTTGCGTTTAAAATTAACTAAGAGCTATACATTTAATTTCAATACTTCGTTTGCTACTTATGCATATCAGTTTGATAAAAACGGTAATGTTTATGTAGGTGATAAAACAGAATGGTCTTATGGTCGTTTCGGACGATTCCAGGGATCAGGTTCATCTTTCTCATATACTTTTGATAATAGCACTTGGAAAAAGTGGTTTGCGAAAGAGGAGGAAAAGAAAGAAGGAGCAAATAATCCTGAAGGAGAAAAACCAAAGGAGGAAGCTAAAACAGATGGAGAGACAGAAACAGAAAAGAAAGAGAAAAAAGCTGAAGTAAATCAGGATGGATATCTTCCATTTAAGATGCCTTGGTCATTCTCTCTTGCATATTCATTTAATTTCAGAGAAAATACTTCTGCAAAGATTAATGAAAAAACAATGCGTTATCCGTTTAAGCTGACTCATACGTTAAGTGGTTCCGGAAATATTAAGATCTCTGATAAATGGAATTTCTCTTTCCAAGGTTCATATGACTTTGATGCAAAACAGATAGCACAGACAACTTGTAATATATCTCGTGATTTGCACTGTTGGAATATGACTTGTAGCTTATCTCCGTTTGGTAAATATCGTTCTTATAATTTCTCAATACGTGCTAATTCAAGCATGCTGCAAGATTTGAAATGGGAACAACGAAGCAGTGCTTCTTCAAATATTAAGTGGTATTAATACTGATATAGATAAAAAAGAAGACCAACAATTTGTGTGAAAAATTGTTGGTCTTCTTTTTTATCTATGTATCGGTTAAATAGTAAGGCAGTTACCAGTTTATAGGTTCAATTCCATGTTCAAGCAGATATTTGTTAGTCTTGCTGAAATGTCCGTTTCCGAAGAATCCTCGATAAGCAGATAGGGGAGAAGGATGAGCTGACGAAAGTACAAGATGTTTGTTCCTGTCAATCATAGCGCCTTTCTTTTGTGCATAAGAGCCCCAAAGAATAAATACCAGATGTTCTCGTTCCTCTGCTAAATGACGAATTGCAGCATCAGTAAATGTTTCCCATCCTTTGTTTTGATGTGAACCCGCTTGATGCGCTCTTACTGTAAGAGTTGCGTTCATTAGTAGCACTCCTTGTTCGGTCCATCGGGTAAGGTTGCCACTTGTAGGAGCAGGAGTGCCTAAATCGCTTGCAATTTCCTTAAAAATATTCTGTAATGAAGGAGGAAAAGGAACTCCATCGTTTACAGAAAAGCACAAACCATGAGCCTGTCCTGGTTCATGATATGGATCCTGTCCGATAATCACGACTTTAACTTTATTAAATGCGCAGCTGTTAAATGCATTGAAAATTAGTTTACCTGGAGGATAAACGGTATAACGTGCATACTCGTCACGTACAAAATTAGTAAGCCGACTAAAATAGTCGGCTTCAAATTCTGGTGCAAGATGTTTTTTCCAGCTCTCTTCAATCTGTACGTTCATTCGTTTTTAGATTAAAGGCATATTCAACTCTTCACATTCTTTTCTCATATCTGCAGGCCAGATACTTGCCTGGATCTCTCCAATATGAGCTTTACGTAAGTAGAACATACAAAGACGTGATTGTCCTATGCCACCGCCAATACTTAACGGAAGAGTTCCTTCTAACAATCTTTTGTGGAAATAAAGATCTTTACGTCCTTCATTGCCGCTTTCTTTTAATTGTCTAAGCAAAGCTTCTTTATCAACACGGATTCCCATAGAAGACAGTTCAACTGCACGGTCTAAAGTATAGTTCCATACCAAAAGGTCACCATTTAATCCTGGTAAGCCGTCAATGCCTGGTGTAGAATAATCATCATAATCTGGTGCACGTAGATCGTGTTCTTTTCCATCACCAAGTTTACAGCCAATACCAAAAATAAATACTGCACCATGTTCTTTGGTAATAGCATTTTCGCGGCCTTTAGGATCTAAATCCGGATAAAGTTGGCGTAGCTCTTCGGAGTGGATAAAGAATAGCTTTTCTGGTAAACATGGTCTGATTTGTGGATACGTTTCAAAAACCATGTATTCTGTCCGAATCATTGCGGCATAGATACGTTCTACAATCTCTTTTAAGAAGTCAATAGTACGGTCTTCACGAGTAATAACTCGCTCCCAATCCCACTGATCTACATATAGCGAGTGTAAATTTCCAAGTTCTTCGTCAGAACGAATAGCATTCATATCTGTATAAATACCATATCCTGGTTCTATACCATAATCTGCTAAAGTCATTCTTTTCCATTTAGCAAGAGAGTGTACAACTTCGGCTTCTTTATCTCCTAATTCTTTGATAGGGAAGGATACAGGACGCTCTACTCCGTTCAAGTCGTCGTTAATTCCCATTCCTTTCAATACAAATAAAGGAGCTGTTACACGACGAAGGCGTAATTCTGACGATAAGTTTTGTTGGAAGAACTCTTTAATCTGTTTTATTCCAAGCTCGGTTTGTTGCAAATCGAGTAATGGTTGGTAGTTTTCTGGTTTTATAAGATAGCTCATAGGTTGTTTATTTCTAAATAATAGTCGGCAAATATACATAATATTTATATATTTGCTATTATTTATTGATATAATATTAGCAAAATGTATGTTTAATTAGCAATACCTATTTCAAAATAATAGTTGTTGTTTGTGTTTTCCATTGTATTGTTTTTCAATAGATTGATAAACTCAACTTATATATAGATCTTTCTTATATTCTCTAAATTAGCAAATTAACTGAAAAATTGATAGATAATGTATTTTCCTAGAATAAGCAGTGTTATCATTTAAGTGGGTTTTGAAAGGATTTTAGAAAAAAGATTAGGAAACACACAACTATTTTTGTACTTTTGCTCGCGTAATATGGTTCCGTAGCTTAGTGAATAGAGCGTCAGATTCCGGTTCTGAAGGTCGTGGGTTTGAATCCCACCGGGATCACTTATCAAATAAATGGGGTTGTCCAAACTGGACAACCCCATTTATTTTCTTTATTTTTTGAATTATTTCGACTCAGTATAAAAACTTGTGTGATAACTGTTAATTCTTCAGCTTTGAACAATGAATATTTATTTGTGCATCCGGGTGGATGTATCCGTTAGTAATCTTTCTAAAGTCATCCCTCACTCCCTCACCAGGTCCATTCAATAGGTTATAAATCAGTCATATCTTTAGTGATGGTAGCATTTTAAACCCTCACTTTACCCTCACAAAAAGTGCCTACCCTCACTTTTTTGATACCTTTTAGAGCATTATCGGGATAATAAAATATTCTTTAGAACACTCTCTTTTATTGTATATACTTATCTAGCTAGATATATTCCCTTTACGCTTTACTGAACTCCTTTAACAGATTTTCCCATGAATCACAGAGTGCCTGCATAGATGGGAAAAGAATATTAGCTCCGGCATCAAGGAGTATATCATCATCTAAAGGGCCTGTGTTGACAGCTACAGTAAATATACCTGCTGCCGCGGCTGCTTGTACTCCTAGAGGTGCATTTTCAACCACAATAGCTTCATTAGCTTTCAGGTTCCCTTTGTTTAATGCCATAAGATATGGCTCCGGATTTGGTTTTCCATATTTTACGTCGAAAGCGGTAACCATTAGTTCAGACTTAAAAACTCCAGGAAAGTTTTTATTCAGGCGACCTAATAATGATGCCTGTCCAGAACCGGTAACTATCATAGGAAATAAACCGTCGCGTTTAACCTTTGTTAGTACATCGGTAGCCCCTTCCATTGGTAACGCTAACGGAAAACTGTTGAATGCTTCCGTCTTTGCTTTATAAATATCTTTAATCTCTTTTTCTGTTGCATTTCTACCAAACTGACGCTGGCATACTATATTGATAGTTCCAGATCCCGTACGTCCTTCGTGTAGATAAGCTTCTTCTTTAGAAAGATGCAATCCGCGTTCTTCCATAATCTTATGCCATGATTCAGCGTGATAAGGCATTGAATTGTATAATACTCCGTCCATATCAAACAGAACGGCTTTAAGTGAAAGAAATGGATGTTTATGGGTCTCTAAATAGCGACTAATTGCAGTTTGAAACATAGTTAGTAAGTTCATTTATTGAGTTGCAAAGATACGAAGAAGTTCTTAATTAACATTCAAATGTTTGGTTATTCAGATAATTCGTGTATTTTTGCAGCACTGATTTTGAATGATTTATAAATGAAAAACATTTTTTTACCATCTATTCTTGGATTTTTTTTACTATCCTCTTGTGCCTCTGAAACGATTGTGTCGCCGGAGATAAAAGTTATTAGCTGTTCTGTTAATGATACGATTGTTACTGAATCCCCTAAAGTTAAGGTGGGTGATGTTGTGGAGCTATCTCTCAATCTTATCGGAAATGGATCTGATTTATTTAGTTTCCATGCAAAAGCTAATGATGAAGAAGTTAAGATTTCTTTAGCAGAATATGATCAGAAGAACGTTTCTGTTGAAAAGAATTTCACTGATACAGAAGCTTGCAGACTGACATTTGTTGATGGTGTTTCCACTTCCAATGTGAAAGTTAAGGCAACTGTGCAAGCTGTTAAGGAAGATGTGATGACGTTGAAGTTTTATTTGTCGGCCAAAACGGAATGTGAAGGCAGTGAACTTGATGTTGATCTCGAAAAGAAATGATTAAATAAAGACGATTTTTAAAGATGAGATATAAAAAAAAGCCTCAGACCTGTAATGGTACTGAGGCTTTTCTTTGTTTATTATATAGCTTACAGGCGTGCCTGAATTGCTTTTGATTCTTCTTCGTAACCTGGTTTGTTTAGTAAAGCAAACATGTTCTTCTTGTAAGCTTCAACACCTGGCTGGTTAAATGGATTAACTCCAAGAATATAACCGCTGATACCGCATGCTTTCTCAAAGAAAAAGAATAACTGACCGATATAATATTCGTTCAATTGTGGCATGCTGATGTGAAGATTAGGAACGCCACCGTCTACGTGGGCAATCTGTGTACCAAGTTCGGCCATTTTGTTTACTTCGTCAACGCGTTTTCCTGCAAGGAAATTAAGTCCGTCGAGGTTTGCTTCGTCAGATGGAACTGTAAGATTCTTGTTTGGAGTTTCAATAGAGATAACAGTTTCGAAGATGCTGCGTTCACCTTCCTGAATCCATTGACCCATTGAGTGCAAGTCTGTAGAGAAATCTACAGCAGCAGGGAAGATACCTTTGTTTTCTTTACCTTCTGATTCTCCGTAAAGTTGTTTCCACCATTCCATAACAAAATGAAGTTTTGGGTGGTAGTTTACAAGAATTTCAATCTTCTTTCCGCTCTTGTAAAGTTCGTTACGTGTTGCAGCATAGATAGCAGCAGGATTTTCATTGAAAGGTACATTCAATCCGCATACTTCTTCCATTTTAGCAGCACCGGCAATAAGTTGTTCAATGTCGAAACCTGCCACAGCGATAGGAAGCAAACCAACTGGAGTAAGAACAGAAAAACGTCCGCCTACATTATCAGGAATTACATAAGTTTTGTATCCTTCTTTGTCAGCAGTAACTTTTGCAGCGCCTTTTTTTGCATCGGTAATTGCAACGATACATTTCTGAGCTGTTTCTTTACCTCTCTGGTCTTCGCATTGTTTTTTCAACAAACGGAAAGCCAAAGCTGTTTCAGTTGTTGTTCCTGATTTAGATATGTTGATTACCCCAAACTTCTTACCTTTTAAATAATCAGTAAGTTCAGAAAGGTAATCTTCACTAATATTATGTCCTGCATAGATAATAACAGGGCTATCTTTCTTTTCTTTAAGTAAAGCAAAGCTATCTGACAAAGCTTCGATTACAGCACGCGAGCCAAGATAACTACCACCGATCCCGGCCATAACAACTACTTCGCAATTGTCACGAAGAATCTGAGCTGTAGCTTTAATGTCGGCTATAAACTCTTTGCTGGTAGATGATGGAAGGTTTAACCAACCCAGAAAATCATTACCTTTACCTGTACCGTTGTGTAATGCTTCGCTGCAAGCCTTAGCCTGAGCTTCATAAGCAAAAACAGCATCTTTAGAAATAAATTCTAAAGTCTTTTCGATGTTTAAACTAATATTTTTCATGATTTGTTATGTGTGTTATCTGAACGAGTCAGTTAATAATTTGATCTCAATAGCAGGAGATATTTTTTCATATAATATATTATAAACAGCATCAAGGATAGGCATGTTTACATGATAGTGTTTATTTATCTCTTTTATACATTTGGTACCATAATATCCCTCGGCAATCATCTCCATCTCTATCTGCGCACTTTTCACAGAATAACCTCTACCAATCATTGTTCCGAATGTGCGGTTACGGCTAAAATTTGAATATGCAGTAACCAGCAGGTCGCCAAGATAAGCAGAGTCGTCAATACTTCTATTTAAAGGATATACCGTGTTCAGGAAGCGATTCATTTCCTGAACTGCATTTGATATGAGCACTGCCTGAAAGTTGTCGCCATACTTCAGTCCGCTGCAAATACCTGCTGCAATGGCATATACATTTTTAAGTACAGAACCATATTCAATACCTGCCACGTCATCACTTACGGAAGTTTTTATATACTGGCTGGCCAGCTTACGGGCAAGAAGACGTGCTTTATCTTTATCCGGACAAGCTATAGTTAAATAAGAAAGACGTTCCAATGCAACTTCTTCAGCATGACACGGACCTCCAAGAGCTGCAATGTTCTCTTCGGGCACTCCATACTCTTGAGCCAAATATTCCGATACAATCAGATTCTCATCTGGTACAATTCCCTTGATGGCTGTTATGATGAATTTATCCTTTAGCTTAGTTTTCAACTTTTTCAGATGAACTTTAAGATAAGGAGAAGGAGTTACAAAAATTAATGTGTCCGAGTCTTTTACGATATCATTAATATTGGAACTGAAATTGATTCGTTTAACATCAAATTTTACTCCGGTAAGATATGCCGGGTTATGACCTAAACGTTTAAAATCTGCAATACGGTCATCGCGACGCATGTACCAGTTTATGCTGTCGTCCTGAGCTAAAACTATTTTTGCAATAGCTGTAGCCCAGCTTCCTCCGCCCATGATTGCTATTTTTCCAGGTAATTTCATGATTCCTTATGATAGCTTATTAATCCATTCTGTAACAGTGTTGACAGACGGATTGCTCAATTCCAGCTTATATTTTTTATTGATTCCACAGATATCCATTTGGAATTTCTGAGGATTCACGCCTTTCATATCTTCTACCAGATTGTATCCGGCTTTCTGGATTACAGGTACCCAGTCTTCTGGCACACCTAATTCCATGTATTTAGTTGCGGGATCTTTCTTAATTGTTTTTTCCGGACGCATCTGAGGGAAGAACAAAACTTCCTGAATAGTGGTTTGTCCGGTCATCAACATAACCAAACGGTCCATACCGATACCCATACCAGAAGTAGGAGGCATACCATATTCCAAAGAGCGTACAAAGTCGTTATCAATAAACATTGCTTCGTCATCTCCCTTTTCGCTTAACTTAAGCTGATCCTGGAAACGGCCAAGCTGATCAATTGGGTCGTTCAGTTCAGAGTATGCGTTACATAACTCTTTACCGTTAACCATCAATTCAAAACGTTCTGTCAGTTCAGGATTGTTACGGTGGCGCTTGCAAAGAGGTGACATCTCAATAGGATAATCAGTGATGAATGTAGGCTGAATGTAGTTGCCTTCACATTTTTCGCCGAATATTTCGTCGATGAGCTTTCCTTTACCCATTGTTTCATCTACTTCCACACCAATCTTAGCACATACTTCACGAAGCTGTTCTTCGTTCATTCCTGTGATATCAAGACCTGTAAACTCTTTAATAGAGTCTATCATGGTAATACGTTTGAATGGAGCTTTGAAACTAATTATGTTATCACCAACTTTCACTTCATGAGTGCCGTTTACATCGAAACAGATCTTATCAAGCATCTTTTCTGTGAAATCCATCATCCAGTTGTAATCCTTGTAAGAAACGTATATTTCCATACAGGTAAACTCAGGATTGTGGGTGCGGTCCATACCTTCGTTACGGAAGTTCTTTGAGAACTCGTAAACTCCTTCGAAACCTCCTACGATAAGACGTTTCAGATAAAGTTCATTTGCGATACGAAGATATAAAGGTATATCGAGTGCATTGTGATGCGTAATGAACGGACGTGCAGAAGCACCTCCTGGAATAGATTGTAGAACCGGAGTTTCTACCTCCATATAATCTTTCTCGTTAAAGTATTCACGCATAGATGAATATACTTTATTACGTTTGATGAAAATATCTTTTACCCCTTCATTAACAACGAGGTCAACATAACGTTGACGATAGCGAAGTTCAGGATCTTCAAAAGCATCATAAGCTACACCATCTTTGTATTTTACGATTGGAAGTGGCTTAATTGACTTGGAAAGAACTGTCAGCTTCTGAGCATGAATACTGATTTCGCCCATTTGAGTTCTGAAAACAAATCCTTCAATACCGATAAAGTCACCTAAATCGAGCAAGCGTTTGAAAACAGTGGTATACAATTCTTTATCTTCTCCCGGGCAAATGTCATCACGGGTGATGTAAACCTGGATTCTTCCTTTTGAATCTTGTAATTCAATAAAGGAAGCTTTTCCCATTACACGACGACTCATAATACGACCAGCCACAGATACTTTTCGTGGCTCAACGTTTTCAACATCTACGAATTCCTGTTTTATATCGGTTGAGAATGCATTGGTTACGTACTCGGCTGCAGGGTATGGTTCAATGCCCATAGCACGCAGTTCATTCAGACTATTTCGTCTGATTATTTCCTGTTCGCTTAGTTCTAATAGGTTCATTTTACTACGTATTAACTCAAATTTGTGGCAAAAGTACGAAACATTTCTCAGATAACGTAATGAAATCCCATCTAAATGATTGATTGTCGGGAGGTATAAGGCAGGACGTCTTATTCCTTAGGCGAATGGTTTGAGAATTCTTGTACAAAACAATTAATTCTTTTGTACAGAAGATCTAATTGTCCTGTACAAAAGAATTAAATCTTCTGTACAGAACTTTTAAATGGTTAGGTGTTAGTAGAAACAATATGTGCTCATTGCTGAAACACAATTTATGAATGAAAAAAAAGTAATAGGCTTTGCCATCTACGGCAGAGCTTTATTTTATATTCATCTCCTTTAATACATAAGTAGAAGGAGAGTATTTTTCCAGTAGGAACAGAACATATCTTATGTCTACAGCTATGCTTCTTGCCTTGTCGGGATTATAAGAAAAATCGGATGAAAGCCCTTGCCAAATGCGGTCAAAGTTAAGTCCGATAAGTTCACCCTTTGCATTTAGAACTGCGCTTCCTGAATTACCACTTGTGGTATGTGTATTGGTCATAAAACAAGTGTGCATAACTCCTTTTTCTGCATATTTACCAAAGTCTTTGTTATCGTACAGCTTTTTAAGTTTTATAGGAACATAGTAATCAGGGTTGTTTTGGTTTTGCAAGTATTTGCTGATAGCTCCATCCAGAGTTGCAAAATAGTTGTAGCTTAGTCCGTCTTCCGGTTTGCATCCCGCTACTTTTCCGTATGACACGCGCAATGTTTTGTTGGCATCGGGAGCAAAAGTCTTATCTTTGTTCATCTCATAGATTCCCTGAAGATACTGAGAGAACAGTTCACCATTCTTTTCCTGAAGGAAACCTTTCTCACGAATAATCTTTTCGGTTTCAATGAAATAGAACCCTAATGATATCTTATAAAGAGGATCATTAGCCATCTTGTCTATATTTTCTACGGAGATATTTTTAAGGAAACTCACAAGACTATCTTTATTTGTTAGTATGGACTGAGAAAATGCATCCTGAGAATACAACTCCATGTTATCACCATACTTTTTCACAACGCTATCCAGTTCACTTGAATAGAATTTAGTAGGAACATTCTTTTTAAAGTATCCCAGTAAGTTGCCAAATAACTTTCTTTCGGTTTCGTTATCCCAATTATTGAAGAAGTCATCAGCGAGTGGCAGTAATCTTTTTACTTCACCTTCTGCAGCTTTCTGGTTCACCTTTTTCCGTCTGTACATAGCCATTAGCTTTTCAAACTTTCCGGCGAATGGAATTATACTTGATCCGTTTAGTGCAACATCTGTGAAGTAAACATCAACATAGTTGTATTGAGTGAGATGTTCGTATACGCTTTTCATATTTTGAAGCAAATATCCGTATTGTGCTTTTCTTTCCGGTGAGGATTCAGCCCATTGCTGGAAAGCTTCTTCCTGTTTTTGCTTCGTTTGAATAAGTTGTGCTTCACGAATTCCGTCAATCTGTCCCTTATATTTCAGATATACATTCTGAATAGAGCTCACACGAGGAGTGTAACGTATCTTAAGAGTATCGTTTTTGCTCATAGCCTCACGATAAATTCTTAGTTTAGCTTCTGCTATTTCTGCTTTAGCTTTGGTGTCATTGAAAATAATCTTTTCAAGAGAGAAAGATGGAATATACTGTCTTGTCTGTGCAGGGAAACCATATACCATTGTAAAGTCACCCTCCTTCACCCCTTTAGTAGAGATGCTCAAAGCATAAGAAGCTTTATAAGGAACATTTTCTTTAGAGTATTTTGCAGGTTCATTATTTTTGTTGGCATAAACTCTTAGTAAAGCAAAGTCACCAGTCTGGCGTGGCCATCTCCAGTTATCATCATCTCCGCCAAACTTACCGATAGCAATGGGAGGAGCTGCCACAAGGCGCACGTCCGAGAACGATTTTACTATGGCTGCAATGTATTGAGTGTTACCAAACATTGCATATACTTTAGCTTCATAACGATTATGCTCTGATAATTCCTTTACAAGTTTGGCTGTGCGCTTATTTATTTCTGCATTTCTTTTCTCAGGAGAAATAGTATCAATACCTGTGGTTAGCTTTTCTGTAACGTCTACCATTCTTACAAGCTGGTTAGCCTGTAAGTTGAAAAGAGGAGTTTCTTCCTCTTGCTTAGTAGACCAATAACCATATTTGATGAAGTTCCTTTTTACATTTGAAATGCGTTCAAGATAACTGAGGACGCAATGAAAATTGGTAATCACCAAACCATTAGTTGAAACGAAACTTGCACTGGCATAAGGAGAAAAAGCACTATCGTCATAGCTCAACGAAATAATTGCATCTTTAAGGCATGCTTTGTTTACGCTGTATATTTCTTCCGGAGATATTTTAAGTCCGGCTTTCTTCATGTCTTTGTATTTCTCTCCTTTAAGCAATTGAGGTAGCCAAAAACCTTCATCGGCTTTTGCCCCAGTTATTGTAATTAAGGAAATAAATATTAGCAATAATATTTTAGTCTGTTTTTTTATTGTGTTCATAAACTACATTTTTTGTTTTAAATAGATATACCATTCTTCCTTCTTTCCCGAAATAATTTGCTTTATATTTCCAAGTTCTTTTTTTACCACAGGCTGAAGCATGCACGAGTAAAAACAATCTTTTTTCTGCGATAAGGACTTTAGTTTCTCAAGATATGTTTCCTGGATGTTTCTTACGTAAATATCAGGATTGTTTTCTGCAAAGATCAATGAAGATAGATGCGAGAGATATTCGTCGACATGCAATGTATTTTTCTCATCACTGAATTTGTACATATTGTTAAAGATCGACTGGCTAAACAAGCTTTCAATAGTTTTATTCTGATACTTTATTAATGCTTCAGCTTGTGGGCCTGCAAAATCCTGAACGTATTTGTTATTTAACCAGGAAGCTTCTCCCTGAAGTTCAGATACAATAAAGTCAACAGTTTCTATTGACATCTTCTTATCAACAAATAGCTGAAGTGGATATTTCCCATTTTCAACAGCATTATAAGAGTATACTCCTCCAATCATTGGTATAGCATTATCAAGATATTGAAAGTTTTCTTTCAGGATATCATCATATAGTCCGACAATGAAATCATAACTATCGCCCGGCTCCTGCATCCATTCTTTTAAATGAGCAAGAATAAATTGCAGATTGCGTATTCCGTATTTTGAAGATTGCTTAGGATTATTCCCTAAATCGGCAGATTGTTTAGATGGATCGGAAGTTATATTTCCAACACTTACGCGGCCAATTGTATATAACGGGGCACCATCTTTTTCGAGCAACCATTTACGAATTACAGGAAGTTCATCATCTGATGATTTTGTTTTAGGAATAATCTGATAACCAACTTTAATGGCAAATTTATCATATACGCCAAGAGTAGGAGGTAACAAATTAACTCCTTTATCTTCCGGTTGTGCAACGTAGTTAAATCTGGCATAATCCATTATGGAAGGAGTTGTACCGTTCTTTTTTGTAAAGTCAGCACTTCTCAATGATTCTGTATCGTATGCAAAAGAAGCTCTGAAATTATGAGTCAAACCAAGACAATGTCCAACTTCATGAGCAGCCGAGTATCGGATAAGCTTTTCCATAGTCTGATCATCAAGAACTTTTTTTCTTGCAAGCGGATTAACTGCAGCTGTTTGCAGGAAATACCACTTATGAAGCAGCTTAGTTATATTGCTGTAATACAAAACCTCAGCCTGTACTATCTCTCCTGAGCGAGGGTCAACCCAATGAACTCCCATAGCATTTGATATATCGCAAACGGCCAGCTTGAAACAATTGAAACGCATATCGTTCGGATTAAAGTCTGGGCTGTCAGGATATTCTTTAGCTATTATAGCATTTTTAAAACCAATAGCTTCGAAAGCTTGCTGCCAATCTTCAATTCCTTTCATTATTGCTTTTTTCCATACTTTAGGAAAGCTAGGGTCTACATAAAAAACAATAGGTTTTTCAGGCTCAACAAGTTGGCCTTTACTAAATGCTGCCATATCTTTCTGTTTTGGAAAAAGATTATAGCGAGTAATAAAAGCTTCTTTTCTGACTTCTCTTGAATTGGAGGAATAAATTTCTTTATTAACAACATCGTAACCAATTCTTTTATCGTAAAATCTTCCTGTCATTGGCTTTTCTGGTAATAAAAGCAATGATTTCTGAAGAGTAACCAGATATGGCTCTTTGTTTGTTTCATAGGCGTTTCTTACTTTCACTTCAATATTCAGAGGATAAGATTCCACTCCTAATATTTTGTTCAGTTTTGGCATTGATTTACCTGGTTTCGATTTTTCGTTAAAAGGGTCAATCATTGGCAATTCTTCAGAGAAGAACTTAGTAACATTAATAAAAACCGACGAATCTGTTTTTTGCTCTATATCGAATACTTCAGCAATTGGAGTCTTATTGTTTCTTATGAAAGATAAGTAGAAAGGATCATCAGGAGAACATATCTTCTTAGTGTCGGGTCTTAACAAGAAAAGCAGGTTGTTCTCTTCCTTAAACTGAACCAATACCGGATCATATAACCGCTGACCGGCTACTAAGTTAGAACGGTTATCAGTAGAACTCAATTCTGCTACTCTCGATGCGAGAAGAAAGTCTCTTTTCATTAATCTTCGGGGAATCTCGAAATAATAGTTATCCCCAATTTTGTATGTGCTAAAAACACCGTGCTGAATAAGTTCTGCTTTTGCAAATTTATCTGCCTGATTTATAGCAAAACATTGTGTGGCAAATAGAATACAAAAAGAACAAACAATTTGTTTAAACATTATTTTTTTATTCAATATCATTAATATAATCTATAGTCTGCAATTTCTATCTTAATCAGTATAAATACCTATTGAAAGAAATATAGATCTTTTTTCTCTTGAAGATTTAGCCCAGGTATTCTCTCCCCACAATTTAATATATCCTGTATTGTTTGAGCTCTTAAACTTTAAAGGGAATACGTATTGCAGAGAAGCGTTAGCTCTAACACAGGACGAGTTGTAATATTCCATATCCGGAATAAGTACTTGCTTGGCGTAATCTGAAGACGAATTACTTAAGTTCATTTCTGCATTCAGAACGTGCATGTATGAAGCTTGAGATTCAAACCAAAGTGAATGCGATTTTATTCCTAAAAGTTTTACTCCACCTTCAATACCTCCACTTAAATTACTTACCTTTAAGGACGACAGAGGAAGATTATATTGATTACTGAATGAACTGTATTGGGCCATTGCACCTATGTATGAATTGTATTTGTTTTCATTTTTAAGCGAATACCTTCTATAATGCGCAAGAATATTATTCATTGATACGGTATATCTTCCTTTGTATATAAACAAAGTATTCCAATGTTGAGAAATAATACCTGTTGCAGTATCTGTTTTAGATATTAGCTCCTGGCGGAATTCATTTGCTTTTCCATCAGATATTTTTGCATTTATCTCGAGTGAATGCAGAGCTTTTTCTGATTTGTATGTGTTATAAGATGAAAAAGCATAAACCTTTTCTTTATAATTACCTGGAGATTGTTTGTTCGTTCCCCATATACTTTCTTTTTCACTATCGAAAGTTATTGAATTTAGAGAGTTGAGTTTTCCTGATCTGAAGTTGTAATCAAATCCAATGCCGAAGATGTCATTTACAAATTCACGCTTAAACGAGCTATATCCTCCGGTTTTTCCTTCCACGTTCTCCATCCCGGTAAAAGTGTAGTATTTCATGTTAGGATCTGTTTGAACAGTCATTACACTAGGTGTCTTCTCTTTTCTGTGACGATATTTCAGGTTTAAACCAATTATCTGCGTTTTATTTAAACGATATGTAGTAGACGGAATGATTGAATAATCGGCCAAACAGTCTCTTGAACGTGGATCTTTTAGTCGTGAAAAATCACTTACAGTGTAGCTTATCTGAGTTCCGAAAGTAAATCGTTTTATCTCTTTGGTTGCTATCTTTGCAAAGAGATTGAATTTCTGGTAGTCATATTTTCCTTTCAAAGAACTTCCATATATATATGGATCTGAATTATATGTTTCAAGAACATCAGACCATGAACGTTCAAACTGTCTGCTCATATTGAAATCAAACTTACCATAGATATATATTGATTCTCCAATACGATCGAAACGTTCCGAACTGAATGATAATTTGTTTTCAGCATTTCCTTCCTGAACACGGTTGAAGCTTCCTGAGGTTCTTCCAACACTCATCACACTTATTCCTCCATTTTCGATAGGCATTAATGAAAGTCCTGCTGCATTCTGAGTATTCATCCACAACTGCTGAACAAGTTCCAGATCTCGTTTTTCTTTCTTTTGAAGAGATAATGAATAATCATTTTGTCCAAATGAAGGTATGGATATAAAGAGTGCAAGGTACAATAAATATGAATTACGGAACATAAGTCGTTAATTTAATAGTACCTGATGACTGATGTAGCATTAGAAAGCCATCAGGTACTTGATTAATTTTAAAATATCTATTTACTTAGAAATTGTCCTGGTTTCACTGTTGCTGATAAAGCAAAATCGTTCGTACTATTATTAGAATCTTTTAGATAAGTACGATTATTAGCATCTTTATCTTTTACTCTGGCAACAACTTCACCGGTATATCCACTTACTGCACTAATATATTGGTATCCGGCATCGATATAATTGTAAAGTCGTTTAGAGTTTACATCCGGTCCGGTTGTAGCTTTGTTCTTTAAACATTCTAAACCATCAATAATTGTTTTTGTAGGGATTTTCATGTATAGTAATCCGGAAGTAGCACCTGGCTTATAAACAGTTTCCCATTTAGAAACATCTTCTTTAGTCTTAAATAAAACAACAGTTGCATCACCACCGGCTAGAATGTTCATACTTGGAATAGTAGAGTATGCTGTATATATAAGATTAAGAGCAGGAGTTGCTGTATTGTTATTCTTCTTTGGATCTTTTGCTTCGAATGAGGCATTCGTCAGATTTACAGAATTTGTTGCAACTAAAGTATGATCAATAGCACTGTTTGTAACTAAAACAGTTCCTCCTGCAGCAATTTTATATTGTTGGCCACTACCCGGGAATTGGAATACTTGTTTAACATACACATAGTCTTGATTTGCAGATGCAGGAAAAGCAGCTGTTGATTCTGTTTCTGTTAATGCGAAATATAAACCGTCAATGTATAAATCTTCGTCAGAATTGTTGAAGAATTCAATATATTGGTCCGCTAAGTAGTTTTTAGTGTTATTATCTTTGCAACCAGCATAATAGATCTTACTGATTAGCAGACTCTGCTTAATACTCATTTGCGAAGGAATAGTAATAGCATCCTCTGTAATAACTGTTTGTTGTAACAAGCTACCTGTTATTAAAACAGTTGCATTTTCAACATCTCCTTCAGCCATATTCACATAATCATCGCCAGAGATCTCGCAAGATGTAGAAATATCATAAACGTCAGGAATTACATTTTCAAAATGTGCAATGCCATTAGCATCGGTTACTGCAGAATAAACTACAGCAGTTCCCTTTGAAATATTTACAGTCTGATTTGCATAAAATGCATCAGCTTTAAAACCTGCAGGCATAGTTACTTTTACATCGAAATTTAGAGTCTTGGTTGCATCATCAGTTGTACTGCATGAAGTCATTCCAATAAATAAGAATGAAATAATTAACCAAGTTGAAAGGTTTAGTAATTTGTTCATAACAATTTATATATTAGAAATTAAAAAATAGTTCTACACCAAAGCTGAATGTACCCTCGTTTCTTTGACTTAAAGTAGTTGATACATTATTGCTTTTGAATGGTTCATAATAAAAAAGATTATTAGCATAGAATGAGAAACCGGAATTCTTTCCCAATTCTTTTGTAAGTCTACCGCTCATCATCCATAGTACAGGTTCAGAAGAAGCTGGATTATTTTTAGGATCGCGTCTTTGTTTACTTAGCAAAACTTCTTTTATTTTATAGTTTGCATCGTTTAGCATGGAAGCTGTTATTTCATGATATGAAAGATCAGTATCAATCCATCCTATTGGATCCATTTTCTGATTGGTTGTACTAGAGTAAGTATACCATATTGCTTGAGTAGCTAAAGAGGCTACCATTCTCAGACTTGGAATGTTGCATACCATTCGGAGGTTTGTACTGAATCTCCTGTTTATATCTTTAGAATTACCAGAAGGATATAGTAACTTGAATGGAGTTGTATTTGATATAGAATACTTAGAAGGTAAATTTGATGGATCAGAGAAATTTGGTCCATTTGAGTATCCTTCAGTTTCCATATATGCCCCAGTTAAGTAGAAAGAACTGTTTATAGCAGAAATATCACCAAGGTCAAAATCCATTTCAATACCCTTATTTATAGATACATTTGTATTGCCAATTTTACCTGTTGTAGTAAAAATAGTATCTATTCTTGAAGGATTATTCCAGTCAACAGTTGTTGCTTGTCCCGGTGAGGTTATTAATCCCTTATCTTTTGTATAAACATTTGAATTATAAGTGAAATATTCTGTATATGATCCAAAACCATTGCCTGTTTTGTCATGATATGCAATGATACTTAGCTTCCTGTTTTTTGGTAGTTTAAAATCGAATCCTAATTCGTATTTTGTATTATTTGCATTTTTAAGTCCTTTTGTTCTTTGAGTTTTATAAACCATTGTATGGTACATAACCAATTGTTCAACTGGTTTCCCTACAGGCATATAGTTTGCTGCAATTCTGTCTGTGTACTTCTTGTCAGGATATAAATGTATTAATCCTGGTGTTTTAGAGTTTGTGCCATAACCACCTCTCATCTCAAGCCAAGGCAAAATAGTTGCTGAAGCATTTATACGTGGCGAGAAAGAGAATGTTTGTTCTTCTTTTCCCGGTTGCAGAGTTGTAAATCTTCCACCTAACTGTAAATTGAAAGTTCTTTTCCCAAGTTTCCATCGAAAACTGTCTTCAAAATAGCCAGATATCTGATTTAAAGCCGGAATATCACTATATGATCGTGGGCGTCCGTTATTATTTGGTTGTAATGGATATCTGTCATTATCATTGTAATATCCTATTCCACTGTTTGATTCTTTTTTGTATTCAACTCCCATGTTGAATCTTTGATATAACCCTTTTAAATTGTAATAAAAAGAGTTTGATAGTTTGAAATACAGATTTTTTGGAGCACTTTTACTACCACCTGAAGCTTTATACGAAGATGTTTCTACAGGCACCTGATTGTATCCGGTTTCGGTAGCAGTAAGTATTGGTAAGAAACCTGAAGAGTTTGGTACAATTCTAGTGTTTCTGTATTCATTTTGGTTATATGAGAATCCAAAGGTATAGCTTAATGTACGGGAAAATAGTTTATTAATACCAATCTTACCATTGTGGTTTATTGATATTGTAGCGTTTCTTTCTTTTGTAAATGTTCCATCATCAACCTGATCCGGATCATTTCCGCTCCAATCTACAAGACCAGAATAATTTATACTGGTACTTGTTCTCCATATCTTGAAAAAGTTCTTTGCGTAATTTACACTTGCACTATATCTATCAAAAGAATTTGTTTTTGTTCTGGGGTCTCCCCATGCTTGAGCATAATCCAGATTTGTATTAAGTGTACCTAGATTATTATTTAATTTAAAGCCTTTTCCTAATGAAAAATTATTTGTTGAAGGATTAACTTTACCCTTAATTTGCCATGGAGTATGTCCGGTTTTTGTTTTAACGATCACTGCTCCTGAAGTTAAGTCTCCATATTCTGCAGAAGGGATTCCTCTTATTACTTCAACAGATTCAATATTGTCAGCACTGATTTGTCTTAAATCAGTTCCTGTAAATGACGTTTCACTGTAACTGCCTTGAGTACCTAGATTGGCATTACTGGAAATAGGTACCCCGTCAACTATTACAGAAGAACCAAATGCGTTTGTTGTGTTGTTGGTGAGTGTTCTTATCTGCAAGTTCGATTTTGAAGTCAGGTCAGTATTAGTCATCAAATTTCCAGGAACGAGCTGAATTATATCTGCCAAACTCACAGCCTGTAAGTGATCAATGGCTTGTCGTCCTATGCTTGAACTTGTTGAAGCACCTGCTGCACTGTTTTTTGCAACAACAGAAACCTCTTTCAGTTGCAGAGAAGTCTGTTTCATCCGGACATTTAATTGTGTATTCTTGTCTATACTTAAAGTTTGCTTATATGTTTCAAATCCCAGGTAAGAAATCTCCAGATAAACATCCTCATTATCAGGAATACCTTTTAATTCGGCGTATCCATTTTTATCTGTTACACCGAAAATTCCAAGCGATTTGATGGAACAAACAGCCATATCCAATGGATCTTTCCCACTATCGTCTACTACTTTTATCTGCATATTAAATACCTTCTGCCCACTTTTAAAAGTGCTTTTATTTCCCTGGTATTTAATCATTATAATATTCCCTTGAATTTTGTAGGTGAATCCAGCTCCTACTAAAACTTTATTCAATATGCTTTTAATACTCTCATCTTTAGCTTTGATGGAGATGTGTTTAAGCATTTTGGCCTGATCTGCATTATAAACAAAATTCAGATTTGTCTGCCTTTGAATTTCTTCAAGGAATTCTTTAATTGTTACGTCTTTGAGATCTAGAGTCAGTTTATCCTTATCAGATAAATTGTTTGCTAATGTTTGGTTTGGCACAAACAAAATAGCTGTGAAGAGTAATATTACTATTGTAATAAATCTATGCCCGTTTCTTTCCATATAAATATTATTCTAGTTTTATGGTTTTTTACTTATTAATACGTCTTTCCCATTTATTTGTATATCAACATCTGTTGTATATTTTATCGCATTTATTAAATCTTCTATTGATGCATCTCTTTTTAGATTACCTGTAAAATGGATATTTTTAAGATTCTTGTTTTCAAAATGCACATTCATATCATACCATAATGATAAAGTCTGCATTATATCTCCAAGATTCTTGTTTTCGAAAACAAGCTTTCCTTCATTCCATGCTGTATAAGGATATGTATCTACATTAGTAATTGTAACCGTATGATCTTTCTTGCTGTATTCAGCCATCTGCGATTCTTTCAGGCGATATTCAGCCTGAGGGTTTTGAGTAATAACTCCTATGCTTCCTTTTACTAAAACTACCTTTACAAAGTTTGGTGAATATGAATCTACATTGAATGATGTACCGTATTGTTTAATCAGAATATCATTAGTTACCACGTAGAATGGTCGCTTTTTATCTTTAGCAATATCAAAATAAGCTTCTCCGGTTAAGTAAACCGTTCTTGATTTTTCTCCAAAAGCTACAGGATATTTAAGTTGACTGGCAGAATTTAGATGTATTACTGTTCCGTCGGACAGTTTAACTGTATATTCTCCGCCTCTTGGGGTCTTTAAAATATTTTCCTGATTATATAAAGTTGAGTCTTTTGTTTTTTCATAAGATATTCCTGAAGGAGCATTTATTGCAAGTAATGAAAATCCTTCCCTTATTTGTTTTCTGTCATGAGCATTTAGCATGATAAATTTTCCGTTTCCAAGAATCAGAGTGGCTTGCGGTTTACCGGGGAATATCTCGGTTCTTTCATTTTTATAATCATCTAAACCGGAGTTAGTAAAAAAGAGATAAGTTGCAATTGTTATTGGCAATAATAAGATTGCTGCATATTTAAGCAGCTTTAAAACAGGGAATTTTTTTTCTTCTTTATTTCCGTTTCGTTCAATAAATTTTTGAAAGGCTTTATTTGAATCTACATCTTTATAAAGTTTGTACTTTCTCTCAAAGGTCTTTTCGGAGCATATTCTTTCAAAGAAAGCTTTATTTTGTGAAGATGCATTTATCCAGTCGTTAAGTTCTTCCTGCTCTTCCGGATTAATTGTTTTCAAGAGATGAAGAACAATTAATTTTTCTATTTTATTTTGATTTATATCCATATTATCACCATTTGTTTATTATAAAACAACATGGTGTTCAAAAAGAGGTACAAGGAAGATGGAAAAAAAACAATAAAAAGTATAAATAGGTTGATTTGCTTACAATATGTCAGGCAAAAGTAGTAGAAAATAAAATGGAGATATATTCTCTCTTATAAATTTGATAGCTCTTTTCTTTTGAGTTTTAACTGTCTCCTGAGAAATATTCAGAATCTCTGCTATCTCATCGTTTTTCTTTCCTTTTAAATGCATTTCAAATATCTCGTGACATCGGGGAGGTAATTTTTCTATGGTAGAAAACAAAAGTCGGTAAATTTCTTCTTCCTCAACTTCTGGATCGAATTCCGGTTCATTGTTTTGCTGAAGTGATAATACATACTTTTCTTCAACATCTATATGCTTTATATGATTTAAAGATGCATTTCTTACAGATCTATAAAGAAAAGATTTAAATGCAGCCAGAGAAATAAAGACCATTTCTTTTTCCCAGATTGAGACAAATAAATCCTGTACAATATCTTCGGCAATCTCCTTTTGGGAAACTAAGTCCATAGCATATACAACAAGCGCTTTATAATAATTCTCATATAAATGCTTATATGCACTAATATGACGCTTGTTGAGATTTTCCAGAAATGACTCCTTCTTTTGGTTCATTTATGCAGAACTTTGCTTTTAATTGATTGATATCTGTACCGTTTTGCAAATTAAAATAAAAAAAAAGTGTCTTTTGTATACTTTTATGTTTAAATGATTATTTTCATTATTGTTAGGTATAAAATATAAAGAGTTGTTGGAGAAATAGCCATTCTTATCACTATTTTAAGTGATTACATTATTTTTGAATATGCTAAATGGAACTCGGCAACAGCTTCAATTCCCTTGCGGAATATATCCAGAGAGAAACTTTCATTTGGAGAATGTATTGCATTGTCTTCAACTCCAAAGCCCATTAATATGGTTTTGATACCCAGAACTTCTTCAAATGTAGAGATAATTGGGATGCTTCCTCCGCGACGAACGGCAAGCGGTTTCTTTCCGAATGCTATTTCAAAACCTTTCTCGGCTGCACGATATGCGGGGTGGGAGATAGGGCATACATAACCCTGACCACCATGCATAGGAGTAACTTTAACTTTTACTGTTTCCGGAGCAGTTTGCTCTATATAGTCCTTAAATAACTCACTGATAGTATGATGATCCTGATGAGCAACCAGTCTGCAAGATACTTTTGCATAAGCTTTTGATGGCAAAACTGTTTTCGATCCTTCTCCGGTGTATCCGCCCCAGATGCCACATACATCGAATGATGGGCGACAACTGTTACGTTCCAGTGTAGAATAACCTGTTTCCCCTGCCAACTCTTTTACATCGATGGACTTCTTGTATTTTTCTTCGTCAAAAGGTATTTGAGCAATCATGGCTCTTTCGGCATCGGGCACAGCTTCCACATCATCATAAAAGTGAGGGATTGTAATCCGTCCGTTTTCGTCAATAACCTTACTCAACATTCCACAAAGAATATTGATTGGATTTGCCACAGCACCGCCAAAGTGTCCAGAGTGAAGGTCGCGGTTAGGACCGGTTACTTCTATTTCCCAGTAAGCCAATCCTCTCAAACCGGTTGTGAGCGATGGAAGATCGGCACCCAGCATGCTTGTGTCCGACACAAGAATTACATCGGCTTTCAACAAATCTTTGTGATCTTTGCAAAACTCTTCCAGACTTGGAGAACCAATTTCTTCTTCTCCCTCAAAAATAAACTTCACATTATTTTTGAGTAACAGATGGCTAACTAAATATTCGAAAGCTTTTACCTGAATAAACGCTTGTCCTTTATCGTCATCCGCACCTCTTGCCCATATTTTCCCGTCGCGTATCTCAGGTTCAAATGGGGAACTAGTCCACTTTTCCAGTGGTTCTGCAGGCATAACGTCGTAATGAGCATATACTAATACCGTTTTTGCATCAGGGCTCACAATCTTTTCTCCGTAAACAATCGGGTTTCCCGAAGATGCCATAACTTGTGTTCTGTCTGCTCCTGCTTCCAGTAATAGTTCTTTCCACCTTTGTGCACATGCCAGCATATCATCTTTATGTTCCGGTAAAGCACTGACTGAAGGAATTCGTATTAAACTGAAAAGTTCATTCATCATTCTTTGCTCGTGCAAAGCGATGTAAGATTGTATATGTTTCATTATTGAATTATGCCTTATATATACTAAAGTTGAGTTGTTTTGTCAATCAGATAATAATCAAGAATTGTCATTGCTGCCATAGCTTCCACAATAGGTACAGCACGAGGCAGAACGCATGGATCATGTCTTCCTTTAGCTTTCATTGTAGTGTCAACTCCATCAATGTTAACAGTATGCTGTTCCATCAGAATGGTAGCAACCGGTTTGAAAGCAACGCGGAAATAGATATCTTCACCATTGCTTATTCCTCCCTGAACACCACCGGAATGATTTGTTCTGGTTTCAATCACACCGTCGTGGTTATAGAATACATCGTTTTGTTCAGACCCTTTTTGCTTTAATCCTTTAAAACCGTCACCATATTCAAAAGCTTTTGCTGCATTAATGCTCATCATTGCATTTCCAAGCACTGCATGTAACTTTCCGAAAACCGGTTGTCCAAGACCAATAGGACATCCTTTTATTACGCAAGTTACTACTCCGCCTATGGTATCTCCCTCTTCTTTTATCTGAGAGATATAGTCAACCATCTCCTTTGCCTTTTCCAGATCGGGGCAACGGGCAGGCGTTTCTTCAATTTTTGAAAAATCATACTTGCTATAATCATCATCCAGGCGAATATGTCCTACTTGTGATGTGTAAGCAGTGATGCTTATTCCAATCTGGTGTAATGCCAGTTTAGCTAATGCGCCTGCCACCACACGAGATATTGTTTCACGGGCAGAAGAACGGCCACCACCACGATAGTCGCGAATTCCATATTTTAGCTGATAAGTATAATCAGCATGAGATGGACGAAATATATTTTTTATGTTTTCGTAATCTTTTGATTGCTGGTTTTTATTCCAAACAATAAAGCCGATAGGACTCCCCGTGGACTTTCCCTGAAAGATACCCGATAAAAACTCAACTTTATCTGATTCATCACGGTCGGTCGTAATCTTTGATTGTCCGGGTCTACGTCTGTCTAGTTCTTTTTGAACAAAGTCCAGATCAATTTTAATTCCTGACGGAAAGCCGTCAATAACTCCGCCAATTCCTTTACCATGAGATTCGCCGAAGCTGCTTAATCTGAAAATATTGCCGAATGAGTTGAACATAGCTTAATATATTTAGTTTGTTATGGCAAATATAATTAATATTTCTTTAATATTACAATAAAAACACCTATTAATCCGAAAGGTTTTACAATAAATTGCATTATTTTTTCTCTTTCTTATTCTTTTATAAATCAGGTTTTATCTGATTATATAATAGATGCTTTCAGTCTTTCTTTTTCACTTAAGAAGTCTGAAATATGAATACGGCTTGAAAATCAATAATATAGCAATTCGCTATTAACAATGTAAAACCATTAATGCACTTGTAACTTATATATTCCTGGTTTTGCTGACTAATTTTATAAATATGAAACAAATTATCCCCTTTTTAAAAACATTATATATATAAGTCTTAAAAATATATCCCATACTTTTGTTTCTCTTTGATTAACTTAAAATATTAACAATGAATAAATACGTATCAGTAGGGGTGATAGCCCTGTTTTTTATGCTGTTGTCTTCACCGGTTTCGGTTGCCCAGCTTCATATCAATGGCGGTTCCTCTTATCTGATGAACCAGGCGAAGGATGTAAGTACAGATTTTGGCGATTTTACAAACATATTCTTTTTTGCAGATAAGCTTTCAAGCTTTGATCCTGTCTCGGCAACAGGGAAAATTGAATGGAAACGCAACACGTTGTATACCCGTCAGGCATTTAATACAAATACTGTTTTACCGCAAAATCTTCGGATGCTCGATTTTCCTGAAACAGCTTACGATAATAATCCACAGTTAAAGTTCTCTGTTGAATTTGTAACTCCACGCACATTGCGTATACGCATGCTTACTACTCCGGTTGAACAGAAAGAAGCGGAGTCTGTAATGTTGGTTAAAACTCCCGGAAAGGATAATAGCTGGAAGTATTCGGCTGTAAAAGGAGGACACCTTTATAAAAGTGTTTATGGTTCTATATTAATTGAAGAAAATCCATGGCGAATAATATTAAAAGATGCTGCCGGCAAACAATTAACAGACACCTGGCGCTGGAAAGACAATGATTCAACTCAGGTGAAAAATCTTCCTTTCAATTTTATAAAACGAGGAAGTGATAACTCACGGAGCATAAATCCTGTGTTTACACTTTCTCCAGGGGAAAAGATTGTGGGCTGTGGCGAGTCGTTTACCTCCCTGAATAAAGTAGGGCAGAAGGTCAATCTTTTTGTAACAGATCCTCAAGGTCCGGAAACAGATCAGATGTACAAACCTATACCATTCTTTATGAGTAACCGTGGCTACGGAATGTTCATGCATACTTCCGCTCCGGTAACCTGCGACTTTGGTGCTACTTATACCGGTATAAACAAATTGTTTATGGCCGATGAGGCTTTAGATTTATTTGTGTTCTTTGGTGAACCGAAAGATATTCTTGACGAATATACCAGTCTGACAGGAAAATCGCCCATGCCTCCACTATGGAGCTTTGGAACATGGATGAGCCGCATTACCTATTTCAGTGAAGCAGAGGGATATGATGTTGCAAAGAATCTGAGAAAATATAAAATTCCTGCTGATGTAATCCATTTCGATACAGGATGGTTTGAAACCGATTGGCAATGCGATTATCAGTTTGCTCCCAGTCGTTTCAGTAATCCTGAGAAAATGATTAAAGATCTCAGAGAAGATGGGTTTCACATATCACTTTGGCAGCTGACTTACTTCACGCCTAAAAATAAATATTTCACTGAAATTGTTGATAAAGGAATGAATGTAAAGAATGCAAATGGCGGAATGCCGTATGAAGATGCGGTGCTCGACTTCTCCAACCCGCAGACTGTTGCCTGGTATCAAGATAAGTTGGCAGGATTACTGAAGATGGGTGTTGGTGCGATTAAAGTGGATTTTGGAGAAGCGGCACCGTTAAATGGTTTTTATGCATCGGGCAAAGGAGGACTTTATGAACACAATCTTTATCCTCTCAGATATAATAAGGCGGTGGCCGATGTTACTTCTAAAGTTAACAATGAACACATAATCTGGGCACGTAGTGCATGGGCGGGTTCTCAACGTTATCCTATTCATTGGGGCGGCGATGCTGCAAATACGGATATTGGTATGCAGGGAACTCTTCGCGGTGGACTTTCTTTGGGACTAAGCGGATTTTCTTTCTGGAGCCATGATATAGGAGGATTTGTACAAAAATCGCCCGAAGAACTTTATCGCCGTTGGTTGCCATTTGGATTCCTTACTTCGCATAGCCGTGCTCATGGTGCACCTCCTAAAGAACCTTGGTTATATAACGAATCTTTCCTGAAAGCTTTCCGTGAATCGGCCGAGATGAAATACAAACTAATGCCTTATGTTTATGCTCAGGCAAAGAATTGTACGGAGAAAGGACTGCCAATGGTGCGTGCATTGTTTGTAGAATTTCCGGATGATCCGGGAGCATGGCTGGTAGAAGATCAATATATGTTTGGGAATGATATAATGGTAGCTCCGATGATGGAAAACGGTTCTCAAAGAAATGTTTATCTTCCATCGGGGAAATGGATAGATTATCAATCGGGAAAGATTTATCAGAGTGGATGGAATAAAATTTCAGTCGGACATATTCCTGCTGTAATTCTTGTTCGTGATGGTTCGGTAATTCCGCATATTGCTCTTGCGCAATCTACTGACAAGATGGACTGGTCAAAGCTTGAATTATCAGTTTATTCGTCTGATGCAAAACAAGCTAAAGGCTTACTCTGTATTCCTACAGAAAATGTACTTAAAGAAGTAATGCTCACAAACGAAGGAAGTAAATGGTTGGTGAAAGATAATCCTTATCAAGGAAAAATAAAATTGACTGTTAATAATATAATAAAATAATTGATTCAGTAGAACAGGTCTGTTTGGTTAGGTTTTTCAGATTAAAGGGTGGTTGGCTTACTTGTAGTTAACCATCCTTTTTTATAACGCGCCATGCATGATTATATTGAAAGGGTTTAAGATAGTTCGTTTGTTTACAATGACGATGGTTCTAGGATTAAGATGGTATTAAAAAAGAATAGCACAAGTGAATTACGTTGTTATTATTTGGTGGGATAATAGTAATTGGATGAAGAAGTTGCAGGGACAAAAGAAAAACTGTATATTGGCAACAATTATTACTTTCCCAATTAATAACACTTCAACTAAAGTTGCACCTTTAATAATAATTTTATGAGCATACCAATAAGTATCAAGAAGAAAGTTTCACAAGATTGGCTAGATGCTTATCCCGAACTTTCGCCTTACAAGGCTAACAAACTATTTAAAATTGTAGGACCTTTTGTTCTTGGGATTGAGTTGTTTACCTTACCTTACCAAGGTAAGGAGTATAGACCATATTTTGTTGGTTATTCTCTGTGGGATAACAATGAAAAAGAGTGTATGCTTGGCCCTATATTTTTACAAGAAATAAGAAATAAAAAGGGGCGACAATTTAATATTCCTTTTTCAGACTATGATTCTAAAAATGCAGAAGCGATTGAATGTACAAAGAATCAAATAAAAACATCTTTTGATAAGATTGTTCTAATTAAGGATTTATTGCAAGTATTCAATAATTTATTTTCAACTTCATACAGTCTTCCAGAAAAGATGTATGCATATATAACAAAATTTTATTTTGCTTTATATATTGGAGACTTAAACTTGATAAATGAAACGTTGAAAGAAATAATAAATGTGAGTTCGGATTGGGGTCCTAATATTTTTAAATTAAGATATGGAACTCGGGAACAGTTTATTGAAAAACTGCAAAATGATATCATTAATCGTGAATCTTTTTTAAATCTAATAAAATTGAATCAAGGTAGTAATAAGTTTAAAAAACTAAAGATCAGTGATTTGAAGGATTAAAATTATGAAAAAGAATCTATGGTTTATAGGAATACTATTAATGTCTATTTTTATGTCATCATCAAAATGTAGCGGTGATGATGAAGGGCACAGGTATATTACTTTTGTCAATAATTCAACTAATGATATTAGAGTTCAGGAAAAATGGCAAATACAAATAGAATTATCGGATACAATACTAGATAGTAAAGTTATTCCTCCATTACTTATTGCAAATAAATCTTCTCATGAGTTCAAGTCTTTAAATTCTTCTTGGGAAGTTGATTTTAATGCAATTCCTTTCGTACAGTATTTTATTATTGATGAAAATGTTTATACCAGTACCCCTTGGGATAGTATTTGTAAATACAATAAGGTAATGAAGCGTTATCAATTCACCAAAGAAGAATTGGAAAAGATGAATTGGACGGTGACATATCCTTAATTTGGTGCAAGAATATTTCGCGTTATATTTTAAATATTTTGATTAAAAATGGAGATCAAACCAAATGAGACTATTATCGAAAGTGATCTGGATATTCTTGGATCAAAAGAAGAGGCTTGGAAAGCATCAATGAGGATTCACTATCTTACTGATAACTATTTGATAAAGAAAGCTACAACAAATGGAGAATGGGATATATTGTATCAAGATCCAACTGACCTGCGTTATTGGGAATTAACAGCCCCAAAAGGGGAGTATCATGGATCTGGTCCGTTAAGATTAAGCTATGTGTCTAATCAAGATGCTATTTTAAAATACAATTTAGATAAATTATAATTGGTTATTTAATAAGACCTTGGTTGAATCAATTAATTCGGGTGTAGTATTTAAGTTGCACCGTTTTTTTTATATGGTATCAAATGTTTTGTTAGCTGATGCCCTGGTTTACTTTTAACTAGCCATCCTTTTTTGTCATTAGTCAAACTCTAACGAAAAAATGAAATTCTATCTGCCACCTGCCACTAAATAAGGTTTAATGTGCTGAAAAATAATAGACTAAGTTAGTGGAAGATAAACTTTGTATACAAATCATCTGCTACTAAAATCTGTTATCTGCTACTGGTTTGCGGCTGTAAGGACTAATTTCTTTTAACTTTTTCTGTTCAGAAATTTTCTCCTGTTCCATACAAACTGATATTTTATTGCATCTTTCTTGCAAACAACAGAGCAACTTCCGCACATCACGCACTCAGAGTCTGCAATGAGCCCCTTGTTTTCATTGATATACTTCAGGAGGTGCACCCCCGTTCTGCAATCAGCCTCGCACAATCCGCAGTTTACGCATTTTTCTGTATCGACTATAGGAACAAGTCTTGAATATTTTGCGAGATATGAGGCTGGTAATCCGAATATACATATATTACGGCATCCCCACCGCTTATTTGTAAAAAGTGCTGTCAGACTTGCCATTCCAACATCCACGCACCATACCAAACAGTAATGTCTGTTAAAACTGGCTTCTAGTCTGAATGTATTGAAATGGAATCCGTTAATTATTCCGCGCTGTATGTTCAGGTAAAAGAATGCAAAAGCAGAGGTGAAGAATATAGTCAGCATAAGCACACGAAGCCATGTTATTGTCTTACGGTATTCTGCTTTTGGCTTTCTTGCATGGCGAACACAGTCGTATGCTGTTCCCATAAAGCAAAACCATCCGCATCCAATGCGCCCGAATATAGGTGTCAGCAGCAGGAATGTTACCCATATAATCATAACCAATGTCACAGCTCCCCAGTAAATAGAATGCCAAATGAATCCGAGGGCAAAGTACTGAAAAAATACAGGAGTTAACATTAAAAAGAAGAACCGCGAAAGAAAGCTCAAAGAACTAATTCGATTTTTTTTCATCTTATATCACTTTTATGAAATATTATTCGCTATTATTTGCCTTTCATTAATCTTGCAAGCTTTTTATGGCTTTTATAAGGTCTTATTTTTTTTTGTTTTGGTTGTTTTTTTTCTATATTAAGCAACAAAGTAATGATAATAAAATGAAATAAAAAAATCTAACTAAAATTATTTTTTTTATTTCAGTCTGTTTTAATTTTAAATATAAAAATGAAAAAGTGTTTTCTTTTTCTGTTAAAATGATTGCTTTTAGTTATCACATCATTAGTGTCCCATTTTTATTGAGACACTAATGATATCCTCTTTAAAAACATAGACTACTACTATTGCCTCTTGATTAATAAGTTATCTGTTTTCGCTTTTATAATTTGGTAAGCCCGCATCTGTGAACCCATAAGCCCTCGAATAAGTGCCCACCAGTCTCCGGCCGAGAACCCATGGGACTTCATTCGAGGGCTTACTTATGTCTTTTTTTAAAATTGATTATCTTGTAAGGCAAAACTTATTATCTATAAGCTATAAAAGGGAAGGCAATAAAGCGTTTGGTGAATTTTGCAGATGGAGTTTAAGCCATTCATCTCGGACGCAATTTTAAGAAACTGAATGTTCCTCACCAAAGGATTTGCAGCAATATTTATCATAATGTTGAAAAGAACTCAATTTAGTAGCAGATGATCAAGGTTTAGTGGCAGATGATTAGTCCGATATTTTTATCTGCTACCACCTGAAAGCCTTTTTGCAAAGTAGTTTTAGACGTTTTAGTGGTAGATGGTGTAGATGATTCAATGTAATTCACTATTAGTTTTAAATGCAGTGTAGCTTACGTAAGTCTAAAATTTGGTATGGGATTGCCGTTTAGCTTTTATCCAATTCTCGCATTTGGCAGGTTTATATTCAATAGTTTGGCCTATATTTATTCCCTGATATGGCTAAATATTTTTCCCTGCTTTGGCTAAAATCTGTATCTTTATGAATATATTCTGTATTTTTCTATGCAACATTTGCAATCCATAGCCTCAATTTATACCTTTGTGGAGTGATTCATTTTCAACTAACTAGATACTGATGTGGATTGCTAAATGTTAATTTGATTTTTTTGATGAAAAAGTTTTTTTGTGCACTAATAGTTTTTTGTAGTGTTTCTGCTGCATATTGTATTCAGACGAATAATGATCTTTCAGTATCTGAGGTGAATGGCGAACTGAAGGAATCCAAAGCTAAGCAAAAGGCCGATGATAAAGCTCTGCAAGAGAAACTTTGTGATAAGCCTTGCCTTGAATTTACATTAACAGATACCAAGGGTAAACTTTGGACGGATCAGAATATAAAGGGTAAAGTTACAATGATTAATATCTGGCATGTGTATTGTGAACCTTGTATTAAAGAGATTCCGCAGCTAAACGAGTTGACGAAAAAATATGCTGGCGTTAATTTCCTTTCAATGACTTTTAATAATTCAAATCAAATAGAAAAGATAGTAGCTAAAAATCATCCGTTGTTTCATCAAATTCCGGATGCTATTAATTTTATAAGTAAAACAGGAATTTCTTATACTCCGATGAGCATCTTGATAGATAAATCAGGAGTAATAAGATATGTTGTTCGTGGTGGAGATGAAAAGCAATTCAAACTTTTGAATAAGAGATTGAAAGAACTATCGAAAGAGAATTAGTAAGATAAGGAATATATAAAATAAAAACAGCACACAGAAAATTTGCTATATAAGCAACATCTGTGTGCTGTTATTTATTTTAATATATGATTAGTGGCATCCGCAACCGCTACCGCAGCTACCTTCATGTCCTTCTTTGTCATCACATCCGCAATCGTCACCGCAGCTGTCGCATCCACAACCACAACCACCTTCACCGCTCATCACGTTGATCATTCCCTGAATTTCTTCATTTGTTGCAGTACGTGATTCTAGAACTTCGCCTACGAAAGTTAAATCTTCGCCAGCTAATGGGTGGTTCATATCAACCTTTACATTGCTGTTGCCTACTTCAACTACAGTAGCATTCATTCTGTTTCCGTCAGCGTCCATTAAAGGAACAACGTTTCCTGCAAAAATGCGTTCTGCGTCGAATCTTCCGTCAATTTCAAATATATTTTTAGGGAGATCAATTACATGTTCTTCGTTGTATTCTCCATAAGCTTCAGTGCTTGAGATAGTAAATTCAAACTTATCGCCAATTGCCAAACCAGTAAGTTGGCTCTCGAAGGCATCTAATGTAGTGCCTAATCCAGAGATAAACTGGAAAGGTTGTTCTGGGGTTGCTTTTTCTACTAAATCTCTTTCTCCATCTTCAGTTACATACAGTTCGTAAGAAACTACTATGAGTTTGTTTGGTGCTGTTTCCATCTATACTTTTGTTATTAATAAATTCTGTATTATTTAAATAAGGTGCAAATATACGAAATATTTATTCGATACCTTCGTGCTGCAATTTATTTTCAGATTATTAAGTCCTTTTTTGTAAATTATGACTTATATTTAAAAATGCTGTATTCTCTTTTCTTTTTAATCCTGAAGCTATAACAACAGAATCGTAATATATAATCGAAATTACTATTTCATATTATATATGTATCTTAATCTTTCTCTTTTCAACCTAAAAAGTGGTTGAAAGTTATAAAATAGGATAATTATGAGCTAATTTCTTACGATTGCAAATATTTAAGCGTTTTTTTTATTCAATTTGTTTGGCGGTTTAAAAAAAGAGCGTACCTTTGCAGCGTCTTTAAAAAAGAAATAAAAAGCAGTATGAATATTATTACATCAATTAATCTGTCTCTAGTGCATATTATTCGCCTCGTGGTGGTCCAATCAAGAGCGTGAGAAAGGTGTATAGTTAATCGTACTATAAAAATATTATTTAGAGCCTTTCTCAGTCATGAGAAAGGCTTTTTTAATTTAAGAAACAATGGAGAAACAATTACGTAGTTCGTTCAGTACGCAGGGTCGTAGAATGGCAGGAGCGAGAGCTCTTTGGATGGCAAATGGCATGAAGAGAGAACAATTGGGTAAACCTATTATAGCAATCGTTAATTCATTTACTCAGTTTGTGCCAGGGCATGTTCATTTACATGAAATTGGTCAGCTGGTAAAGGCTGAGATTGAAAAGCTTGGCTGCTTTGCCGCTGAATTTAATACTATTGCCATTGACGATGGAATTGCAATGGGACATGATGGTATGCTTTATTCTTTGCCTTCACGTGATATTATTGCTGACAGCGTAGAATATATGGTGAATGCTCACAAGGCAGATGCTATGGTTTGCATCAGCAACTGCGATAAGATTACTCCGGGAATGTTGATGGCATCTATGCGACTTAATATTCCTACAATATTTGTTTCAGGAGGTCCGATGGAAGCAGGAGAGCTTAATGGTCAGCATCTCGATTTGATTGATGCAATGATTAAGTCGGCTGATGAAAACGTAAGCGATGAAGATGTAGCTCAGATTGAAAAATCAGCTTGTCCTACATGTGGTAGCTGCTCGGGTATGTTTACCGCCAATTCAATGAACTGTTTGAATGAAGCAATTGGTATGGCTTTGCCAGGAAACGGTACAATTGTTGCAACACATGAGAACCGTAAGAATCTGTTTAAAGATGCCGCAAAAAAGATCGTTGAGAATACATATAAATATTATCAGGATGGTGATGACAGCGTTCTTCCAAGAAGTATTGCTACTCATTCGGCTTTCCTCAATGCAATGACTTTGGACATTGCAATGGGTGGTTCTACCAATACTATCCTTCACCTTTTGGCTGTAGCTCATGAAGCAGAGGTTAATTTTACAATGGACGACATTGATGCGCTTTCACGTAAAATACCTTGCCTTTGTAAAGTTGCTCCGAATACACAGAAATATCACATACAAGATGTGAACCGTGCAGGAGGAATCATCTCTATTCTTGCAGAATTGAAAGCTGCAGGCTTAATTGATGCAAACGTGAAACGTGTAGATGGAATGACGCTTGCTGAGGCTATTGATAAATATTGCATAACCAGCCCTAACGTTTGTGATGAAGCAATAAATAAATATAAAAGTGCTCCGGCAGGTAAATTTAATCTGATTTTAGGTTCACAAAGTTGTTATTATAAAGAGCTGGATGCTGATAGAAAAGATGGCTGTATTCGTTCTTATGAATACGCTTATACAAAAGATGGCGGTCTTGCTGTATTGAAAGGAAATATTGCTCAGGACGGATGTGTTGTAAAAACAGCCGGTGTGGACGAAAGTATCTGGAAATTCTCCGGTCCTGCAAAAGTTTTCGATTCTCAGGATGCTGCCTGTGACGGAATTCTGAAAGGTAAAGTCGTCTCCGGAGATGTAGTCGTCATTACTTACGAAGGACCAAAGGGTGGTCCGGGTATGCAGGAAATGCTATATCCTACATCTTATATCAAATCAAAACATTTAGGAAAAGAGTGTGCATTGATTACCGATGGACGCTTTAGTGGCGGTACATCAGGATTGAGTATCGGACACGTATCTCCTGAAGCTGCAGCCGGAGGAAATATCGGATTAATAAAAGATGGTGATATTATTGAAATAAATATCCCTGAAAGAACTATAAATGTGAAGTTGAGTGATAAAGAACTTGATCTTCGCCGTTCTCTGGAAATGGAGAGAGGAAAGAAAGCATTTACCGCTCCTTTGCGAGATCGCAATGTTCCTAAGAGTTTGAAAGCTTATGCAAGCATGGTAAGCTCGGCAGATAAAGGGGCGGTTAGATTAATAGATTAATAAAAACGAAACAACGAGCTATTTAAATATGGATAAACAACTAGTTACCGGTTCGGAAGCATTAATCCGTTCTTTGATAAAGGAGGGAGTAGATACTATCTTCGGCTATCCCGGTGGAGCGATTATGCCTGTTTATGATTGCTTATATGATCATAAACAAGAATTAAATCACGTTCTGACTCGTCATGAACAAGGTGCAACTCATGCAGCACAGGGATACGCACGAGTCTCCGGAAAAGTTGGGGTATGCGTTGTTACCAGCGGACCGGGTGCTACCAATGCCATTACCGGAATTGGAGATGCTATGCTTGATAGTACACCGTTGGTTGTTATCGCAGGTCAGGTTGGAGCAGCCTTGTTGGGTACTGATGCTTTTCAGGAAATCGACTTGGTTAGTTTAACTCAGCCAATAACAAAGTGGAGTTACCAGATCCGTCGTGGAGAAGATATAGCCTGGGCAGTGGCTCGTGCTTTTTATATAGCAAAGAGTGGCAGACCAGGACCGGTGGTTCTGGACTTTGCAAAGAATGCTCAGCTGGCAAAGATTGAATATGTACCTCATACAATAGATTTTATTCGTAGTTATCAACCTGTTGTTGATATCGATGAAGAAGCTGTTTGCGCGGCAGCTCAGCTTATAAATTTTGCAAAGAAACCATTGGCCTTAGTTGGTCAGGGCGTGGAATTGGGCGGAGCTCAGAAAGAACTCTTAGAGTTCCTTGAAAAAGCAGATATTCCTGCAGGAAAAACATTGTTGGGACTTTCGGCATTACAAACCAATCATCCTTTGAATAAAGGTATGCTGGGTATGCATGGTAATCTGGGACCAAATGTAAAAACCAATGAATGTGATGTTCTTATTGCAATCGGTATGCGTTTTGACGACCGCGTTACAGGCGACTTACATACTTATGCTAAACAGGCAAAAGTTATTCATTTTGATATTGATCCTGCAGAGATAAATAAGAACGTTAAAGCAACAGTGGCTGTAGTAGGGGACTGTAAAACAACGCTGGCTGCAGTAACAGAACAACTGAAAAAGAACGAGCACAAGGAGTGGATTGACAGCTTTAAAGAAAGCGAAGAAACTGAATACAATTCTGTTATCAAAGGAGAATTGAACCCTGCTGAAGGTCCTATTACTATGGGCGAAGTTGTTGATAAAATATCGAAAGCAACTAATCACGAAGCTGTGCTGGTTACAGATGTAGGTCAGAATCAGATGATTGCTGCAAGATATTTCCAGTTCACAAAGAGTAGAAGCGTTGTAACATCGGGCGGATTGGGAACAATGGGCTTCGGGCTTCCGGCTGCTATTGGTGCTGCATTTGGTGCACCCGACAGAACAATTTGTCTGTTCTGCGGTGACGGAGGATTGCAAATGACTATTCAGGAATTGGGAACCATTATGGAAACTGGTGCTCCTGTGAAGATTATTCTGTTGAATAATAACTTCCTGGGTATGGTGCGCCAATGGCAGGAACTGTTCTTCCACGAACGTTATTCTTCCACCCCTATGAGAAACCCTGATTATATGAAGATAGCTTCTGCTTATGGAATAAAGGGAAGATCGGTTTATTTGCGTGATCAATTAGATGGAGCAATTAAGGAAATGTTGCAGACAGAGGGTCCTTACCTTCTTGAAGTGGGAGTGATAGAAAAAGGAATGGTTTATCCGATGACACCAGCCGGTGCAACGGTTACTAACATGTTGTTGGGATACTAATACTGATATTATGAATAAGAAATTATATACAATCAACGTTTATTCAGAAAATATGGCCGGTTTGTTGAATCAGGTAACAACTATTTTTACACGCCGACAGCTGAATATTGAAACATTAAGCGTATCAGCCTCTTCTATTGAAGGTATTCATAAATATACTATTACTGTTCATACGGATGCCAGTACAATAGAAAAGGTTACCAAGCAGATTGAGAAACGTATTGATGTGATGCAAGCGCATTATTATACTGACGATCAGATTATCTTTCAGGAAGTGGCGCTTTACAAAGTTCCTGCATTGTCCTTGTTGGGCAGTAATCAGGTAGAGAAACTTGTTCGTAAACATAATGCACGTATTCTTGAAGTAAACCAAACCTATGCTGTTATTGAACTAACCGGTCATCCGGAAGAAACGCAAGCTTTGTATGATGAACTTATGCCTATGGGATTGTGGCAGTTTGTACGTTCGGGACGTATTGCCATTACGAAAAGTCCGGTAGAGCGTCTGAGTAATTTCTTAGCTTTGGTTGAAAGTAGAAAAGGTAAAAATGGAGCAGAATAAAGTAGGTAATTATAATTTTGTAGCAGAACCCTTCCATGTAGATTTCTCCGGACATCTTACAATGGGCGTATTGGGTAATCATTTACTGAATTGTGCAGGATTTCATTCCACAGACAGGGGATTTGGCATTGCCAATCTTAATGAAGCTCATTACACATGGGTACTTTCCCGACTGGCTGTTGAATTGGATGAGATGCCTTATCAATATAAGAAGTTTAGCATTAGTACATGGGTAGAAAATGTATATCGTCTTTTTACAGATCGTAATTTTGAGATCCTGGATGAAGACGGACGCACCATTGGTTATGCTCGCTCTGTATGGGCTATGATTAGTCAGCAGACACGAAAACCGGCCGACTTGCTCACTCTTCACGGTGGAAGCATTGTTGATTATGTTTGTGACAAAGAATGTCCCATCGAGAAACCTAGTCGGATTAAAGTAGATGATTGTGAGCCCGATACAACTTATGAGGCAAAATATAGTGATATTGATATTAACGGACATGTAAACAGTATCAAGTATATTGAGCGTGTTCTCGATCTTTTTCCGCTTGAAATGTATAAAGAGAAACGGATAAAACGTTTTGAAGTTGCATACGTTGCGGAAAGTTATTACGGAGATACTCTTTCGTTCTATAAACAGAAGATAAACGAAAACGAGTATAACGTTGAAATAAAAAAGAATGGCGGCGAGGTAGTTTGCCGTAGTAAAATGATATTTATTAATTAGTTTTTTAAATAAAAAAGAAGCAAAATGGCACAAATGAATTTTGGCGGTGTTGTTGAAAATGTAGTAACCCGCGAGGAATTTCCTTTAGAAAAAGCACGTGAAGTATTGAAAAATGAAATCATTGCAGTGATTGGTTATGGCGTTCAGGGACCTGGACAATCATTGAACCTTAGAGACAATGGTTTTAATGTAATCGTTGGCCAACGTAAAGGTGGCAAAACTTGGGAAAAAGCTGTTGCTGACGGATGGGTTCCAGGAGAAACTTTGTTTGATATAGACGAAGCTTGCCAACGTGGTACTATTATTCAGTATCTTCTTTCAGATGCTGCTCAGATTGAAGTGTGGCCTACAGTAAAGAAGAACCTTACTCCAGGTAAAGCTCTTTATTTCTCTCATGGCTTTGGTATTACTTACAAAGAAAGAACAGGTATTGTTCCTCCAGCAGATGTAGATGTAATTCTTGTTGCTCCTAAAGGATCTGGTACATCACTTCGTACAATGTTCCTTGAAGGCCGTGGCTTGAACTCTTCTTATGCTATCTTCCAGGATGCAACAGGTAACGCATTCGATCGTGTTGTTGCTCTTGGTATCGGTGTTGGTTCTGGTTACTTGTTCGAAACTACATTCAAACGTGAAGTTTACTCTGACTTAACTGGCGAACGTGGTACTTTGATGGGTGCTATTCAAGGTTTACTTCTTGCTCAATATGAAGTATTGCGTGAAAACGGACATACTCCATCTGAAGCTTTCAATGAAACAGTAGAAGAACTTACTCAGTCATTGATGCCTTTGTTTGCTAAGAATGGTATGGACTGGATGTACGCAAACTGTTCAACTACTGCTCAACGTGGTGCTCTCGACTGGATGGGCCCATTCCACGATGCAACAAAACCTGTATTTGAGAAATTGTATTCTGAAGTTAAGTGTGGTAACGAAGCTCAACGTTCAATTGATACAAACTCTAAACCAGACTACCGCGAAGGTTTGGATGCTGAATTGAAAGCTCTTCGTGAAAGCGAAATGTGGCAAGCTGGTGCTGTTGTTCGCAAATTACGTCCTGAAAACAACTAATCAGAAGCTCTTTAAATAGTTTTTAAAAGGAACCCTAAGGGGTTCCTTTTTTGTTCTTAAGGTTCTATTTGATTATATAACTGTTGTAAAGAACGAAGTGCTTTTTTATAGTTTTTCTTTGCTGCTATCCTTAGAGCTAATACACACGATAATATCATAAATAAAGCAACAATAAAAGCTATTAAGTCGAATGTAATCTTTAATGTATAGATATAAAGAACGTATGTACAGGTGCTTAATGCTAATGCAATAAAATGTATAAGTACATCATATTTTTTCTGAAGCCTAATACTTCTCTCAATTTCACATATTCGGTTTTTAATCCAATCCTTTACGGGGATATCGTAACTGTATTTAATCATTTTTCGAGTTGACCACTCCATTAATATAAGTGATCCAGCTAAGATAGATATTAGAATAAAACCCAAAATGATTGGAGCTATATCTTCGTTTTCACTAACTAACTTCCAAACAATAAAAGTGATGATTAAAATAATTATTGTACGAAGAATCCATCTGGGATGAAGTTTTTGCATGGATCTTCTTGAACACTTAATCACCATATTATTCAATTCAGGTTCGGAATAAAATCTAATATCTTCATTGATACTTGATTTCCATAAATCTTTAAGATTATTGTTTCCCATCTTTATTTATAATTTAAGTATTTCTTTAATTGTTTTTTAGAACGGTTAATCCTAACCCCAACATTTGTACTAGTTATACCTATTATTTCTGCGATTTGGTTATAATCTAAATCTTCTAGATAAAGTAACATAATTGATCTGTCTATCTCATTTAGCTTATGAAGTGCTTCAGTAAGCTTTTGGTGGTTTATATCAGATTCGAAATTATCTGTATCATCCTCCATTGACTCTGTATCAAGCATAGAATCTGTAAATATGAGTCTGCTATCTTTTCTAATTTTTGATATTGAGGTATTAATAGCAACAGCATATATCCAAGATCCTAACTTTGTTTTATCCTTCAATGATGGAAATGATCTCCATAGTTGAAGGAGAATTTCTTGAAAATTATCATCTTTATCGGCAGTCGTTTTAAAGTATATTAGATTTACTTTATGTATGATACCTTGATAGTCTGATATTATTTTTAGAAAATCTTCTTGTGTTGATTCCATTTTGTATATCGTTTTGCTATATAGTCGTGACTGATGTAAGTTTATTACAAAAATCAACTTTATTTTTTAATTAGTGATAGTTGAATTTTTGTAATATCAAAAGTTTATAATCTATTTCACTCTCTGTTTCTTTACTTCCAGTATAATTAAAATTTATTCACCAATAAATATAAATCATTCACTGGTAAATAAAAAGCATTCACCAATAAATAAAAATTAATGGCGAATAAATATTAAACAGAGAAGTCCGATCATGTTTTTAAAACATAACCGGGCTTTTCTGTTCATAGTAAATCTAATTATTGTTGCTAAACTGGAAACCAGTTGTTGAATTCAACTCCTAAAATATTTCAGGGAGAAACGTTGTGTTATCTCGTTTTTTATAATTGTACGTACTGAATTAATTAGCAGGACTTTTCATAAAACGCTTTACCAGCCATTTTCTTAGTGGTACATCATATAGTCTTACACATAAGAACGAAAGAAGGATGGTTGACAAGAGAACAAAAAGTGCAATAGGAAAAGCCTTTGTAAAAGAGGTGATATTATTTTTAGTTACCCAGGATGTAAACATGTAAATGAATGGGTAGTGAATAATATATATAGGATAAGAGATTTCACCTAAAAACTTACATATTTTTGAAGAATATTTCCCTTTTACTTTGCCGCTGGCACCTAGATAAACGATAAACGGAAATATGAATATAATGCATAAAGAATCGTAAAGACCATTCATCCACAACTGATTTCCTCCTACTCTGGGTATTGAAAGAATGATAACCAGTATAAGACTGCACCAGAAGAAAGCATGATTAATACGCCCGGGCTTGCAGATTCGGGATAATAACAGTCCGGCAAAAAATGGGTAAAGTAATCTCGTAAATCCTATTCGTAATTGTGTTGGTTCTATTGACCAGCCGCCAATAATGTCTCCGTTGGGACTTGTAACTGCAAGGTGAATCAAGGCACATCCGGCAATAAATACCAGAATTGCAAGTAACTTATTGGAGAACTTCCGGATGAATAGAGCATAAAGAATATTGGCTATGTACTCAAAAAACAGAGACCAGGCTGGTCCGTTAAGTGGATGCATTTCTCCCCAACCACGTATATCCATTGATGTTGGAACAGGAATCAGTGTAAAACCAATCAGCATAACAAGAATCATTTTCCAAACGGGAGTCTGACTTATTATAGGAAAAGCGGCACCTTCCTGGAAATAGAAAAATATGGCACCAATAATCATACCTGCTATAATCATTGGATGGAGGCGGATAATACGGCGTTTGAAAAATCCTTTCAAGCTCATCTTATTCCAACGGTCATCATAAGCATAACCAATAACAAAGCCCGAAAGAACAAAGAAAAAATCTACAGCCATATAACCATGATTTATTATTTGTTTTGAATGATCGCCACCGGTGAAAGTTTCAAAGATATGAAACATAACGACTATTACTGCTGCCACTCCGCGTAGCCCATCTAATATTTCGTAGTGACTTTTTGTGTCTGTAAATGAAGTTGAAGAAATGTAATTCATAGATCATGTATTTTAAAATATTTGGCAAATATACTTAGAACTCTTATATGCATATTGTCGTTTTTTTATTTTTTATTGTCTTATATTTGCAGTAACACTAATTATGAATAAGAAAAATGCAGGATGAAATAAAATATTGTCATGTTCCTATCTTCGATGATAAGTCTTTTGTTTACGATCATGTTCATGTTGTCTGGAATGAACAAATTACATTTCATCAACATGCAGAGTGGGAACTTTCTTATGTTATAACAGGAAGCGGAACACGTATCGTTGGTGGTCTTATGGAAACTTTTTCTAATGGTGAAGTTGTACTTATTCCTCCCAATATACCTCATTGTTGGTCCTTTGATAAAAATATTCACGACGATAAAGGTAAAATTGAGAATATAACGATTATTTTCCCGGATTCGCTATTTGATAAATGTGCTTATGTATTTCCGGAAACAAAACGATATATTTCATGTATCAGCCAATATAAACAGGCTATAAAGTTTGAAAGTAGTACATTACAAACGCTTCAGAAAATAATGATTACCATGTTATTGCAAAATGATATGGAACAATTGTCTTCTTTGATTAATCTATTTGTTGTAATAGCATCTTCCAATGAAACACGTATTGTTGGCTTTTGCAATAAACAAGATTATAATACGGAAAGATTTCAGGAAGTATACCGGTTTATTGCAAATAATTATCAGCAGAATATTTCGCTTGAGGATGTTGCAAATTATATTCACATGAATCGTTCGTCGTTTTGTACCTTTCTAAAACGAACAATCGGAAAGTCGTTTTTTACTATTTTGAATGAATATCGCATTGAATCATCATGTCTGATGCTTCGTGAAACTAAAATGCCTATAGCCGAGATATGCTATGCCGTTGGGTTTAACGATGTGCCGTATTATAATCGCACATTTAAAAAGCTGAAAGGAATAACACCTAAAGATTACAGAGTAAAATATTGATTCTGACAAAAATGTTCTTATCAAGAATGGTTTAGCTTTCTTCTAATTAATTAATCATCAGTTTTTTCCGGCTGGAAATTGGAAGGTCTAAAATATGGATTAAATTATAGCGTTAAATTATTCATCGAAACAATATTTTAGTTATTTTTGTTTTCCATAAGACAATAAACAATAGACTAAATAAATATAACTATGAGAAAATTAAAAACATTTCCTGTAATTTTTGTTCTTGTACTGTTTATTAGTGCATGTAGTACTGTAGCATTAACAGGACGTAAACAACTACTTTTAGTATCGGACTCAGAAGTGTTGAGTTTAAGTAGTACCAGCTTTAAGGAATATATGGCTACGGCCAAAGTTTCCACTAATAAAACAAATACAGCAATGGTAGAGCGTGTTGGAAAAAAGATATCTGTAGCTGTTGAGGCTTATCTGAATGCTAACGGTTTGGGCGCTGAGGTGAAGAATTTTGCATGGGAGTTTCATTTGGTAAAAGACACAACTGCAAATGCATTCTGTATGCCCGGCGGTAAAATTGTTGTGAACGAGGGTATTTTGCCAATTACAAAGACCGAAGCAGCATTAGCCATCGTTGTAGGTCATGAAGTTGCTCATGCTGTGGCAAAACACTCTGCAGAACGTATGAGTCAGCAACTTTTAGTTTCTTATGGCGGACAAGCATTAGGCGCTTTGTTATCTAAAAAATCGGCAGCAACACAAACGTTGGCTGGACAAGTGTTCGGATTAGGTGCCAATTATGGTGTGATGCTCCCTTATTCTCGTAGCAATGAAAATGAAGCAGACAGAATGGGATTAATCTTTGCTGCAATGGCAGGCTATGATCCTCAGGTAGCTGTTGATTTTTGGCAACGAATGAGTCAGGGTGGAGCTTCAGTTCCAGAAATCTTTAGTACTCACCCTTCCGATGCTACTCGTATTGCCAATATAAAGAAAGTAATGCCCGAAGCTTTGAAGTATTATAAAAAGTGATTTCAGCAAATAAGTAATTGAGAAATAATAAAGTAATAGCCTGTCTGGATAGATCTTCCGGCAGGCTATTACTTTTTTATTAATATATAATAGGATCGTATTTTATGGTTCTGTTCATTACGATTATCCAGTCCCAGTCATTAGGATTTCCGACTCCAACACTAGGAGTATAGAGAAACAGATCTATCTTTTTCTTACTATCTAAACAATTAGATACGATCTGAAGGCTATTTATTGAATTCCATATTGAAGAATAGTCAGTAGGTGGTGTGCCAAAAATGCATTTAAATTTAGTGATATTTGGCCTTGATATAGGATCTTCCAGAAGAGAATAATCTTTTGCAGGTCTAAATGTTTTTGGATAGTTAATAGTTCCTGTTCCATTCCAAATTATAGAACCATCAAATAACAAATCATTGGTAGGCTTATAATACAAGGATATATTCCCAAAATCACCTGGCGCTTTATATTTTATTGTAATTGGAATAGTATCAGCATCCGTTATCTCACTGTTTATCTGTTGTTCATATCCACCTTCGAACTTGTTTGTCATATAATCTACTTTCAATATTACAATTGAGTTGTAATCTTCAGTTAGATTTTCTTTATCACCCTTGGAACAGGAAGATAGAATAAAGATGGATAAGAGTAATAAGAAGGTTTTTTTCATATTGCTAATATTATATTACGTCCAAAAGTATGGATATAATCTAATACGAACAAGTGTTTTTTCTTTTTATTTACGTTTTATTGTTAGAAAAAATCTCTTTCAATAGTTCTGTTTCACAAATGCAGAGAGCTCCTCAAAACTATCAGTTTGAGTTTTCTGGAACATATTTAAAGCTATTGCCGCACAAGCTTCTGCATCGGCCAGCGCATGGTGATGTTGTTTTAAATCGTATCCGCAATGTTCAGATACTGTATGTAATTGATGATTTACCAATCCTTTGTGCATTTTGCGGGATAAACGGCAAGTGCAGTAGAATTGATAGTCGGGATAGGAAAGACCATACAGATTGAATACAGCTTTTAAGCAACCTTCATCGAAAGGACTATTGTGGGCAACCAAAGGTAATCCGCTAACTTCTGGACCGATTTGTCTCCATACGTCCGGAAAATCCGGCGCATTTTTGGTATCGTCAAATACCATTCCGTGAACTTGTGTTGTCCAGTAAGTATAAAAATTGGGGCGTGGACGAATCAGACTATGAAAACGGTTGGTTATTTCACCGTTATCTACAATGATAACTCCTACACTACATACACTGGTACGTTGCCCGTTGGCTGTTTCAAAATCGATTGCTGCAAATTTTTCCATAGTTCTTTAATCCTCCTTTTCCTCATTATCCTTTTGTTGCGTGTCTACCTCCTGATATACTAATTCTGCCTCCAGTTGTGCTTTAGATTTACTTTGAGTTACAATGAATACTCCTGCGAAAACAAATAGGATTGCTACAGTTTTTGGCCATCCAAAAGAATCCATTCCTATGCTTACTGCAACAAATGATGCTACAATCGGTTGAACATAATTGTACATACTAACAATAGTAGGGCGTAATGTCTTTTGTCCGGTCATTACCAAAAGATAGGCAAGAAAAGTTGCTGCAAAAACTACAAAAGAAATCTCTCCGAATACCTTTAAAGGCACAGCTGCAAAATTAATGGAAGCTATATTATCATAAGAGAATGGAATGAAACACATAGATGCATATATAAACATCCATTTCATAATGGTAACCGATGAGTATTTTTCAATTAAGCCTTTAAAAACAGTCAAGTAAATAGCAAAACTAAGTTGGGCAGTAAGACAAAGCAAATCACCGGCAATGTTCCCCGATTTGCCTCCTGTACCTGCCTGACTGGTTAGTATAAGTATTAATGCTCCAATGGCTCCAACGAATACTCCCAGAACTTTTTTTCCTGTAATTGGTTCTTTAAGTACAATAGCAGCAACAATCATAGTAACAATAGGAGCCATGGTAGTAACTATAGAAGCATCGATTGGAGAGGTCAATGAAAGGCCGAAAATAAATGTTCCCTGATTAAGCACAATACCAAAAAGAGCTGCAAAGAAAAGCATTAGCAGATCTTCATTTTTAACTCGCTCTTTTTTTGTAAAGAGCGATATAAACCAGAATGCAATGGCTGCTCCAAAGAAACGAAATGTGGTGAGAGCCAGAGGAGGAATGCCGAAATCTAAAGCTGCTTTTCCAATAGGTGCGTTAAGTCCCCAGATTATACTTGCCACCAACATAGCAATATGTCCTTTATAATTTTTATCGTTATTCATATTTTCTTCATTAATATTCCTACAAAGTTAATTCTTATAATTTGTAATGGCAATAATGTATTATTGAATTGTTTTCTTGAAAATATTCTTTAACTTTGCGATTGTAACGTAAAATAAGCCTTTTTGTGAATAAAATTGAAATAATATACAGTATTTAAAACAAAAAGGAAGTTATATAGCTTTATTTCTTAACATATAAAAATAATCTCATGGTACATGACATTGAAATGCTAAAGAGATTTTACTCCTCTTTTGTAGATAGGGTTGCTTCGTCTCGTAAGAACATTGGTCGCCCTATGACTTTAGCTGAAAAAATACTATATGCTCATCTATATGATGTAAATCAAACAACTACTTTCCATCGTGGTGAAGATTATGTAAACTTCCGTCCTGATCGTGTTGCTATGCAAGACGCCACTGCTCAGATGGCTTTGCTGCAGTTTATGAATGCAGGAAAAACTAAATCAGCAGTACCTGCTACAGTGCATTGCGACCATTTAATACAGGCATATAAAGGTGCAGGGGTAGATATTGAAACTGCAACCTCAACAAATAAAGAAGTATATGATTTCCTTAGGGATGTTTCTTCTAAATATGGTATAGGCTTCTGGAAACCGGGTGCCGGAATTATCCATCAGGTAGTATTGGAAAATTATGCTTTTCCAGGTGGAATGATGGTTGGAACAGACTCTCATACTCCTAATGCCGGTGGCTTGGGAATGATTGCCATTGGTGTAGGCGGCGCAGATGCTGTTGATGTAATGACCGGAATGGAGTGGGAGCTAAAGATGCCTAAACTGATTGGCGTGAAGTTAACCGGAAAAATGAATGGATGGGCTTCTCCTAAAGATGTTATTTTAAAGTTGGCTGGAATCTTAACTGTAAAAGGTGGAACCAATGCAATTATTGAATACTTTGGAGAAGGTGCTGCATCTCTTTCTGCTACAGGTAAAGCTACCATTTGTAATATGGGTGCAGAAGTTGGTGCTACTACTTCTGTTTTTGCTTATGATGCTCAAATATCTGAATATCTTCGTGCAACTGAACGTACTGAAGTTGCTGATATGGCAGATGCAATTGCTGTTGATTTGCAGGCTGACCCAGAAGTATATGCTGCTCCAGAAAAATATTATGATCGTATCATTGAAATAGATTTATCTACGCTTGAGCCTTATATTAATGGTCCGTTTACTCCGGATGCTGCGTGTCCTATATCTGAATTCGCAGCAAAAGTGATTGCGAACGATTATCCACGTAAGATGGAAGTTGGCTTGATTGGTTCTTGTACAAACTCATCTTATCAGGATATAAGTCGCGCTGCTTCTGTAGCTCGTCAGGCAATAGACCAGAAATTAAATGTGTCTTCTCCGCTGATTGTAAATCCGGGTTCGGAAAGAGTTTATCAGACAGCTTTACGCGATGGAATGATTGATACTTTCGAATCTGTTGGCGGAACAATAATGGCTAATGCATGCGGACCATGTATTGGTCAGTGGAAGAGAATTACGGATGATCCAACACGTAAGAATGCAATTGTTACATCTTTCAACCGTAACTTTGCAAAGCGTGCGGATGGTAACCCAAATACATTTGCGTTTGTTGCTTCTCCCGAATTAACCGTAGCTTTGACCATTGCCGGCGATCTCTGCTTTAATCCGCTGAAGGATACGCTGACTAATGCTGATGGTGAACAAGTAAAACTTGCAGAGCCTCAAGGAAGTAATCTTCCTGCAAAAGGTTTTGTTCAGGGTGATAACGGATATATAGCTCCTACTGGTGCTTCAACTGAAATTAATATAGCTCCTTCTTCCAATCGCTTGCAGGTTCTTCAGCCTTTTCAGGCTTGGGATGGAAACGAATTACTGAATATGCCTTTACTTATCAAGGCTCAGGGCAAATGTACAACAGACCATATTTCAATGGCTGGTCCATGGCTTCGTTTCCGCGGACATCTGGAAAATATTTCAGATAACATGTTGATGGGTGCAGTGAACACTTTCAATGGAAAAACAAATTCTGTTTATAACTGCGAGACTGGTGAATATGATGCAGTTTCTGCTGTTGCAAAACAATACAAGTCATTAGATATTGCTTCGATTGTTGTTGCAGAAGAAAATTACGGAGAAGGATCTTCTCGTGAACATGCAGCAATGGAACCACGTTTCTTAAATGTACGTGTAATTCTGGCAAAGAGTTTTGCCCGTATTCATGAAACCAATCTTAAGAAACAAGGAATGCTTGCTCTTACTTTTGCAAATAAAGATGATTACAACCGCATTTTGGAGCATGATAAGATTTCAATTGTAGGATTAGGATCTTTTGCGCCAGGCAGATCATTAATGGCTATCTTGCAGCATGAAGATGGAACTCAGGAAAGCTTCGAGGTATTGCATACTTATAATGAACAACAGATTGGCTGGTTCCGTGCCGGATCTGCATTGAATAGTAAATAACTTACAGGTAGTTAGATAAATAGGTAGATAGATATGAAAATAACGAAAGAAAATGGTTGCCTTGTTATACCCGATTGTGTAACAGTTCCCTTTATTATGGGAGACGGGGTGGGAGCTGAAATTACTCCTGCAACTCAGGCTATTGTTAATGCAGCTGTAAAGGTTGCATATCAGGGAAAGAAAGAGATTGAATGGATGGAAATTCTGGCTGGAGAAAAAGCTTTCAATGCTACAGGCTCATGGTTGCCAGATGAAACAATGCAGGCTTTTAAAGATTATCTAGTTGGAATTAAAGGTCCATTGACTACTCCTATTGGTGGAGGTATCCGTTCTTTGAACGTGGCTTTAAGACAAGGGCTCGATTTATTTGTTTGTCTTCGTCCGGTACGTTGGTTTCGTGGAGTTGTTTCTCCGATAAAAGAGCCACAGAAAGTAAATATGCATATTTTCCGTGAAAACACAGAAGATATTTATGCCGGTATTGAATGGGAACAAGGTACTCCTGAAGCTGAAAAATTCTATAATTTTCTTCGTGATAAGATGGGAGTAACGAAAGTTCGTTTCCCCGAAACATCTTCTTTCGGAGTTAAACCTGTATCTAAAGAAGGAACCGAACGCCTGGTTCGTGCTGCAATTCAGTATGCTTTAATAAATGGCCTGCCTAGTGTGACTATTGTGCATAAAGGTAACATTATGAAATTCACTGAAGGTGGATTTAAGAAATGGGGTTATGAGTTGGCCGAACGTGAATTCGGTAAAGAACTAAGTGAAGGTAAAATTGTTATTAAAGATGTTATTGCAGATGCATTTTTGCAAAATACATTGCTTATTCCGGAGGAATATTCTGTTATTGCTACATTGAATCTGAATGGTGATTATATTTCAGATCAGTTGGCAGCAATGGTTGGAGGTATTGGTATTGCACCGGGTGCGAATATCAATTATAATTCCGGACATGCTGTTTTCGAGGCTACTCACGGAACAGCTCCTAATATTGCCGGTAAGAATAGTGTAAATCCATCTTCATTATTGCTTTCTGCAGTAATGATGCTCGAATATTTTGGTTGGAACGAAGCTGCTAATCTGATTACTTCGGCTATGGAACAGGCTTTTGAAAGTGGTAAAGCTACCAACGATCTGGCTCGTTTTATGCCGAATGGAGTCTCCTTATCAACAACTGAGTTCCGCGATTTAATTGTTTCTATCATTCAAGGATAAATAAATGTACGCTTATGAAAAAGGAATATATCATATACAAATTGTCTGAGTCGATTAAGAGTACCGCTAAGATAGACAATGAGTTATTCACATTGTTTGGCGTTAAGCGTGGGTTACGCAACGAAGACGGTACCGGAGTTTTGGTAGGACTTACCAAAATTGGTAATGTAGTTGGTTACGAACGTATTCCAGGAGGTGGATTACAACCTATTCCCGGAAAATTGTTTTACCGTGGACTGGATGTTGAGGATATTGCACATGCAGTTATGCATGAAAGTCGGTTTGGTTTTGAGGAAGTTGCTTATCTGTTGCTTTCGGGTGGCCTGCCTGATAAAGAAGAATTGGCTTCTTTCAGAGAACTTATAAATGAAAATATGCCTCTGGAACAAAAGGTGAAAATGAACATCCTTGATCTGGAAGGAAATAATATTATGAATATTCTTGCTCGTAGTGTACTCGAAATGTATACTTACGATGCAAATCCCGATGATACATCACGCGATAACCTGATGCGTCAGAGTATTGAACTGATTTCCAAGTTCCCTACAATTATCGCTTATGCATATAATATTCTTCGTCATGCCACTTTTGGATTGTCGTTGCATATACGTCACCCGAAAGAGGAACTTTCAATCGCAGAGAATTTCCTTTATATGCTAAAGAAGAAATATACTGACCTGGAAGCACGTACGCTAGACTTGTTGCTGATTATTCATGCTGAACATGGTGGTGGTAATAACTCTACCTTTACCGTAAGAGTAACATCTTCAACTGGTACAGATACTTATTCTTCTATTGCTGCAGGAATCGGTTCATTGAAAGGTCCTTTGCATGGTGGTGCCAATATTCAGGTAGTAGATATGTTTAATCACCTGAAAGAACATATTCATGACTGGACAAATGTAAAAGAGATCGATACATATCTGAATCGCATTTTAAATAAAGAGGCATATAATAAGACCGGACTTATTTACGGTATTGGACATGCTGTTTACACTATTTCAGATCCGCGTGCAATATTGCTTAAGGAAATGGCTCGTGAACTGGCAAAAGAAAAAGGACGTGAAGAAGAGTTTAACTTCCTGGAATTGCTGGAAGAACGTTCTATAGAATGTTTCAATAAATTTAAAGGAGCCGGTGGTAAGAAGGTTTGCAGTAATGTGGACTTCTATTCCGGATTTGTATATGAAATGATTGGATTGCCTCAGGAAATTTATACTCCTTTGTTTGCCATGTCACGTATTGTGGGATGGTCGGCTCATCGTATTGAAGAACTCAATTTCGAGGGCAAACGTATCATTCGTCCGGCTTACAAGAATGTGCTTGAGGTGCAAGAGTATATCCCTATTTCTGAACGAATTTAGTCTATATGGAAAATGTGATTACTCAATCAATTAATAATCTTCTTCGCCTTCTTGGACTCTCGTCTGAGGAGGCGAATAGTTTAGATCAATGGGTTATTTTTGGAATAATTATCGGGATTGCTTTATTGGCCGACTTTGTTTGCAAGGTGGTTTTGCTCAAAATCATAAAGAAGCTTGTAACCAAAACCAAAGCAACATGGGATGATATTGTTTTTGATGAAAAGGTTACTACTAAGCTTTGTCATATTGTAGCTCCTGTACTTATTTACTTCTTATATCCTATTGCTTTTCCGGAAACGTCAACTCTTCACTTTTTTATTTTAAAGATTACTGAGGTATATCTCATTGCGGTTGTGATGCGATTTTTTATCACATTCTGTACCGCGATATATATTGTTTACGATCAGATTGAAAAGTATCACGACCGTCCGCTTAAAGGATTACTGCAAACAGTGCAGGTTATTATCTTTTTTGTTGGTGGCATACTCATCTTTAGTGTGTTGTTTGATAAATCTCCGGCCTCTCTTCTTGCCGGATTGGGTGCTTCGGCAGCTGTGCTGATGTTAGTATTCAAGGATAGCATAATGGGGTTTGTTTCCGGTATTCAGTTATCAGCCAATAACATGCTTCGTCCGGGCGACTGGATTTCAATGCCTAAATATAATGCCGATGGTGTTGTTATTGATGTTACCTTAAACACGGTGAAGGTTCGCAACTGGGATAATACAATTACTACAATACCACCCTATGCATTGGTAAGTGATTCTTTTCAGAACTGGAGAGGAATGCACGAATCAGGAGGACGTCGTGTAAAGCGTTCCATTAATGTTGATATGAACAGTGTGAAGTTTTGCACACCCGAGATGCTGGAAAAATTTCGAAAGATTGCCCTGTTGAAGGATTATATTGAAGAAACAGAAGAAAAACTAAAAGCCTATAATCAGGAATGTGGCGTTGATGATTCTGTACTGGTTAACGGACAAAGACAGACGAATCTTGGTGTGTTTCGTGCATATCTTGAACGTTACTTAAGAAGCCTTTCTGCGGTTAATCAGGAAATGAATCTTATGGTGAGACATCTGCAACCAACAGAAAAAGGAATCCCGATGGAACTTTACTTTTTTTCCATCTCAAAAGTATGGGTTGAATACGAAACATTGCAGGCTGATGTAATGGATCACGTACTTGCAGTTATATCCGAATTCGATTTAGCAGTATTCCAAAACCCCACTGGTGCTGATTTTCGCTCGATCAAAAAATAATTTATTTGCAGAGCGTTGCATTGTTGATAAAGTATTGTATATTTGCCTGTACAATACTTTGTTAACTAATGCCAGATGAATACACACGCTAATCACATTATACACGAAATAACACCTCTTTCTGATAAAGATTGTTTCTATATAGCAGAACGTTATAAGAAAGAGTTTACTTACCCCATACATAGTCATCAGGAATTTGAACTTAATTTTACTGAAAAGGCAACCGGAGTCAGACGTATTGTAGGCGATTCTGTAGAAGTGGTTGGCGAATATGATTTGGTTCTTATTACAGGTAAGGATTTAGAACATGTTTGGGAACAGCACGAATGTAAGTCGGAAGAGATAAGAGAGATTACGATTCAATTCTCATCAGACCTCTTTTTCAAGAGCTTTATTAATAAAAACCAGTTCGATAGTATCCGGAAGATGTTGGAGCGTGCTCAGAAAGGAATATGTTTTCCAATGTCAGCTATTCTTAAAGTATATCATCTGCTTGATACTCTTGCCACAGAAAAGGAAGGCTTTTATGCTGTGATTAAGTTTATGACTATACTTTACGAACTATCTCTTTGCGATGATGCACGTACTCTTTCTAGTTCATCATTCGCAAAAATAGGAATGCATTCTGATAGTCGCCGTGTACAGAAGGTTCAGGACTATATTAATGATCATTATAAAGAAGAAATTCGTTTGTCGAAACTAGCCGATTTGGTTGGAATGACTTCTGTTTCTTTCAGTCGCTTCTTTAAACTGCGTACAGGGAAAAATCTATCAGACTTTATTATTGATATTCGTTTGGGATTTGCTACTCGTTTGCTTGTTGACTCTACTAAATCCGTTGCTGAAATTTGTTACGAATGTGGGTTCAACAATCTTTCTAACTTCAATAGAATATTCAAAAAGAAAAAAGAGTGTTCACCAAAAGAGTTCAGAGATAACTATAGAAAGACAAAGATTGTTGTTTAGACCCTGTTTATGTTCTTCGGTGATATCTACCATTCGATAAGCAAAATATTGAAAATTTAAAGGATGAAAAAAATACTTGTTTTATTACTACTGTTGTCGCAGTGCTATTTATTTGCAAATCCTATAAAAAAGGATTTTATGAGATATAACTGGGCAGAAAATTCAAAAGATTTTTTTTTACAATATTATGTTGATAATAAAGCATACCCGCATTCATTGCTATTAGAAACTATGGGTGAAAAAAAAGGGGCAATGGGATGCATATTTCCAACCTTTCATATAAATAAAACAGTCTCAAAGATTGAAGTGAAAGTTAAGTATAAAACAGAGGATTGCAAAGAATTGTATTTGACTGTAGGCTCTATTGGTGAAGGTGAAAGAATAAATTTAATCGATACACTTCAATTGCCATTGAATAAAGAATGGACTGTATCGACTCAATCTGCGATTGTAGATAATCCTTTATTATTGAATCTGACGATTGTAGCAAGTGGCGTTAAACAAAAAAAAGGGAAAATATGGATGTCTGATTTAGATATATTTATTGATGGAAAAAATATCGATGAATTATCAACTAATAGTCATGAACCCAATGTGATATTGAAAAAGCAGGATGTCATTCGTCTGGAAAATAACAATTTTAAAGATCTCCCATTTTCTGAAAAGAAAATACTTGCAATAGGAGAAACGGTACATGGCAGCAGTACAATGAATGATTTTGCTGTTGAGATGATTAAGAATCGAATTGTTAATAATAATTGTAGAATTGTTTTGCTTGAAATTCCTTTGGAATCATCTTTTTATATTAACAGGTATATTGCCGGAGATCAATATTTTAAATTGGATACTATTTCTACTTATTTTAATGATAAATTGTACTCAGACTCTTTTATATCTCTTATTCGTTGGATAAAAGAATATAATTTATCATCTAAGGAAAAGGTCTTATTCTTAGGACTTGATATGAATTCTATTCCTTTAAAAAGTAGGGTGGATTTGTTTAATTTCTTTTATACGCTTAATGCGGAATTCAATAATAATGAATTGAATACTATCTGTAAACTTTTGCTTGAAACGAAAACTCCTCTTAAAAATGTACTATCAATATTTGACGCGAATCATGATTTTGAGAACATATTCAATAAAAAAGAATCTGAACTGATACGATATAGCATTGCGTCGATAGATCAAACGTCCGATTCATATTATCGTTTTATAAGTAGAGACAGCACAATGTATGAAAATGCAAAATTCGTAATAAACAATCTGCTTGACGCAAACCAATCAATTACCATATTTGAACATCTTGGGCATGTAAGCTATCATCTGGTATTATCAATTCTGGATCATTACTCTTTTGGGTATTATATGAGAAATAAGTATAAAAGTGATTATTCGTGTATCGCATTGGCTGCAGAAAGTGGGTCTATTTTATCGTCAAACCTTAAGGAAGATAATTTTAAAGTTGAAAAACTAGAGCTTGCTCCATCCGGCAGCATCGAATCTCTTATAAATAAATTGAATATTGATTCATGCTATTTATCTATGGAAGGGCTTACTTGTTCTGATGTTCTTAAAATGAGATTTATTGGAAATAGTAAGAGGAAAGATGAATTTGGCTTTATAATTCCCAAATCAAGAATGGATGGCGTTATTTTTATTAAAAAGGTTGCCGAAATTCATAAAAGGAATAATATATTAAAAATGAATCTGAATCAAAGCGGATTAGTTATGAACTCTTACATACAAGCATTACTAAAAATGAAGATGATAAAAAAGTGGTGAATTACGAATTACTTAGGTTAGTTTAAAGATTACTTCAACCCTAATAAAGACGACATAGTCTTTTAGTATCTGTGCGGAAAAACTAGTGCTGTTTTTTGTTTTTATAGGGGGTGGAACTAATTTTTACGCAGCTTATAATCAGACAATTAAGGCTAAAAGTAAAAAAGTATGTCGAAAAAGCTGGTGAATAGTTTTGAAACTCAAGGGTTGTTTCGAGTTAAAAAATGTTTCATGCCTGATTTGTAGATGGTTACTTTTGTGAAAGTAGTGCCCATTTGATTATATACTGACAAAATAAATATTTTTGATGATAGGCGTTAGCACTTGTTAACTTTTTGAAGCTTTAACTTGTTTCATGTCTTTTATTTCTGTTTTCGTTTACTAATCTCTTAAATCGGGACTTCTTATATAAAAAGTTATTGCCCGACTTTTCAAAAAATAAAAGGAAGTATTCTCCAATGGCTGGTTTATAATTTTAATTTATTGGTGGCAGATTTTGAGTGCCTTGGCTTTGTATCGCCCGTGTAAACTATGGTGTATGTAATATGGAGCTTTACTGCTTCTGCATGTTTTTCATCCTTTATTTTTCGTTTTTCATCTTTCATCTATAAGGAAAGCCTTATATTTGCCTTCAAATGTTAACACTATGAAGAAATTACTCAGTATATTTATGATGTGCTGGCTAACTTGCCAGTTGTTTGCTAATCCTATCACAGGAATGTTGGAACGAATCGATAAAGGTGCTTCCAAAAAATTTGCTATTGAATTAAAAAGTATCGGAGACAAAGATTATTTTGAGCTCGATCAGAAAGGTAACCAGGTAGTGGTACGTGCTAATAATTACGTAAGTGCGGCTTCCGGAATTAACTGGTATCTTAAATATTATGCAGGAGTGCATTTGTCATGGAATGGCATGGCAGCAAAATTACCTGCTGTTTTGCCTAAAGTGACAAAGAAAGAACGTCATGAAACTTCACTGAAACTACGTTACGATTTCAATTATTGTACATTCTCTTATTCTATGGCTTTCTGGGATTGGAAACGCTGGGAACAGGAAATCGACTGGATGGCATTGCATGGTATTAATTTACCGCTGGCTGTAGTAGGCGAGGAGTGTGTATGGTTTAATATGCTCAAAAAACTGGGCTACTCAAAAGAAGAAATAAATAAGTTTATTTCCGGACCAGCTTTCATGGCTTGGTGGGAAATGAATAATCTGGAAGGATGGGGAGGTCCGAATCCTGATTCATGGTATGTGCAGCAAACTGCATTACAAAAGAAGATTGTGAAACGCATGAGAGAATATGGCATTGAACCTGTATTTCCTGGTTACTCTGGAATGGTGCCTCATGATGCAAAAGAAAAATTAGGATTGAATGTAACTGAACCTGAGTTGTGGAATGGATATTTACGTCCTGCCTTTCTGCAACCAACCGACAGTCGTTTTAAAGAGATTGCAGCTTTATACTATAAAGAACAGGAAGCTCTTTTCGGCAAAGCTAATTACTACTCAATGGACCCTTTCCATGAAGCAAAAGGTATTGAGAAAGTAGATCTTGATGCTGCCGGAAAGGCAGTAATGGATGCTATGAAGAAAGTAAATCCGAAAGCGGTGTGGGTTGTTCAGGGATGGACAGAAAATCCACGGGAAGATATGATAAAGAATATGAAGAACGGAGATCTTCTGATACTCGACCTGTTCAGTGAATGTCGCCCAATGTGGGGAATGAAACCATCTCTATGGTACAGAGAAGGTGGATATAAACAACATGACTGGCTTTTCTGCATGCTCGAAAATTTTGGAGGAAATGTAGGACTACATGGACGTTTTGATCAGTTGCTGAATAATTTCTATGAAACAAGAAATAATCCATTGGCTCAACACTTGAAAGGTATAGGACTTACAATGGAGGGTATTGAAAACAATCCGATGATGTTTGAACTGATGACTGAATTACCATGGCGCTCAGAAAAGGTTACTAAAACAGGGTGGATTAAAGAATATCTGACAGCCAGATATGGAGCAAAAGATAACACAATAGAGCAAGCATGGACAGTATTAGCCGACGGCATATTAAATTGTCCGCAAGGAAATAACCAACAAGGCACTCATGAATCTATTTTCTGTGGCCGTCCGTCATTGAATAATTTCCAGGTTTCAAGCTGGTCAAAGATGGAGAATTATTATGATCCTACTACAACCGAAGAAGCTGCAAGGATTATGTTGCAGGTAGCCGACAAATATAAAGGAAACAATAACTTTGAATATGATTTGGTGGATGTTGTTCGTCAGTCGCTGGCCGATCGTGGACGAATTGTTTATAACCATACAGTAGCCGATTTCAAGAGTTTCGATAAGAAAGCCTTTAAGAAAGATTCCGAAGAATTCCTTAATTTATTGCTTTTGCAGGATAAATTGTTGGCTACTCGCAGTGAGTTCCGTGTAGGTACATGGATTGAAAGCGCTCGTAACCTGGGCAATAATGATGAAGAAAAGAACCTTTACGAATGGAATGCACGTGTTCAGATTACAACCTGGGGTAATCGTTATTCAGCCAATGAAGGTGGTTTGCGCGATTATGCTCACAAAGAATGGAACGGTATTTTGAAAGATTTCTATTACAAGCGTTGGGAGGCTTACTGGAAAACATTGTCTGATGTGCTCGATGGTAAACCAATGGTGGAACTTGATTATTATTCCATGGAAGAACCTTGGACAAAAGCTACAAATCCGTATACTTCTGCTCCTGAAAATGATTGTGTAACTGTGGCAAAAGAGGTCTTCGCAAAGGCTTTTGGTGGAAATAATTAAACGGTTAAACTCTTAGTAATGGAAAATACACAAAACAATATACCTCAAAAACAACGTTTGCTTTCGCTCGATGTGTTGCGCGGACTAACAGTTGCAGGCATGATTCTGGTAAATAACGGAGGAGGTAAGGTTTCATACGAACCTTTGCGTCACTCAGCTTGGAATGGTTTGTCACTGGCCGACCTGGTGTTTCCTTTCTTTCTGTTTATGGTAGGAATGTCTACTTATATATCATTGCGAAAGTTTCAGTTTAAGTGGTCAAATCCATTAGCCCTGAAAATATTGAAACGTACTTGTCTTATCTTGTTAATAGGATGGGCTATCTATTGGTTTGAAGGCTGTTGCAAAGGAGATTTCCTGCCTTTTGATAATATCCGAATTCCAGGAGTTTTGCAGCGCATTGCATTGTGCTATGGTATAGTTTCGCTACTAGCTGTAACGGTTAGCCACAAATGGCTTCCGTGGTTGGCAGGTTTACTATTGGTGGGATATGCTTTTTTGTTGCTGGTAGCTAATGGCTATGTGTGCGATGAAACAAATATTCTGTGTATTGTAGATCGTGGAGTATTTGGAACAGCACATCTGTATCACAAGAGCCCTATTGATCCGGAAGGATTGCTTGGTGTTATTCCGTCCATTGCACACACTATTCTTGGTTTCTGGGGAGGTAAAATCCTGATGGAACATGCTGATCTGAAAAGTAAAATGCTTCACTTGTTCATCTTTGGCTTTGTATTGATGAGCATAGGTCTGCTTTTTACGTATGGACTGCCAATGAACAAACGTATATGGTCGCCTACACTGGTTCTTTTTACTTGCGGACTAGCTACTTGTCTGCTGGCATGGTTCATTTATGTTATTGATGACAAAGGCAATAAAGGATGGACTCCTTTCTTTGTTTCTTTTGGGGTAAATCCACTCTTTATATATGTTATCAGTGAACTGATGAATATTGTTTTTGCAGATTTCGGAATCAGTAAAGCTTTGTTTGGTGGCATTCATGCTGTGGTGCCCGATGATTATGTAGCTTCTCTTGTTTATGCAATTGTTTTTGTATTACTAAACTGGGCTATAGGTTATCCGCTTTATAAAAAGAAGATATATATTAAAATATAAAGAAATATGAGGTTCAATTTTATTTTAAAAGAGGTTTTATTTTTAATAGCTTTTATTTTTATTGTTTCAGTTAAATCATTTGCTTCAGTATCTCCGAATGGAAAAATATCGGTAGACTGTGTAACTAGTTCTGGAAATACTTCTTTTAATGTGTCATATAAAAGTAAAACGGGACAAGTTCATGTTGTTACACTTTCGTCTGTTGGAATTTTAACTCAAGATGGAGGAGGTAAGAATCTGAAATTGAAATCAGTTTCAAAAGATAAAAAGATAGAAGAAAACTATATAATGCAAGTAGGCAAAAGAAAAAAATGCTTTAATTCTGGAACCGAATGCACTTACTATTTTGTTGATGATCTGAATAGAGATGTAAATATAACCTTTCGTATATTTAATGATGGTATAACTTTCAGATATGAATTGTCAAAACTACAACATACAATGATTTCAGATGAAGAAACTACCTATAAAATGGCACCTGAAATAAAACGTTGGACACAAAAATATGATACACCTTATGAAGGTTTTTTCCCATTAAATACAGGTGGTACAGACTCATCTCGTGAAGTGAATTGGGGATATCCTGCTCTTTTTCAGATAAATAATTTGGTTTGGGCACTATTCTCTGAAAGCGGCATTACCAGGAATCATTGTGCATCAAGTCTCACTAATAAAGATAATTCTTCTTGTTATAAAGTTCAATTGGCTCAAAATAATGTTGAGGCATCAGGCTCTTGGACTTCACCATGGAGAGTTGTTATGATTGGATCTTTATCAGATGTGGTCGAATCTACTCTGATAAACGATGTGAGCGAACCATGTAAATTGAAAGATACTTCCTGGATTAAACCTGGAGTAGTTTCCTGGATTTATTGGGCTTATAATCATGGATCAAAAGATTATCAGATAGTGAAGCAATATGTGGATATGGCTCAGCAATTGAATCTGCCATATGTACTTATAGACTGGGAATGGGATGTTATGGGAAATGGAGGTAACTTAAATGATGCGATAAAATATGCTTCATCTCATGGAGTAAAACCTCTGTTATGGTATAATTCATCGACTGCATGGGTTGATAAGGGCGCAGGTCCTTTATATCGTTTAAATACCCCCGAGAATCGCGAAAAAGAATATACCTGGTTGGAAAAATCTGGCGCTAAAGGAGTGAAAATAGATTTCTTTTCAGGAGATAGCTTATCAACAATGAATTATTGTATTGATTTGTTGGAAGATGCAGCTAAGCATAAATTATTGGTGAATTTTCACGGAGCAACTGTGCCTCGCGGTTGGCAGCGGACATATCCTAATTTGTTATCTACTGAAGCAGTGTATGGTGCAGAATGGTATAACAATGGTCCTACTCTTACTGATAAAGCTGCAGCCCATAATACAACTTTACCTTTTACTCGCAATGTAATAGGTTCGATGGACTATACACCATGTACTTTTACTGATTCTCAACATCCTCATATAACAACTAATGCTCATGAACTGGCTTTAACTGTTGTGTTTGAATCCGGACTTCAACATTTGGCAGATCGTCCGTCAGCTTATTTATCTCAGCCTAATGAAGTTAAAAACTTTTTCAGAAATCTTCCTGTAGCATGGGATAATACTAAATTATTATCTGGCTATCCGGAAGACCATGTTGTAATGGCTCGCCAAAAAGGTGATACATGGTATATTGGAGGGGTAAATGGTACGAATGAACAACGTAACTTGCCAATGAATTTGTCATTCCTGAAAAATAAAAACTATATTATAACTTTATTTAGAGATGGCCAGAAGGAAAGATCATTTGAAATAACTAAGGGGAAACTTTCAAAGAAGCAGATGTCTATTTCATGTTTACCTCGTGGTGGATTTGTTGCAGTAATAACTAGTAAATAGTTAAACTAATGGTTGGAAAACAGATATTGGTAAAAGCTCTTTCTTCTGTATTTTGTTTATGCTTCTCGTTGATGACATACGCTCAATACGGTAAATATGTTGATCCTAAAATTGGTTCAGAAGGTTTGGGGCGGGTCTTTGTTGGCCCGTCGGCACCTTTTGGAATGGTAAAACCCGGTCCGGATTGTACCTGCAAACCAAATAGCGGCTGGTTACCTTTGCCCGAAGTTGTTACCGGCTTTGCTCAGGTACACGTAAGTGGTACCGGTGGAGGACCTAAATATGGAAATATTCTTGTGCAGCCCTATTGTGGAGAACCTGATATGGAAAGTCACGAGGCAAAGCGGGAATATGAAAAGATTGAGCTGGGATATTACAATACACGTTTCCAAGAAAATAGCATTCAAACAGAGCTCACTACTTCTGACCGATGCTCGTTCTATCAGTTTACTTATCCAAAAGAGAGTAAGCGCTCATTACGGGTTGATGCCGGTTTCTTTTTGGGAGAGAATCCGGTTCCCGATGCCCGAGAAGCACAACAGTTTGTTGGTTCAGAAATAGAGATTGTATCAGACACGGAAGTCCGTGGTTATAGTCGCATTCGTGGAGGATGGAACAATGGACGAGCCTATACTGTTTACTTTTATGCAGTGGCCGATAAACCTTTTACAAAAACACTTACCTGGAAAGATAAATTTTCCTCATTAACTGAAAAAGCACAATGTGACGAGGGTAAGAAAACGGGTGCAGTAATCTCTTGGGGAGAAGAAAGTACAGAAAGTACTGTTAAACTTAAGATTGGCATCTCTTTTCTGAGTTCACTTAAGGCACAGGAAAATGTTCGCAAGGAAATTCCACATTGGGACTTCCAACAGCAATTGGCAAAAGTACGCCTTCAATGGGAAAAACTGTTGGAACGCATAGAGTTGGGAAAAGGAGTAACGGAAGTACAAAAGCGAATGTTTTATACAGCGCTTTATCATACTCTTATTATGCCTGTTGACCGTACCGGAGAGAATCCTCTTTGGACGGATAATGCTCCTTATTACGATGATTTTTATGCTATATGGGATACTTACCGTACCTCTAGTCCGCTCATTACAATTCTTTCACCCCAAAGAGAAATTGATATAGTCAATGCACTCATAAACATTTATAAGCGGGATGGTTATATGCCCGATGCTCGTAGTGGTAATGCAAATGGTCGTACTCAGGGTGGTTCGAATGCAGAAGTTGTAATTGCCGATGCATTGGTAAAAGGGCTGAAAGGCATTGATTATGAATTAGCTTTGAAAGCAATGCTGAAAGATGCAACTGTTCCTCCCGGAGGTAATGAGGAACAGGAAGGGCGCGGCGGATTACTGGAATATAACAGACTGGGCTATGTGCCATTTGGCATTGACCGTGCTGGAAATCGTACGGTAGAATATGCTTATAATGATTATAACATAGCTACAGTAGCTAAGTTACTGGGGAAAAACGATATCTACGAAGAATATATTCGCAAGGCAGATAATTGGAAAAACTTATGGCGTGATAATTATGAATATGATGGTGTAAAGGGATTTATCATGCCTCGCTCTGCTTCCGGAGAATGGCTGGATGATTTGCCTTTTGGTCATTCCAAAGTACAACATCCCACATTTCGTTATACTCCTGTAACCAATGAATCTCCATGGTATGCTCCATGGTGGGGTACTTTCTTTTATGAAGGCATTTCATGGGAATATTCACTAAGCATACCTCATGATGTACCAACTTTGATTGAAAAGAGTGGGGGAAAGGAAGCTTTCCGTCGTAGGTTGGATACTTTTTTTGATAATGGATATTATAACGTAAATAATGAACCATCTTTTTTAACTCCATGTCTCTATCATTGGATTGGACGTCCTGATTTAAGCAGTGCACGGATAAAACAGATTATTACACGAAATTATAATGACACTCCCGGCGGTTTACCCGGAAACGATGATTCAGGGGCTATGTCTTCCTGGCTTGCTTTTCATATGATGGGGCTTTATCCTAATGCCGGGCAATCTTATTATTTGATACATTCGCCTTTGGTAAGTGAATATACCATTCGTTTGGCTAATGGTAAGAGTTTGCATGTGGCAGCTAAAAAGTTATCCGAAAAGAATTGTAATATTCAACGTGTAAGTTTTAATGGGAAAGAACTTCACCGGGCATGGATAAACCATGATGAGTTATCACAAGGTGGAGAACTGATTATAGAAATGGGAAATAAACCTTCTGATTGGGGTACAGAGGAATTACCTCCGGTTAAAATGTAGAAATGCAACGATGAAAAGAATAATATGTTTAGGAATGTTTATCATGTTGCTGACTATGATTGTTAATGCACAGATAAACGAAAAGTATAAGTTTGTTTTTAAATTGCATGGGCAAACTCGTAATTATGACGTTTGTATTACAGAAAAACAGGATACCATCCGTTTTGAATGGAGTGTATTGCGTAACTTTAACTGGCAGAAAGGATGTTACAAAATGGGGAGGCAGAATGTTGAAGAAGGCAATAGCCTGAGCTGGTTGCAACCTGTTGATGGATGTGAAGTAGCATTACCTGCGAATGAGACTTTTGGATTAATCTCACGTAGTGCATTGAAATCGCTGAAAGAAAAAGGTTGGTTTATCTATAATGGAACGACCTATCGGAAAGTTGCTGAAGAATCGGCAGAAGAATCTGAATATAAGGAAAAAAAAACAATTCATGTATTAGCTGATGTTGACTTGACGAATATGTGGATTATGGATAATGAAAACTTACCTCTTATTTATAAAACTAGTGATAATCCCTTGGAAATAGATTGGACTGTGGAATAGAAATTGTTTACTGAAACAATTTGTGCTGGTATTTGTTGTTTCTCAAAGAAAAGAAATATACTTTTGTTCTTTGAACCGAAAAAGCTTTGAGAAACTAGTACTAGTCCATAAATGAAAAGAAAAGCATATAAAATTATAAATAGAAGTATAGATTGCTTGTTGCTGGCTTGTCTTTTAGCAATTGTAATTCCATGTCATGCGCAAGTATCTCTTCGAAAAATTCTGGACCAATATAATTTTTCGGCTATTACCATCAGCGATGGGTTACCTCACAATTATATAGACGATATCTATAAAGATAGTCAGGGATTTCTGTGGCTGTCTACACACAATGGGCTTTCACGTTATGATGGTTACTCTTTTGTAAACTATAATATTACAACGCCAACTGTACGTTTACGTTCTAATTTCATCAATCAGGTATGCGAAGATGGTTTCAACCGTTTGTGGATTGCTTCTGAGGCAGGACTGGATTTATTGAATTTAAAGACTAACAGGCTGGAACCAATTGATTTTTCTTTTTTTAAAAGCGAAGATCTTTCTAAAGAATCGGTTTATTTTATTGTCTGTGATAAGGATAAATCTATCTGGCTGGCCACTCAAACAAATCTGTACCACTTATTCTTTACTTCGGAAGGTCGCATTGAACGTTGCGTAGCACTTACTTCAAAATATGAACGACACTCTGCTTCCATTACCGCTTTGAGTCTGGTTAATGGAGATATATGGGTGGGCTATGGTCCGAATGTGTTTAAGGTAATTTCCAGAAAGGTTGGCCCAATGAGATTGCTAAAGCTTATGCCGTCTTTCTCTTTTGGTAAAGAAGCCATTGTTCACTGTTTCTGTCTTTACAGAGGAGCTATCTGGGTAGGAACAGATAGAGGACTTTTTCGTTATGATAAACGAAGCAAAAAGTGTAAGCTGTATTCTTCTCAGGATGGAAATATCAATTCACTGACACAGGATTATATTACAGATGTTGCAATTACACAAAATCAAGAACTGGTTGTTTCCACTCTTAAAGGACTAAACTTTTATAATCCTGCATCAGATGATTTTGTGCGGTTGGAGAAATCTGTTTATACTTCGGAACATATTAACAGCTCTAGTTTTATTAACTGTCTTTTTGTTGATGGACCAATTTTGTGGATGGGAACAGAAATTAGCGGCATGAATAAAATGGAGAGCCGTAATTTAAAACTGCGCTTATATACCAATAACAGATATGATATAAGTAGTTTAGCTGAAAATCCTGTTAATACTATTTTTGAAGATTCTTATGGAAATCTTTGGTTAGGTAATGTGGAGCAAGGGCTCAGTTTACGTAAAAAAGGTACAGACGAATTTATACATTATCGCCATCAGACAGGAAATACCAATAGTCTTAGCCATAATTCTGTATGTGCTATTGCACAGGATAATCGTAATCAACTTTGGATTGCTACATCAGGAGGCGGAGTTGACCGAACCAGCTTGAATAATCTGTCAAACCTTTCATTTGCAAACTATAGTACAAGGAATACTCCTCTTCGTAGCAATTTTGTAGGATCTCTTTGTTTTGATAAGTTGAATGATGGTATGTGGATTGGTACTGCTGAAGGATTGTCTTTTTACGACCTGAATCGGAATACATTTACTAATATTGTATTGCCAACCGATCGCTTGCCTAAAAATTCATTGGTTAATATGCTCATTGATCGAAAACAAAGATTATGGGTTGGTACTCATCATGGTTTGATTATCATTGATCTATACTCGTTTGCAAAAAACCGGAAAAATGTTAGTTTTCACTATATGGAATACAAACTGGATAATCCACAGAGCAAACTGATAGAGAAAATATGTTGCATTTTTGAGGCATCGGATGGAACTATTTGGTTAGGTAGCAATGGTTATGGTGTTTATCGCTTAGAAGATAGTAAGGATTACCATTATAAGTTTTCTAATTTTACTACCAAGAACGGCTTATGTGATAATACCATTTTTGGTATTTTGGAAGACAATCAGCACCGTCTTTGGTTCAGTACAAATGATGGACTTTCATGTTATACGCCAAAATCGAGAAATTTTGCAAACTATTATCAAAAGGATGGGTTACTTTCCGGACAATTTTATTGGAATGCATATTGCCGTGCAAAAGATGGTACTCTTTACTTTGGAGGAATTGATGGAATGATAGGACTCAATGGAGTAGGGATTAACCATAACAAGAAACATGTTCAAAAAGTTATTTTTACTCGTCTTTCCGTTCTGGATAATGATATAACACAAGGTGGAAATAATTATCTGAAAAAAAGTATCTCATGGGCTAATGAAGTACATCTTCATGAACGTGACAAATCGTTCTCTATAGAGTTCTCTGCTTTAGATTATGAGAATGCAGCAAAACTGAAGTATTACTATCGCTTGAAAGGTTTCGATAATAAATGGATTGAATGTGATCCGAAAAGACATTATGCAAGCTATACCAACTTGAAAGCGGGGCATTATATATTTCAGGTGAAGGTGCAGAACCCTCTGAATATGAGCGATAGTCAAATAACAGAACTTTCTATAACTGTTTCACCTTTCTTTTATAAGACCTGGTGGTTTTTCTTTCTTATGATAATTATTGCAGCAATTATAGTGTTCTATTGGTACCAGTGGCGGATTTCTACTTATAAGGAGCAAAAACGGATATTGACTGAAAAGGTAAAAGAACGTACGCTGGAACTCGAAGAAAAAATGAATGTTCTTTCTCATCAGAATGATTTGTTAACGCAGCAAAAGAAACAATTAATAGAATTGTCTAAAAGAATACAGGAAATTACAGCTGATAAAATTTCGTTTTTTACAAATATAACACATGAATTCAGGACACCAATCTCTTTAATTCTTGGGCCTATTGATCGTGCATTAAAGCTGAGCAATAATCCAGAAGTGAGAGAGCAGCTGAACTTAGCGGAACGAAATTCAAAGTCATTGCTTTCTTTGGTAAATCAATTGCTGGATTTCCGTAAGGTGGAATCTGGACGAATTATGATAGCAAAAAAGCAAAATAATTTGCCTGCTTTTATTCAAAGTACTGTAGTACCATTTGAAGCTTTTGCAAAAGATAGGCAAATTGAAGTTCACTGCATGATTCGTACAAAGAATGCTTTTTATCTATATGATGAAGAATGGATGCGGAAAGTTTTGGTGAATTTACTTTCCAATGCTATTAAGTTTACACCTAATGGAGGAAAGGTTAATCTTTATGTGTATTCTTATCTTGATAAAAAAGGACAGAATAGAATTTATATATCTATCTCTGATACCGGTGTTGGGGTGCTGAATGAAGATTTGGATAAAATTTTTGATCGCTTCTATCAGTCTCGGAAGAATATGAAGTTTCATATTTATGGTCAGAGCGGCACAGGTATAGGTTTGTACCTTTGTAAGCGGATTATTAATGAACACGGTGGACGAATTTACGCCCGAAATAATAAAAAAGCAGGGGTTACGGTCAGAATCCTGATGCCGATGGAGGTTTGTGAGGCACAAACTGATGAAGGAATTTATCAGGAAGTTATTGCAAATAAGGAAGCCGAGGCAATTCCTAAAATTACAGAACAAATAGAAGATGAGAATGATAAACTGAAGAAAACAATCTTGGTTGTTGATGATAATCCCGATATGCGTGCTTATGTTCGTTCCATATTGATATCAGAATACAATGTTGTTGAAGCGGAAGACGGAGCTAAAGCATTGGAATTGCTTAAAGCTAATAGCCTGGATTTTATTGTTAGCGATTTGATGATGCCTGTCATGGATGGTCTTGAACTATCTAAAAAAGTAAAGGAGGATTTATCTATCTCACATATACCTATTTTAATGCTTACTGCTAAAGTTTCGGATGAAGCCCGTTTGGAAAGTTTCCGTATTGGAGTGGATGAATATTTGCAGAAACCATTTAATGAAGAACTTTTGTTGGTTCGTATACATAATATTTTTAATACACGGCAAACAGCTCAACAGCAGTTTGATGTTCAAATGGATCCCGGAACTCTACGTATAGATGAAGAGTCACGCGATAGCAAATTCCTGAATACTGTGATGAGTCTTATTGATGATAGTTATAAAAATCCGGATTTTGATGTGAATTCATTTGCTGAGGCTATGGGAATCAGCAAAACATTGCTTAATCAGAAATTGCAAAATCTGGTTGGAACTTCAACGGCAAAGTTTATAGGTAATTATCGTCTGAAAAAGGCTCAGGAACTTATTAATATTAACAAAATAAGCAAGAATATGAATGTTTCTGAGATTGCTTATGAGGTAGGCTTTAACGATCCAAAATATTTCAGCCAATGTTATTTTAAAAAGTTTGGTATATTACCTAGTGCTTCTCTGGATAATTAATGAACACAATTGGTTGAATATCGGAAACTGCTCAATTCTCCTCCTTTATTTTTCGATTTTCATCCTTCATCTGGTTGTTGTGTTCTATTTTAGCGGCGTAAAAAAATTATTTAAACCTAAGTTTATAGTTATGCGCAAAACACATTTAGCATGTCTTTTCATCTTTTTGATGAGTAGCATTTCCGTATTTGCTCAAAAAAGTATGATTACTGGAAAGGTGGTCGACGTGAACAACGAGCCACTGATTGGTGTTAATGTCCTGGTGAAAGGAACTACTAACGGAACCGTTACAGATATTGACGGAAAGTATTCCATTTCAGCTCCATCAGGAAGTACTCTCTCATTTACCTATGTTGGTTTTACAGCCCAATTAATTAAGGTAACTCAAAATGTTATTAATGTAATCTTAAAAGAAGACAGCAAAACTTTGAATGAAGTCGTTGTTGTAGGTTACGGTAGTATGACCCGTAAGGATGTTACTAGTTCTATTACTACAGTGAAAGCTGACAAACTGAATACCGGTGTGTATACCGATCCCGGACAGTTATTGCAAGGCAAGGTTCCTGGATTAACGATCGTTCAGAGCAGTGATCCTACATCTGGAACAGCTTCTATCTCTCTTCGTGGTGCATCTTCTTTGCGTTCAGGCGCAGCGATGGAACCCTACTATGTTGTTGATGGTATTCCTGGTATGTCTTTGAATCTTGTAGCTCCAGAGGATATTGAATCAATTGATGTGCTTCGCGACGCATCTGCAACTGCTATCTATGGTTCTAAGGCTGCCAATGGTGTGATTGTTATCACTACAAAGAAAGGAAGCAAAACTGACCGTACATCTGTATCATATAGTGGTTATGTTGGATTTGATAACATAGCTAAACGTCTTGATATGATGTCAGCCAGTGAATTGAGTTCTTATGCTGCAGCTAACAATATTACACTTCCTAATGATAAAGGTTACAATACGAATTGGAATGATGAAGTGCTTCGTACTGCAGTAAGCCACAATCATAATGTTTCTATTAATGGAGGTAACGAACGTTCAAGCTACAATGCCAGCATGAGTTATTTGAATAAAGAAGGTATTGTGCTTGGAACTGAATTTGAACGTTTTTCAGGTCGTGCTTTTGTGCAGACAAAATGTTTAAATGACCGTTTGACTTTGGCTTTCAATGTTAATGCAGCACAGAGTAAAGGTAAGACTGTTTCATCAAATAAAGACGGTCAAAGTGTATTTGATGCCATGAACTATTATTCACCTTTACTTCCTACAAAAAATGAAGATGGTTCTTGGTATAATTACACAGCGGTAAACCAATATTTCAACCCGCTATCCATGATCTATGAGGACTCTTATCAAACGATTAAGAAAGATCTTCAGGGAACGGGTAAGGCTACTCTGAAAATTAATAAGGATTTAGCTTGGAACTTGAATCTTTCTTATCAAAACGAGCAGATCAACTATAATAATTACAATACTACACGTTCTCAGATCGTTACCACTAATGGAAATGCTTACCGTGGAGCTGTTGAAAATGAAAAGAAAGTGCTGGAAACCTATTTTAATTATGATCATACATTTGCTAATGCTCATAAATTAGGTTTAATGGCCGGTTATTCTTATGAGCAATCGGACAATAACGATGGCTTTGGCCTTAATGTTTATGATTTCTATAGCGATGCTACTTCATACTATAACCTTGCTTTCGCTAACAAAATGGACATGAGTGGTATCTCGGGTTATGGATTGGAAACTCTCCGTATGATATCTTTCTATGGCCGTTTGAATTATTCATACAATAGTAAATACATGCTTCAGGCTACTTTCCGTCGTGATGGTTCTTCGGCTTTCGGTAAGAATAACCGTTGGGGAACATTCCCTTCTGCATCTTTTGCATGGCGTATGAGCGAAGAGAAATTTATCAAAGATTTGAACGTATTTGATGATTTGAAATTCCGTGTAGGTTATGGTGTCAGCGGTAACTCTTTGGGATTTGGTGCTTACCAGGCAATTCAGACTTATGGTCCTTCAGGATGGTTTACCTATACAGACGCTAATGGAAATTCCAGTCTTTATCGTACAATAGCTGCTCAGTCTAATGCAAATCCTGATTTGAAATGGGAACGAACTGCAATGCTCAATGTAGGTCTTGATTTTACTTTCTTTGGAGGTCGTCTAGGTGGTACAATTGAATACTATGATAAGCGTACAAGCGATTTGATTCACCCATATAGTGTATCAACAAACCGTTATCCTTATGGTTGGATGTATGCAAATGTAGGTGATATTGACAATAAAGGTATTGAATTAACAATTAATGCAACCCCTATCAGTACAAAGAATTTCACTTGGGATACAAGCTTGAACCTTTCACACAACAAAAACAACGTGAAAAGTATTTCCAATAGTGATTATTCTGTAGCCTATATTGCAGCAGGTGATCCCGAAATTGCAGGTTATTCTTCAAACGCACAGGTAGAGCGTATTATGGAAGGTCATCCACTTGGAACGTTCTATACTTATGAATGGGCTGGTTATAACTCAGACGGTGTATCTGTATTCTACAAACATGATCCTGTAACTGGTGAACGCACTGGCGAAACTACAAAAGACCCGGTTGATACAGACCGTACCATTACAGGTTGTGCGCAGCCTAAGTTAAATTTGGGTTGGACAAACAACTTCAAATATAAGAACTGGAGTCTGGATTTGTTCTTTACAGGAGTTTTTGGCAATAAGATTTATAATGCAACTCGCGAACAATATAGTAATGTAAGCTTCGTTACTGAAGGCAGAAATGTACTGAAATCAGTAGCTACAGAACAAAAAGCAACAGATGTTCAGTCACAAGCTCCTTCAGATCGTTGGTTGGAAAATGGTGATTATTTACGCTTGTCAACTCTTTCTTTAGGTTATTCATTTGGAAAGTTGGGTAATTGGGTTAATTCACTCAAGGTATATGCAACCTGCAATAACTTGTTTACAATTACTGGCTATTCAGGTCGTGATCCTGAAATTAATCTTGGTGGCTTGGAACCTGGAATAGACAGACGTACTAACTATTATCCTCGTACTCGTACATTTATGCTAGGTGTAAATGTTAATTTCTAATCATCTAAAAATTGAACTTACAATGAAAAACTATATTAAAAATACCTTATTAGCAGGTTTGCTGATATCATCAGTAACGGCCTGTACCGATTTGGATGTAGATATCAAGTCAACCTATACTTCTTATCCGAGTTCCGAAATTGCAACCGAGGCAAAGATGGCGGATTTATACTATGGATTCCGTGGTGCTTTGGGACGTCGTTTTACTGAAGCAGTATGGTTATCTTCCGATGAATTTTCGGCAGTTACTTATGGTGGTAACTGGTATGACGGCGGTAATTATGTTCATTCTACGCTTCACATGACTAATCCCGATGATGCACATGTCGATTGGCTTGGTGATATAACAGGAACCATTACCAAGTGTAATCAGGCTATTGTAGACCTTGGAGGTAATGATGCAACTGATGAGTCTATTGCAAAAGCCTTGACAATGCGTGCTTTCTATCATTTCATCTTTATGGATATGTTTGGCGATGCGCCTATTTTGGATCATGTTGTTGCAGCTGATGAGGCAATTGAACGTTCTCCACGTGCTGAGGTAGCAGCCTTTATAGAGAACGATCTACTTCGTGCCATTAATTCCGGCGGCTTGTCCGAAAATGTTAATGCTTCGACTTATGGAAAGCCTACTATATGGATGGCTAAGGCTCTTCTTGTAAAACTGTATCTTAATTGGGCTGTTTACACTTGCGGTGATGTTGCTAATTATGAGCCTACTTTGGCAAACTCCAAACTTAATGATGCAGTGAAATACTGTGATGATATAATTAATAGCGGTAAGTTTAATCTGAGTGATAGTTATCGCAAGAAATTCATGCCGAATAATGGTTATCAGATTAAGGATTTTATCTATGCAATGCCTTATGATAATGCAACAGCTCAAGGTATGACATACGCTCGATTCCAATACTGGCCTAAATTCAATAATAATGGTGGAAGCGGTGCTGGTTTGTTCGGCATAACACTTTCAAAGAATGCTGGTGGTATTTTTACAGTTACACCTGAAGCGGCCGATCGCTTCTCTCTTAAAGGAGACGAACGTAATGATATCATTTTGAAAGATTCTCTTTATACTTATAATATTACAACCTTTGATAAAACTACAACGCCATACATGTATAATGGGAAGCGAGTAGTGCTTACCAAAAATGTCACTTTACTTAATCCGCTTGATGCCTCTATGAATGTAGGTGATAATTTTGATGGTTGGAATCAGGGTTACCGTTGTATTAAGTGGGGTCTTCAGGCTGCTGATTATGATACCTATAACCGTAACCAAAGTAACGATGTGCCTGTTTTCCGTTATGCAGATATTCTGCTGATGAAGGCTGAAGCTATTCTTCGCGGTGCAACAGCTACCAACGGCGATACTCCTATAAGTTTGTTCAATCAGATTCGCAGTTATGTAAAAGCTCCTACATTAACTACAACTCCTACTTTGCAAGATATTCTTGACGAACGTGGACGTGAGTTCTTTAGTGAGATGTGGCGTCGCAATGACTTGATCCGTTTTGGTCAATTCGAAAAGGATTGGGGACTGAAACATGTTGTAAATCCAGCTGCCAAGGCTCAGAAATGGCGTCGTATATTTCCAATTCATAGAAATGTTATGAACTCTAATACCAACTGGAAACAAAACACTGGATACTAACAAAGAAAAAGTAAAGCTATAGTGTTGTGCTTTTGGGGAGAAGGTAATAAATTGTCTTATTGGTTATAAGTGTAAAGATATTCATCCTTCTCCCCATTTTTTTACTCTTTTACTTGGTTTTACTTTTAGATTTATGAAGAATAGAAAGTACTTTTTTATAGTTTTTTTGTGTTGCTTATGTAATAGAGCTACTTCGCAGGAGTTGTTACAACAATATGTTGATACACGCGTGGGTACTGCCGCAAGCATAACTCAAACAGCTGGTAAGTTTGGTAAGCACTCAGAAGAATATGGGCAGACTTTGCCCGCTGTATTAGTACCTCATGGTATGAACTTCTGGACACCACAGACCCAGGATACAGAGCGTAAATGCATTGCTCCGTATTACTACAGAGACAGTAAATTGCAGGGATTCCGTAATTCGCATTGGATTGTGGGAGGATGTACGCAGGATTATGGCAGTATGACTTTAATGACAGTATCAGGAGTTCTGAAAACTACTCCCGAAGAGAGAGCTTGTTCTTTTTCTCATGAAAAGGAAATTGCAACTCCGTCATATTACTCAGCTTATCTGGAAGATTATCACACACAGGCAGAAATGACCGCCCAATCTCGTTCTGCTTTGTTTCGTTTTACTTATGATGAAGAGGGAATGGCCTATTTGGTGGTTAACCCTAATAGTGATGAAGGAGAGGGGTATATTGAAATAGATTTGGAAAAACGTGAGATTAGAGGATACAATCCCGCTCATCGTATTTATCAAGGGTGGGGTGAACCCACAGGATTTAGTGGCTATTTTGTGGTAAGGTTCGAAAAAGAGCCTTCAACGTATGGCGTTTACCAAGACAGCTTGGTTTATTCAAAACAGAAATCAATTGGAAAAAAATATAATATAGGCGCTTTTATCGGTTTTAAGGTTGCGGCGCATGAAAAAGTAATGGTAAAAGTGGGTTCTTCTTTTACCGATATGAAGGGGGCCTTGAATAATCTTGATGCAGAGATTCCTCATTGGAATTTCGATCAGACCAGAAAGCAACTTGAACAATGTTGGCAAAACCAGCTATCTAAACTAAATGTTCAAGGTGGCAGTAAAGAAGATAAAGAGAAATTCTATGGAGCTTTATACCGTTCATCGTTTTTGCCGAGGGTCTTTAATGACGTAGATGGACGTTATCCTTCTTTTGCAAAAGGTACTCCAATCCGTAAGATAGAAAAGGGTGATTATTATGATGATTTTAGCATGTGGGACACCTATCGTGCTTTGCATCCTCTCTTGACAATCATTGATCCGAAACGGGATGGTGAGATGGTTCAGTCGTTGGTTGAGAAATATAAGCAAGGTGGTTGGCTACCCATTTTCCCTTGTTGGAACAGTTACACGGCAGCCATGATAGGAGATCACTGCATTTCGGTTATTGGAGATGCTTATATAAAAGGCATAAAAGGCTTCGATATTGAAACAGCTTATAAAGCTATGCGGCAGAATGCTTTTCAATCACCGGCTTCGTTCGAAGATTATAAAAACGGTATGGGGCGCAGGGCTTTGACTTCTTACACAAAGTACGGGTATATTCCATTGGAAGACTCTGTGCCGGAAGCATTTCATATGAATGAGCAGGTTTCTCGTACATTGGAATATGCGTATGATGATTATGTATTGGCACAAGTAGCTAAGAAACTAGGGAAAATATCAGATTATAAGTTGCTTACTAAGCGTGCAAAGAACTGGCAAAATGTGATTGATAAACGAACCGGATACGCTCAGGGAAGACATGCTGACGGCACTTTCCTTAATGCTGATAATGCATTTGGCTTTGCACGGTTCATTACCGAAGGAGCACCTTGTCACTATACGTGGTATGTTCCGCAAGATGTGCAAGGATTAGTTCAATGGATGGGTGGCAAGAATAAGTTTGTAAGCAAGCTGGATTCCATGTTTAGTGAATTGAGATACTGGCACGGCAATGAGCCTTGCCATCAGATTGCTTACTTATATAATTATGTGGGTGAGTCCTGGAAAACCCAGAAGCAGATTTGCCATATTCGCAATACAGAATATGTTAATGCTCCGGGGGGATTGTCCGGTAATGATGATGCCGGTCAGATGTCTGCCTGGTATGTTTTTTCAGCAATGGGATTTTATCCTGTTTGTCCCGGAAATCCATATTACGTAATAGGTTCTCCGGCATTTGAAAAGATGAGTATCCGCCTTGAAAATGGGAAAGAGTTTGTAGTAAAAGCTCATGGCGTTTCAACAGAGAACATTTATATCCAGTCGGCAACGCTGAATGGAAAAATATTTGAGAATAGTTACATAACTCATAAGCAGATTCTCGAAGGTGGAATTCTGGAATTTGTAATGGGAGCTGTACCAAATAAAAGCTGGGCTGCTAAAAAGGAGAATTGTCCGCAATCTATTTTGAAATAAAGAGTGTATAGATAATGAGGAAATATATTTGCATAATAATCTCTTTGCTATTTACCATCCCTATATGGGCCCGGGATTACAATATAGTAACTCAGGGAAAGGCCGTAGCCGATGGTAAAACGCTGAATACAAAAGTTATTCAGCAAGCAATAGACCTGCTTGGCAAAAAAGGAGGCGGAAGGATTATTTTTCCGAAAGGTATCTATCTCACCGGCTGTTTGCAATTAAAATCGGGCATTGAGTTGTATATCGAAAAAGATGCAGTTTTACTGGGAAGTACAAATCCTGACGATTATTACCCATTAAATAAAGCTGATAATACAACAGAAAAAAGTGATAACTCAAAGCTGGCTTTAATTCTTGGGCACAAGCTAAAAAACATAGCTTTCAGTGGTGAAGGAACAATAGATGGTCAGGGACTGGCTTTAGCTTTGAATATAGATAGTTTACATAATGCCGGAGTGCGCATAGATCCAAATTATAATGTTCGAAGAATGCGTCCTAATGAAACTGCCCGTCCAAAACTGTTTTTCCTGTCAGAGTGCGAGAATATATCAGTTACAGGATTGCATCTTATGAACAGTGCTTGTTGGGGTGTTACGTTTGATCTTTGTTCCGGTTTATCAATAGATCAGGTTTCAATGACAAACAGAGCATATTGGAATAATGATGGCTTTGATATTACAGATTGTCGTAGAGTAAAGATTACTCGTTGCAACGTGAATTCTGCTGACGATGGTATTTGCTTAAAATCCTACCATCCTAATGCCTGTAACGATAGCATCTATATTGCCGATTGTGAGGTGCGTAGCAGTGCAAGTGCAATTAAGTTTGGAACAGCTTCCTGGGGAGGTTTTAAGAATATTACTATTGATAACATTCGTGTATACGATACCTTTCGTTCGGCTATTGCTATTGAGTCTGTAGATGGAGGTGATATTGAAAATGTTAATGTAAGCCGGATTACGGCCAAGAATACAGGTAATGCAATCTTTATCCGTTTGGGGCATAGAGCAGGCGAACGTGTTGGAACGGTTAAGAATATATCTATAAAAGATATGAATGTGGAAATTCCCTTTGGCAGACCAGATATTAACTATGATCTGCGGGGACCGGAAGTAGATTTCTTCCACAATCCATTTCCTTCGTCTATTGTGGGTATACCTGGGCATTACATAGAAGGAGTGCATCTTGAAAATATTGAAATAACTTGTCCGGGAAGAGCAACCAAAGGAATGGCTTATATACCGTTGAACCGTTTGAATCAGGTTCCCGAACAGATAGATAAATATCCGGAGTTCAGTATGTTTGGTGAGCTACCTTCTTGGGGATTCTATATTCGTCATGCAAAGGATATTACATTGAAGAATGTGAGATTGAAGTTGGCTGAACCTGATTATCGTCCGGCAATTATTATGGACGATGTGAAAGGCGAATCACTTGAACAAGTATTTTTTCCATTAGATAAAAAAGAACAAATTATAAAAGTTAACAACTAATACATAGAAGATGATGAGACTAAAGTTTTTAGTAGCCCTTTTCGGCATAGGGCTTATGACATCCTGCCATACTAGCAAGACAGATTTTGATATTCGTGATTATGGAGCGAAAGGAGACAGTATAACAGATAATGCAGAAGCAATACAAGAAGCTATTGATGATTGTAATAAATCCGGGGGAGGCCGTGTTATTATTCCGGGTGACGGAGTTTATATGACTGGTCCGATTACCGTGGCATCTTATGTAGATCTGCATCTGGAAGCAAATGCTAAGTTATTGGCTAATCCGGACGAAAAAGTTTATAATAAGAGTGCTTTTCGCGATAATAAAGGCGAAGGTATGATGTGGATTAGTGGTACTAATATTGTGCAATTCTCTATCAGTGGAAAAGGTAAAATAGATGGTAATGGTGTTGCCTTTATGGGTAAGGAACTGGAAGATTCTTATGAATTGAAACCAGTACACGAATTCGATCCTCGTCCGCATGTACTTACTTTAATTAATGGCAAAGATATCCGCATCAAGGATGTTATTATTGGCAATTCGGCTTATTGGACAGTGCACCTTGTAGGTTGTAATGATGTTGTTGTTGATGGAGTAAGCATTTTGAATAACCTGAAAATCCGTAATGGAGATGGTATTGATGTAGATCACTCAAAGAATGTGCGCATTAGTAACTGTTTTATTGAATCAGGTGATGACTGTATCTGTCTCAAGAATCGTCGTGAATATCAGGACTTGGGACCATGCGAGAATATATTAGTAACCAATTGTACTATGACTTCCCGTTCATGCGCAATTAAAATAGGTTCTGAAAACATGGATCGTATCAGTCATGTAGTAGTGAATAACTGTATTATCAGAGATAGTAATCGTGGTATTGGTATTCAGAATCGCGATGAAGGTACAGTAGAAAATGTTATTTTCTCTAATATAGAAGTAGATTGTAAGCTCTTCTCAAATGTGTGGTGGGGAAAATCTGAAGCAATTTATGTAACTGCTTATACTCGTAAAGCAGGTGATCACAAAGATGCAGGATGGCGTTTTCCTAAAGGAATGGCCGACTATGAGGTAGGAGCTGTTACTGATATTAGTTTCAACAATATAAAGTGCGAGAGTGAAAATGGTGTATTCCTTGGCGCAGAAGCAAAAGATAAGATTCAGAATATCTATTTTGACCAGGTAGATTTGATGATTTGCAAGCGTACCAACTACGAAGGTGGCATTTATGACAAGCGTCCATGTAAAGGCGATGAATTTGTGAAAGGAAAAACATACGGATTCTATCTTGATAATGCATCAAATGTAAATATCCGCAATTCAACAGTACGTTGGGGAGACACCCGTCCGTCTTATTTTGCCGACACAATGTTTAGTCAGAATATAGATGGTTTGCAAACTGTTAATCTGAAGTAATTTTTTTCTTATGAAAAGGTGTTTGTTTGTAGTTATGTTTGTGGTATGCCTCTGTCCCAATCTTTTGGGCAGAGGCTGCCCTCTATCTGGAGAGGCAATAAAAATTGCAGTATTATCGGATGTTCATTTGCAGGATACATCTTATGTTCGTTCCATGGATGCCCAACTACATTCCACTCGTCTGTATAATGAAAACTATTTTGCCTTTATCTCTGCGCTAGACGATATTGCAAAGAGAAATATACATTATGTTCTATTGCCAGGTGACCAGACTGACGATGGACAATTGATAAATGTGCGTAAGGTTCGTGAGATTCTCAATACTTATTCTACCCGGTACAATATGCACTTTTTTATGATGACCGGAAATCATGATCCGGCACGCCCTTTCTCTAATAACGACCAGGGAGAAATGAAAAAGCTGGGTTATAAGGAAATACATAACGAATGGGCTTCTTTTGGATTTTACCCGCAAAAAGAGTATTTGTTTTGGGCAACCCCGTTCAGCACATATACTTATGAAAACTATAGCTATGATGAGGCTGTTAAGCAGGCCGACTGGAGCAAGCGGACTTATGCTTTTGAAAATAAAAAACCGGTTGTTCAAGATGGTAGCTATCTGGTAGAACCGGTAAAAGGATTGTGGATATTGGCAATTGATGCTTCTGTATACTATCCGCAGACTACTGAAGGCGATAGCATTCTCACTTTTGAAGGAGCCAGATCTGTTTATAATGAAGGGTTTAAAGCCAAGCCTTATCTCTTGCCCTGGATAACTAAGGTGGCAGCTCAGGCTAAAAAGTATGGAAAAAAGCTGGTTACTTTCAGCCATTTCCCGATGGCCGATTATAATGATGGGGTAGCTCAGTATATTCCGGATATTGCCGCACCGGGTAAGTTCGATATGTATCGCTTCCCAGATTCTGCGATGGCCCAACTCCTGGCCGATGTCGGAATCATTCTTCATCTGGGTGGACACATGCACATGAATGATGAACAAGTTTCTGTTTCAAAGAAAGGAAATCGTCTTTTAAATATTCAGGTTCCTTCTACAGCTGGTTATGTGCCGGGATATAAAATTATTAAGTTGACTAAAGGAACTGTTGAGGCTGAGACTATTTCTTTAGATACTGTAAAAGGATTTAATAGCTTTTTCCCACGTTATAGGGCAGAGCATGATTCTTTGCAGCGAGCAGGCAAACAACCTTTATGGGACGAATCAATTTTAAACTCAAAGAATTACCGTCAATTCTGCGAAGCTCATTTAAGAGAGCTCACTCGCCTGCGTTATCTCCCTAACGATTTTAAACCGGTGGCTAAGGATCGTTTTGCTTCAATGAATGCTTCAGAATTATTTGCTTATGCGAATGTAAAAAGAGTTCCTAAATCTGCTGATTGGACAGGTTTTGATATGCTGGTAGATTTCTATAAACTTCGTTTTGGTGGTAAACTGGCTCTGAGGGATATAGATTCCGACAGACTGAAACAGTATAAGGAAATCTGTGGTAAGGTGGTTCAGAAAAAGTCTTCAACGGATTTCGATAAGTTTATGGTTAGTTTCTGCCGTATCTTTCTGGCACAAATGGAAGATGGAAAATGATATAACAATATCCACTTCACTATAAGATTAACAAACAGTACTTTACCTTTTATAGTATAAATCAAACTATTTAACTCATCTGAGTCGAAAACTATATAATATAGGTATATATAATATAGTTTTCATATCATTCTTCTTCTTTATTGAGCATATATTAAGATTGTCCTGTACAAAAGAATTAATTCTTCTGTACAGAACAATCTTTTCTTTTGTACAAAAGAATGCAATCTTTTGTACAAGATAATATTAATTATTCTAGATGAGTTAAAATTGTATTATGAATTGATAAATAATGCACTGATTTATTTTTTGGAAATATATACATTTGCAACTGTGTAAAAATGAAAAGCTGTTATACCTTAAATTTTAAATAGTATGAAATATATCTTGTCTCTCTTCCTATTGCTTTTTTCTTTTATAGGATATTCCTCTGCTCAAAGCAAGTCTTCCTTCATTCATGTAGAAAAAGGCCGTTTTATGCTGAACGGTTCACCTTATTATTATATAGGTACTAATTTCTGGTATGGAGCCATTCTTGGTTCTGAAGGTGAAGGTGGAAATCGTGCACGATTGAATAAGGAACTCGATTATTTAAAATCAATAGGTATTAATAATCTCCGGGTATTGGTTGGAGCTGATGGAGAGAATGGTATCAGATCTAAAGTAGAACCAACCCTGCAAAAGTCTCCCGGAGTATATAATGATACTATATTAGCCGGACTGGATTATTTATTATATCAAATGGGGAAACGAAAAATGTATGCCGTTCTTTATTTGAATAATTCATGGGAGTGGACCGGAGGATACTCACAATATCTTCAATGGGCGGGATATGGTAAGGCTCCTGTTCCGGCAATTGACGGATGGCCTGCATATATGGCTTTTGTGAAACAGTTTCCAAAGTCCGACTCTGCAAAAAAACTATTCCATAATTATGTAAATGATATCATTGGCAGAACCAACCGTTATACAAAGAAAAAATATGTAGACGATCCGTACATCATGTCCTGGCAGATAGGAAATGAGCCACGTGCTTTTGCTGATGAAAACAAAGAACCATTTGCACTATGGATTGCCGACGTGGCCGCCCAGATAAAAAGTCTGGATAAAAACCACATGGTGTCTACCGGAAGCGAAGGAAAGCATGGATGTGAACAGGATATTAATCTTTTTGAAAGAATTCATGCCGATAAGAATGTAGATTATATGAATATTCACCTGTGGCCTTATAACTGGAGCTGGGTAACAAAAGACAGTCTTTCCGAGAAACTTCAGTCGGCTAAGGAAAAAACAAAGAAATATATATTCGAACATCTGGCAGTAGCTAAAAAACACCACAAACCTTTGGTGATGGAAGAATTTGGATTTCCACGCGATGGCTTTAAGTTCTCCAAAGAAAGTACAACCAACTCTCGTGATTCATTTTATAAATACGTATTCGAGCTGATTATAGCAGATAAGAAAGCCGGAGGTCCTTTTGCCGGATGCAATTTCTGGGGATGGGGAGGCTTTGCCAATCCTTCAAAGGAACATATTTACTGGCAAAAAGGAGACGATTATTGTGGAGATCCGGCTCAGGAAGAACAAGGGTTGAACTCTGTCTTTGCATCAGATAAATCTACTGTGAAAATAATTAAAGAATCTGTCCTGAAATTTAAGTAGCCATTAATTTGTAAATCTGATAAATAATGAAAAAGTATTTTCTTTTATTCTCTCTGCTTTGTTTCTGTTGTCTCAGTTCTGTGAAAGCGCAGAAGTATGAGGAATTGGCAAAGACTCCTCCTATGGGATGGAATAGCTGGAATAAATTTGCCTGCGATATCAATGAAGAGATTATTCGTGGTGTTGCCGACAAAATGGTAGAATCCGGACTGCGCGATGCAGGATATGTTTATTTAAACTTGGACGATTGCTGGCATGGTAAACGCGATAGTCTGGGATTTATCACTGCCGATCCGGTGAAATTCCCTTCGGGCATTAAAGCTTTAGCCGATTATATTCACTCTAAAGGTTTAAAAATTGGTATCTATTCGGATGCGGGCAGACAAACTTGCGGTGGTCGTCCAGGAAGCTTAGGTCACGAATATCAGGATGCACTTACTTATGCAAAATGGGGAATAGATTATCTGAAATATGACTGGTGCAATACCGAAGATGTAAATCCGATTGGTGCTTATAACCTGATGAGGGATGCTCTTCGTGCTGCCGGACGTCCTATTCTGTTTAGCATGTGTGAATGGGGAAATAGTAAACCATGGACATGGGCAAAAGATACCGGACACATGTGGCGTACTACCGGTGATATTTTTAATTGCTTCGATTGTGTTGACGAACATCCGGGATGGAAAGCTTTTGGTGTATTACAGATTCTGGATATGCAGGAAGGGCTTCGTAAATATGCCGGTCCCGGACATTGGAACGATCCGGATATGCTGGAAGTTGGTAACGGGCAAAAAGTAAATCAGGACCGTGCGCATTTTTCAATGTGGTGCATGCTTGCAGCTCCCCTGATTTTAGGAAATGATATTCGTAATATGTCCGACGAGACAAAAGCAATCATCATGAATAAAGATGTTATAGCTATTGATCAGGATACTCTTGGCGTTCAAGGTTTAAAGGTTGCTTCACAAGATGGAATTGAAGTTTGGTTGAAACCACTTGCCGGAGGCGATTGGGCATTCTGCTTACTCAACCGCTCTACTGTAGATAAAGAATTCGATATTCATTGGCAGAAATTTAACATTGATGATGAAATTTCTAAACGATCAACTAATTTTTATAATACCACCTATGTAATAAAGAATTTGTGGACAAAAAAAGTTGAAGGAAGTACCAAAAAAGATAAAAAAGTATCAGTGCCGGCTCAGGATGTACTTTTATACAGATTATCAATAGCAAAATAAATAGTATCATGTTTTTATATAATATAAGGAAAGGTTTGGTTTGTTTGTTTTTTGTTAGTCTCTCAATCTCTTTATCTGCTCAGTCAGATAAAGAGTTAGGGGGCCTATCTTACAAGGTAAAGCAAACAAACGATTGGGTATTCTATTCACCTCAGAATCCTGAAATACAGATTATGGTGAAAAATACCAGGAAAGATGCAGCAAAAGCTACACTAAATCTGCAAGTAACTACGGATGATTTCAAACCAGTACATCGGTTTGCACAATCTATCTCTCTCAGTAAAGGCGATTCTACCGAGGCCGATTTCTCTTTTTCTGTTCCGGCTCCCGGTTTCTACCGTTGTACCGTAACTCAGGAAGTAGATGGGAAAATGAATGAAATTAAGAAGTTTAATATCGGTTATGAACCGGAATATATTGTCTCTTTACCCGATAACAAAACCGATTTCCGTAAATTCTGGGATGAAAGTCTGGCTGAACTGGCTAAGGTTGCACCTGAATATAAACTAACCCTGATCCCCGATTCTTCAACTAATCAGCGTAAATTATATAAGGTTAGTATGAAATCTTTCGGAGGTGTGGAAATCTCCGGATATTATTGTACTCCGGTTAAAAAAGGAAAATATCCGGCAATCATTAGTTATATGGGCTATGGTTCCAAACCTTGGTCACCAAAACCTAACGATAATCCTGGGTTTGTAGAATTTGTATTATCAGTTCGCGGACAGGGATTGCAGCAACCAACCAATATTTACGGAGATTGGATTACTTATGGCATGCAGTCAAAAGAAGATTATTACTATCGTGGTGCTTTTATGGATTTGGTCCGTGCAATAGACTTTGTTGCTTCACGTCCCGAAGTAAATACAAAAAATATTTTCGCAGAAGGGGGTAGTCAGGGTGGCGCGTTCACAATGGCAGCTTGTGCGCTCGATCACCGTATTGCAGCAGCAGCTCCGTTTATTCCTTTCCTTTCAGATTATCCCGATTATTTTAAGATTGTTCATTGGCCGGGTGATGCGGTTAAAGCAGCTTTGGCAAAACAGTCATCAATAAGTGAAACCCAGCTGTATGATATGCTATCTTATTTTGATATAAAGAATCTGGCAGGTTGGATTAAGTGCCCTATAATAATGGCTTCAGGCTTGCAGGATGAAGTTTGTCCCCCTCATACAAATTTCTCTGGTTATAATCGTATCAGTACTGAAAAAGAATACATTATTAATCCCACCTATGGGCATGATGTACCTTCTTCTTGGTGGAATATTCGTATGGAATTCTTTAAAAGGCATATGAAATAATTAAGAATTGATAACATTATTGTTATAAAGTTCTTATAAATTCATGAAATGAAACATATATATACCTTATTGAAAACAAAATATATCCTTGTCGCTCTTATGAATACTATATTTTTGTATCAACTCTTAAGGTAAGAATGTTATCATGTAATGAAACTTCATGCTTTATCTATATGATAAAAAAATGCTAAAGTTGAAATTATTTTTAAGAAATATCAAAAAATAAGCGAATAGATAAAATAGTATTATTTTAAGATAAAATTGCATTTGTAGTGAATTTGCTTAATAAATACTTTTGTATTCATATATTATAAATCTAATTATCAGTTATGAAAAACATCATGTTGTTTTTAATGGCACTTGTAATGAGTTGTCATGTCATGGCGCAGCAAAACCGAATTACCGGTACAGTTACCGATAAAAAGGACGGTTTAGGGATGCCTGGCGTAAATGTTCTAGTGAAAGGAACCACTAGTGGGACCATAACAGACATGAATGGAAATTTCTCCTTGAATTTTTCCGGAAAAGATGCTGTTTTGGTTGTTTCTTGTGTAGGCTACAAATCTGTAGAGCTACGTGTAAAAGGTGATCAAAAATCAGTCAACGTAGTTATAGAAGAAAATTCTGAATTACTTGACGAGGTGGTTGTAGTTGGTTATGGTGTTCAGAAAAAGAAACTGGTAACCGGTGCTACAGTTCAGGTTAAAGGTGATGATCTTCAGAAACTAAGTACAACAAATGCTCTTTCTGCTATGCAGAGTCAGAGTCCGGGTGTAACTATTACTCAAAGCTCTGGTCAACCGGGTGAAGGGTTTAAAGTAAACATTCGTGGTTTGGGTACAACAGGTGATTCAGCTCCTCTTTATGTTATCGATGGTGTTGCTGGTGGTAATATTAGCAATCTTAATCCAGCAGATATTGAGTCTATTGACGTTTTAAAAGATGCTGCTTCAGCAGCTATATATGGTGCTCGTGCTGCCAATGGAGTAATTCTGGTTACAACTAAACAAGGTAAATCAGGAAAAATTCAGGTAAGTTACGATGGATACTATGGTGTGCAGAACGTCTATAAAATGCCTTCTTTGCTTAATGCAAAAGAGTATACGGCTATTATGGATGAAGTTAATTTTAATGAAGGACTTGAACTTTATGATTGGAAAACGATCTTGGGAGACAAATATGATGCAGTTATGAATGGCACTTGGAAAGGTACTAACTGGTTGGATGCAATGCGTAATGAAGATGCTCCAATTCAAAATCATTCTGTTAATATTGCGGGTGGTAGTGATATTTCTAAATTCTCTCTGGGTGTGTCTTATACTTCTCAAGAAGGTATTTTTGGTAAACCAGTTCAATCTGATTATGAACGTACTACTGTAAGACTTAATTCCGATCATGTTATTTATAAAGCAAATGACATGGATATAGTTAAATTTGGTGAGACTCTGAATTATAATTATGCAGTGAAAAGTGGTATTGGTATTGGAAATCAATATTGGAATGATATTTCAAATATGCTGAGAATTATGCCTATAATGCCTGTTTATGATGCAAATGGAAATTATTTCGATATGTATGATAAAGATGCGATGGGATTAACTCAATATGATTCTAGTGCTGCCAATCCTATTGCAGATATGGTTTATGAACGTGGTAAAAATACATCAAAAAGTCATAATCTGAATATGTCTGCTTATTTGCAGATTCAACCTATTAAGAATTTGTTTCTTAAATCTCAGTTTGGTTATAAAATGAGTGCAAGCACTTATCGTTCTTATAAACCAACATATACTCTTTCAACTACTACGCAGAACACTGTCTCTTCTGTAACTCAAAATAGTAGTATGGGATGGAGTTTTACTTGGGAAAATACATTGAACTATAAGTTCAATATTAATAGTGATCATCACTTTGATGCTTTAGTTGGTCAATCTCTTGAGAAATCAGGTATGGGTGAAAATCTTTCAGCTACAAACGGAGATTTGCTTTTTTATGATTATAAGCATGCTTATTTGGATAATTCACAGGGTATTAAGAGCGGCCAGACAACCGTGGGTGGTTCTCCTTGGGGACAAGGTCGTTTAGTGTCTTTCTTCGGCCGTGTTAACTATGACTGGAAAGAAACTTATATGGCTTCTCTTGTAATGCGTGCTGATGCTTCTTCAAACTTTGCCCGTGGCAATAGATGGGGATACTTCCCATCAGCATCATTAGGTTGGGTTCTTTCTAACGAAAGCTTTATGGAATCAACAAAGAATTGGTTAGATTTTCTTAAACTTCGTGCAAGTTGGGGACAAAATGGTAACTGTAATATTTCTAATTTCCAATATTTATCTACTGTATCTTTCGATGATACTGCAGCTTACTCTTTTGGCAACAACAAAGATTCACAAACAACAGGTGGTTATGCAAATATTCTTCCTAATCCAGATGTTAAATGGGAAACCTCAGAACAGCTTGATTTAGGTTTTGATGCAAATATTTTAAGTTCTCGCTTACGTGTAGCGTTCGACTGGTATAATAAAAAAACAAAAGACTGGTTAGTAGTTGCTCCTCAATTGGCTTCTTATGGAACAGGCGCACCTTATATTAATGGTGGTGATGTTGAAAATAAAGGTTTTGAACTAGCATTGGGATGGAATGATAAAATTGGAAAGGACTTTACTTATGGTATTAATGCAAACCTTTCTTATAATAAAAATGAAGTTACTCGCATTGCTAACTCTGAAGGAATTATCCATGGTGTTGAAAATGTATTGAGTCAAGGAACTACTGAAATGTATCGTGCGCAAGTTGGTAAACCAATTGGTTACTTTTACGGATATAAAACAGCAGGTATCTTCCAAAATCAGGCAGATATTGATGCTTGGAAAGCTGCTGGAAACGGTATTCTTCAGTCTAACCCTCAACCAGGTGATGTGAAATTTGTAGATTTAAACCAAGATGGGAAGATTACTGCGAATGAAGATAAGACAGATATCGGTAATCCTCATCCAGACTATACTTTAGGATTAGGTTTGAACTTTGGTTATAAAGGTTTTGATTTGAATATTGCTGCTCATGGAGCATTTGGTCAGCAGATTGCAAAATCATATCGTAAGTTTGTTGATGGTCGTCATGAAAACTATACTACAGAAGTTTATCAACGTTGGCATGGTGAAGGTACTTCTAATAAAATGCCTCGTTTGACCGCTGGATCAAACATTAATTACCAAAGTATTTCTGATATTTATATTGAAAATGGTGATTTTGTAAAAATTCAGAATATTACTCTAGGTTATGATTTTAAGAAGCTTTTCCCAAAAATGTGTCTTTCTCAAGCTCGTTTGTTTGTAACTGCTGAGAACCTATTTACTATAACAGGTTATTCTGGAATGGATCCTGAGATTGGTTATGATGGAGGTACAAATAGTTGGGCATCAGGAATTGATATTGGTTTCTATCCAAGCCCAAGAACTTATTTAGTAGGTGTAAGTCTTAAATTTTAATAGTACTAAGGATGAAAAAAATTAAATATTTAGCAGTAGCTGCAGTAACAGTACTGTTCTCAAGCTGTAATGATTTTCTGGATACGGAAAATTTGACACAGAAAGATACTTCTAATTACCCCCAAACACTAATTGATGCGAAACAAGTAGTAGCTGGTGTCTATAACAATTTGAGTGTTGTAAATGCAAATCCACAATATTCTTTCCTTTACGCATCAGAACTTGCTTGCGATGACCGACTTGGTGGTGGTGGTGAGAATGATAAGCTAATGCAGGCGCTAGACTTGATGATGAATTTCGGTTCAAGTATGCTTGAACAGTTTTGGAAAGATCGTTATGCTGGTATTTTCCGTGCGAACACAGCTATTGAAACATTGGGAAACTGTAGTGGCTACGAAAACGACGATCAAAAGAATCAGATGATTGGTGAGGCTTATTTCCTCCGCGCTTTCTATTATTATGAGTTAGCTTCTTACTTTGAAAAAGTACCTTTGGTTGTATCTTCTAGTCCCGAAAATAAGGCTCAATCTACTCCTGATGAAACATGGGGACAAATTATTTCTGACTTGAAATCTGCAATCGAATTGATGCCAAATAAGAAATTTGGAAGTAATTGGGTAGAATCTGGCCATGTTGATAAATGGACTGCTGAGGCTATGATGGCACGTGCTTTCCTTTTCTACACAGGTTTCTATGAAAAATCAGAAGTTACACTTCCTGATGGAAGTATCGTTACAAAAGATAATGTTATCACTTGGATTGACGATTGTGTAAATAACTCAGGTTATTCATTGGTTCCGGATTTTCGTAATTTGTGGGCCTATTCTAATAGGTTAACTAAAGAAGATTACGGCTATACAAAAGGCAAAGGCTTGAAATGGGTTGAAGATGATAATGCAGTTAACCCTGAATCTATGTTTGCTATTAAATATTCTAAGTTTGCAAGCTGGAGTACAACTATTGGTTATTCTAATGGATATGCTCTTCATATGGCTATCCGTGGTGGTCAGGATCTTGGTAAAACATTTCCTTTTGGACAAGGTTGGGGTGCTGGTCCTGTAGCTCCTAATTTATGGAAAGACTGGGTTAGTGCTGAGCCAAATGATATGCGTCGTGAAGCCTCTATTTGTAATATTCCTGTTGAATTACCTAATTATACCAAAGGTGGTTGGACTGACTTTGTTCAGGAAACTGATTATTATGCAAAGAAGTGGTCTCCTATTACCGCCAAGAAAACTGAAGATAATAAATACTGGGAAACATTCGAACAGAATATGTATGATTATTCAACAGTCAATTTTCAACTTTCAAATATTCATGACCTAGTCCTAATTCGTTTTGCTGATGCATTATTGATGCAATCTGAGTTGAAGAAGGAAGTATCAGGTATTAATAAAGTACGTGCTCGTGCCGGATTGCCTTCTATTAGCGGTTATACAGATGATGTTTTACGTAATGAACGTCGTTGGGAACTTTGTTTCGAAGGTACTCGTTGGAATGATATTCGCCGTTGGCATATTGCTGAAACAGCTTTGGCCAAGCAAGATAACCAACCAACTTACTATAAAGGAGTGACTGATAAAAATGCTACAACAAATAATGGTGGTGGATATGCTTCGCGTTATAAAGCAACAAGTGGTGGTTTCTTCCCAATTCCAGAAACTGAAATATCTTTGTCAAATGGTGTATTGAAACAAAATTCAGGTTGGGGAACTAGTAATGTAGAATATTCTGGTTGGAAATAATTTGGTAAAACAAAAATAACAGAAAGATTATGAAAAAATTAATTAATATATTATTAACCTCTATTTTCTTGGCAATCTTTGCATCCTGTGATCCCATTGAAAATCGGGAAGGTGTGGGGGCTCTGATCACCTCGGTTGATCAGATTCAAGCTACAGTAACTCCTATACAGGATAATGGCAAAAATACAAATAAAGTTAAGGTTAGCTGTACTAGCCCTGTGTCTTGTCAATGGACTGACGGTGTGAAAAACTATGTAAGCAATGATACTGAGATGACCTTATTTGTTAAGGGTACTCAGACAATTACATTGAAAGCTATGGCTGCGGATGGTACTGTCTTGACTAAAGATTTCAGTGTAACTGTTGATGAAATGAAATATGCTGTAGAGCCTCAATATGGTTATTTCTGTGGAACAGGTTCTAAAACATGGGTTTGGGCTACAGATAATACTATACAGAATGGTAGAATTTGGGGTAATGGCGGAAATGGTGACTCATCTCCAGGTTGGTGGGGAAGATCTGCTGCTGATGCTGCTGCTGACAATATTGATATTAATAGTACAATGACATTTACGTTGAATGGTCTTAAATTCTCAAGAACAGAGGCTGGCGTTACCACAACTGGTAAATTCTCATTTGATATGACTACCCACAAAATGTCTCAAAGTATTGGTTCTGTTACCTTTTCTGGTACAACGATTCCTCACGGAATTAGCCAGAATGACGGAAAAAAGGTTGTTTATGTATTTGATATAATCAAACTCACTGATGATGAGATGATTTTAATGTATCCTACTGATTCGAATAATTATGAAGGTTGGTTCTGGATATTTAAACGTCAAGGATTTAATTACTAATTGATAAGAACTTTTTAAGTACTCATAGCACAATGATTAGAGTGCTTTCTGGTTCATTTATAATGAAAGAAGACGGGTTTTCCATTCCCGTCTTCTTTATTTTAAAACAAAACGAGACTCTTTTTCATAATTATCTCTTGTGTTTATGCATAATAATTTGTTTCTTTGAATAAACTATGAAAATTGCAACACAAAGTATCCTCATTATCAAGAGTGTTTTTAACTGTAATAAAACAACTTAGTTTGATAAAATCTACTTGATAGAAAAAATTTCAGAAATGAATAAAGTAATTAAATTCTTAGTAAGAATATTGCCCTTCCTATTTGGCTTAGTGGTATTTCTCTTTTTTGCTTTTTCTTATAATAATCATCTTCACTATGAAGAACAACTACAGATGTTTCTTTTTACTTCTGATTATTGGTTGAATCTTTTGGAACGTCCAGGTGGATTAGCAGATTATATAGGAACTTTTTTTACTCAATTCTATTACTATTCATGGCTGGGTGCTTTGATTATAGCCTTTATGTTGGTATTGCTTCAACAGCAAATGAGCATGCTTGCTAATAGGATTGTACAGAATGATATTTTTACTCCATTAACTTTTATTCCATCTATTTTATTTTGGCAATTACTTTGTGATGAAAATTATTTGTTGGCCGGATTAGTTTCTGCATTATTGATTTTATTTGCAGCCCAAATCTATTCATTTATTAAAAATCCTATAGTCAGAATTTGCATGTCTGTTGTTATGCTATGTATGCTTTACTGGTTAGCGGGTGGAATCTTCTGGGTGTTTGGGGCTCTTTGTTTAATCTTTGAATGGGGATATTTTAAACAATTCTCAAAAAAACAGTGGATAATCAGTATTGTTCTTCTTTTACTATTTGTTGCATTACCTCCATTGGTAGCTAAAAGCTATTTGCAATATCCTTTATCCAGATTATGGTGGGGACTTTCTTATAATCGATATCCGATTGTATCTCCCTATCCACTTTTGATAATCTGGTTATCTTTTATTATTATACCATTTATTTTCAAATATTTGCCGACAGAAATGAAAAAGAGCATAAAAGTATTATGCTTTGTTGTTCAGATAGTTCTACTTATATTTGCAGGAAATGCTCTTGTTCGCTTAACAGCTGATTGGAGCAAAGAAGAAATTATGGCATACGACTATAGTGTGCGCATGAAAGATTGGAATAAAGTGATAGCTATGGCAAATCATAAGGATCCTAGTGCCCCTTTATCTGTTGCATGCTTAAATTTAGCTTTGAGTAAGGAAGCTAAGATAGGTGATTGTATGTTCCGCTATTACCAAAATGGCCCTGAGGGATTATTACCAAGTTTTCAGCGTGATTTTACATTACCATTGATTGCCGGTGAAATTTATTATCATCTTGGTTTTTTGAACACATCTATGCGTTATGCTTTTGAAGCGATGGAAGCTATTCCTGATTATAAGAAAAGCAGTCGTGCTATAATGAGAATTGCCGAAGTTAATCTCCTTAATGGCGAATATAAAGTGGCAGCCAAATATCTTCGTATGTTGCAACACACCATGTTTTACAGTGATTGGGCTACGAAAGCTCTGGCATGCATTGGCAATGAAAAGAGAATTAATATGAATCCTGAATGGGCCGCGTTAAAAAAATATCGTTTAGAAGAGGACTTCCTTTTTAGTGAGGAAGAAAAAGATCAAATGTTAGGTTTGCTTTTCCTTCATTGTCCAACAAATCGAATGGCTTATGAATACCTAATGGCATACACTTTATTAACAAAAGATTTAAACCATTTTGTTCAATATTTCCCTTTAGGTAAGAATTTGGGATATAAAGAAATTCCTGCACATTATCAAGAAGCACTAATTTTCGCTTGGTCTAATCACTCCTCTGATCTTGAAAAAACTCCTTGGCCTATAAATAATGCAGTTAAACAAAATCTGCTAAGTTACGCAAATATTTATTCTGCCAATAAAAACTCAGAAGCTTTGCTTTTTAATGGATTCTCTCAAACATATTGGTATTATCTTCATTTTAGAAAATAATAAAATCAGCATATAATGAAACTAAATATTGTCCATATATTCCTTTCCCTAATTGTTTTTTTCAGTTGTCAGGAAAATGTTAATTCGCCTTCTAAAATAGATAAATTTCCACCTATTTATCCTGATTATGTTGGTGTAACTGTACCAGCAACTATTGCTCCTCTGAATTTCTCATTCCCTGATGAAACTTTTGACAGAGTAGATGTTGTAGTAAAAGGAAAGAAAGGTAAAGAGATTCATGTAAATGGCGATGCTGTATCTTTCTCTTCTTCTGAATGGAAGAGTTTGTTGGAAAGTAATAAGGGAGATAGTGTTCTGGTAACTGTTTGTTTGAAACAAAATGGTAGTTGGAAACAATATAAATCTTTTCCAATCTATATTAGCAAATATCCAATTGACTATGGTTTAGTCTATCGACTTGTTGCTCCCGGATATGAAGTATATAGTAAGATGGGTATTTATCAACGAGAGTTAGCTTCGTATAAACAAACTGCCTTGTATGAAAATACGTTGGTTACGGGATCTTGCGTAAACTGTCATAGTTTTAATAAAACGAATCCCGATCATTCCAGCTTGCATTTACGTGGAAATAACGGAGCAACTTATATGAATATCAATGGTAAGGCTGAATTCCTAAATACAAAAACAGATAAGACCATTGGTTCATTTGTTTATCCTTACTGGCATCCATCCGGTAAATATGTAGCTTATTCTGTGAACAAGACTCGTCAGGTATTTCATGTTGCAAAGGATAAGCGCATAGAAGTGGTAGATTTGGAGTCGGATATAATTGTATATCAGCCGGAAACGAAACAGGTATTAACTCCGGATCTTTTAAAAACAGCTTCTTTCGAGACTTTTCCTGCTTTCTCAGCCGATGGTCGTACATTATATTTCTGTTCTGCTGAGAAGAAAGAAATGACAAAAGAATATAAAGATGTAAAATACAGCTTATGCAGTATATCATTTAATCCAAAAGATGGAACCTTTGGCGATCATATAGATACCCTTGTATCTGCAAAGAAGATAAACAAAAGTATATCTTTCCCTCGTCCGTCTTATGATGGGAAATACATCATGTTTACGTTATCCGATTATGGGAATTTCTCAATCTGGCATAAGGAAGCCGATTTATGGTTACTTAATCTGGCCGATGGCAGTATAAGAGATCTGAAAGAGGTGAACAGTGATGATACGGAAAGTTATCATAACTGGAGTAGCAATTCTCACTGGTTTGTATTCAGCAGTCGCCGTGACGGAGGATTGTATACTCGTTTGTACATAGCTTCTATCGATGATAAAGGAAAAGTTAGCAAGCCTTTCCTTTTACCACAGGAAGATCCTTTCCGTTATTATGATCAATCTGTTTATTCGTATAACGTACCCGATTTTGTATCTTCACCAGTGAAATGGGATATTGAAGAGATGGAAAAAGGTATCACATCTAAAGAACGAACACAAGTAACAATTAAAAAGTAAAAATGAAATATAGGTTTTATACATTTTCTTCTTACAACGTAAATGTAGAACTGTCTTCTTTTGGCGAAACCGGGCATGCGGTGGAGTATCATCTCATGTTTCATGTAAAAGGAGGAGAGCTAAATTATGAAACTCAGTTAAGAAATTTGCATCGTGCTTATAGCGAATTACTGAATGATGAACTTTTAACTGGTGCAAAACCGGTTATGAAGCGTTATTTTCTTAGTGATGCAGCAAACCAGAGTGAACAATTGGAGGAGGAATTAAAATCGTTTCCGGAGTGTGCTACTTCTATTCTTCAGCAGCCTCCGTTAGATGGTAGTAAAATTGCATTATGGTGCTATTTAACAACCAATACTAATCCTGTATATAAACACTATTGGACGGCTGGTGCCGGAATTGCTTCGGGCAATTCTGAAGAGCAAACTCATACTTTATTGGAAAATTATGAGGCCGAATTGCAACAACGTGAGTGTACATTAGAAAAAGATTGTATTCGTACCTGGTTCTTTGTGCAAAATGTAGATGTGAACTATGCCGGTATGGTACAAGCCCGTCGTTATAATTTTCTGGACCAGGGGCTTACCGAACATACCCATTATATTGCCAGTACAGGTATTGAAGGGCGTCATGCAAATCCAAAGATTCATGTTTTATTAGATGCTTATGCTGTAAAAGGACTGCAATCACGCCAGATTAAATACCTTTATGCATTAAGTCATTTAAGTCCTACAGCCATTTATGGGGTAACCTTTGAAAGAGGTGTTAGTGTATTATATGGAGACAGATGCCAGTTGTATATAAGTGGAACTGCCAGCATTGATAACAAAGGTGAGGTTTTGCACAAAGGAGATGTTGTATCTCAGACTCGCAGGATGTGCGAAAATGTAGAAAAACTTTTGGAAGAGGGAGGTTCCGGTTCTCAGGACTTAGCACAAATAATTATTTATCTGCGTGATGCTGCAGATTATAAAGTTATCAGGCTTATGCTTGAAAAACAATTCCCGGAGATTCCAAAACAGTATGTACTAGCTTCTGTTTGTCGTCCCACTTGGCTTATTGAAATGGAATGCATTGCTATTCGGAAAAACAATAATCCTGAGTTTGGCAATCTATAAACATCTTATATACTTAATATTCATTGGCTTCTTTATCCTGCAAGTGATTAAGAAGCCTTTGTTATGTTTAAGCCACTGTAATATCTAAGTAAGTGATACAAAAGTATCAGTTATCAGGATTATTATATTATTTTTAAGTTGTGTTCCATGGTTATTTCTCTTTACTAGTTATTCTATAATGGAAAAAGCAGATTTATTATAGATTAATTTAGCTAAATCCTCTTGCTTAAAGCTGTTAATAAGATTCAGCTAGTCAGCTTTATGCTCTGATAGATAGGTGTTTGGATATAAATGATTCGTGCATTATCATATTAAATACACCGTTAAATGGTTTTTAAATAGAGGAATTATAGATAGTTTATTCCATTTATTAATAATAAAATTCTATTTAATTTTAGCCAGTTAATAAAGTGTTATTAATAGATAAAATTGTATTTGTAATCCATTGCCGCAATATTTACTTTTGCTAACGTAATAATAGGTATTTCTCATGCACGTTTTCCAGTTGATAAGTATATAGATATTACAGACCGAAAAAATAATTATTATGAAAAAGATATTTTTAGCCGTTATGACGTTAATTTTAACCAGCTCTTTCTCTAATGGGAATAAGAAAGAGGTTTATAAGGATGCTTCGGCTCCGGTAAAAGACAGAGTGGAAGATTTGCTTAAGCGAATGACTCTGGAAGAAAAAGTGGGGCAGATGAACCAGTTTGTAGGTATAGAACATTTTAAGTCTGCTCAGGCTTCATTAACCGCTGAAGAGCTGAGGACTAACACTGCCAATGCATTCTACCCCAACACTACTGTTGATGACATGATTAAATGGACTGAAACCGGAGGAATAGGTTCGTTCCTGCACGTGTTGACATTAAAAGAGGCTAATTATCTGCAATCTTTGGCCATGAAGAGCCGTTTGCAGATTCCTATCATCTTTGGTATTGACGCTATTCACGGAAATGCCAATGCTCCCGATAATACAGTTTATCCTACCAATATTGGTCTGGCTTCTTCTTTCGATCTGGATATGGCATATAAAATTGCCCGCCAAACTGCACAGGAGATGCGTGCCATGAATATGCACTGGACGTTTAACCCGAATGTGGAAGTTGCCCGCGATGCTCGTTGGGGCAGGGTTGGTGAAACTTACGGGGAAGATCCTTATTTGGTTACATTAATGGGAGTTCAGTCTGTTAAGGGATATCAGGGAAATTTGAACGGAAAAGAAGATGTGCTGGCTTGTATCAAGCATTTTGTTGGAGGTAGCGAGCCTCTTAACGGAACCAATGGCGCACCGGCCGATTTATCTGAGCGTACACTTCGCGAAGTTTTCTTCCCACCATTTAAAGCTGGTGTTGAAGCTGGTGCTATGTCATTGATGACAGCACACAATGAACTGAACGGCATTCCTTGCCACACCAATGAATGGCTGATGGAAGATATTCTTCGTAAAGAATGGAAGTTCCCGGGATTCGTGGTTAGCGATTGGATGGATATTGAACATACACACGATTTGCATGCTACGGCCGAAAATATTAAAGAGGCTTTCTATCAAAGCATCATGGCCGGAATGGATATGCACATGCATGGCATTCTTTGGAACGAATATGTAGTAGAACTTGTAAAAGAAGGTCGTATTCCCGAATCACGTATTGACGAATCTGTTCGTCGTATTCTGGATGTAAAGTTCCGTCTCGGACTGTTTGAGAATCCTTATGCCGACGAAAAGCAGAGCATGAAAATCCGCTTGAGCGATGAACACAGAGCAACAGCACTCGAAGCTGCACGCAATGGTATTGTTTTATTGAAGAACAACGGTGTACTTCCTCTTTCTCAGGATAAGTATAAAAAAGTATTGGTTACAGGTATCAATGCCAATGATATGAATATTCTGGGCGACTGGAGTGCGGTTCAGAAAGAAGAGAACGTAACTACAATCCTTGAAGGATTGAAAATGATAGCACCTCAGACTAACTTTGACTTTGTTGATCAGGGATGGGATCCTCGCAACATGAGTCAGGCTAAGGTTGATGAGGCTGCAGATAAAGCAAAAGATGCTGATTTGAACATAGTGGTAGCGGGAGAGTACATGATGCGTTTCCGCTGGAAGGACCGTACCGGAGGTGAAGATACTGATCGCTCGGATATTGATTTAGTGGGCTTGCAGAACGAGTTGATTAAGAAAATTGCAGCTTCCGGTAAACCTACAATCCTTATTCTGGTTAATGGTCGTCAGCTTGGTGTTGAATGGGCTGCCGAAAACCTTCCTGCAATTGTTGAAGCTTGGGAACCGGGAATGTATGGTGGTCAGGCTGTAGCAGAAATCCTTTATGGAAAGGTTAATCCTTCTGCTAAACTTGCAGTTACTATTCCTCGCAGCGTTGGTCAGTTGCAAATGATTTATAATCATAAGCCTTCTCAGTATTTCCACCCTTATGTGGTGAAACCAAGTACTCCGCTTTATCCATTTGGATACGGATTGTCGTACACAACTTATAAGTATGATGACTTGACTCTTGATAAAACAGAAATAGGGAAAGACGGTAATGTAAATGTCAGCGTTAAAGTTACCAATACCGGAGATCGTGACGGAGTAGAGATTGTTCAGCTTTACATTCGCGACAAGTTTAGTTGTGTAACCCGTCCGGTTAAGGAACTTAAAGATTTTGCCCGTGTTGCTTTGAAAGCGGGAGAAAGTAAAATAGTGAAGTTTAACGTAACACCAGATAAGCTTGCCTTTTATGATAAAAAGATGAACTGGCAGGTTGAACCGGGAGAGTTCGTTGTAATGGTAGGAACGTCGTCGGAAGATAGTGCATTACTAAAGAGAAGTTTTTTGGTTAAATAAAGAATGTTTAGAGTGAGTTGCGCAGCTCGTTTTTATGAGTTGCGCAACTCGAAAACGCGACTTGCACAACTCGCTGAATCGACCTGCGCAACTCGATTCAAATGTCAGGGCAGTTATTGAAAAACATTCCACGAATAATTAGTAAATATGATTAGTATGGTTCAGAAAATAAAAAGTATAACGGCTGGTGCTTTATTAATAGCAGGCTTTGTGTCATGCTGTACGGCTAAGGAAGTAACAGATAGTGAAGTTAAAGCAGGCTCATTAAGAACTGTGGAAACTCAGAATTTACTGAAGAATCTTAAGTCATTTCCGGAAAACGGATTTATGTTCGGTCATCAGGATGATACGGCTTATGGCATTGGCTGGGATGGAGATCAGAATCGTTCCGACGTAAAAAGTGTATGCGGTGACTATCCCGCTGTTTGCGGATGGGATTTGGGACACATAGAACTGGGTGCAGATAAGAATCTGGATAATATTCCTTTCGACAGGATTCGTCAGGATATCATTGCACAATACCTTCGTGGCGGACTTAATACCGTAAGCTGGCACTTAAATAACCCACTAACCGGAGGCGATGCATGGGATGTTAAAACTGCCGGAGTAGTAACTTCTGTTCTTCCGGGCGGAGCTAAACACGATCAATTTATTGGCTGGTTAGAAAAACTGGCTACTTTCTTAAATTCTCTTACTGCCCCCGACGGAAAAAAGGTTCCGGTACTGTTCCGCCCTTGGCACGAGCATACAGGCAGTTGGTTCTGGTGGGGAAGAAGCCATTGTACACCGGAACAATATAAAGAACTGTGGAAAATGACTCACGATTACCTTTCTAAACATGGTGTTAATAACTTGCTTTATGCCTATTCTCCGGGTGGTGAAGATAAGGTAGAAGATTATATTGAAAGATATCCGGGTGATAATTATGTAGACTTGCTGGGATTTGACTGCTATCCGTCTGCTGATGTTCAGGGAACAGATGCTTACCGGAAATCAATGACCACAGTTTTAACCTATCTCACACAGTTGGGCAAAGAACATAATAAGCCTATTGCTGTAACAGAAACAGGATTGGAAGCTCTGCCTATTGCCGATTGGTGGACGGAAGTTCTCTTCCCGCTTGTTGATAAGTACCCTATCTCTTATGTTTTGGTATGGCGCAATGCCCGCGAAAAGCCGAATCATTTCTATGCCCCTTATCCGGGACAAGCATCGGCAAAAAACTTTGTAGAATTCTATAATCATCCAAAAACCAAGTTTTGCTCAGATATAAAAAACTTGTATAAATAAGAATCTAATCAACTTATAAATAATAATATCTTTATTGTCATGAATCAGTATAACAACAAAATCGAGAAACTATTAGCAGACCATGAAGTCTTCTTAACTCGAAAGAATGAACCCGTAGAAGAAACAAATGGTCTGTTTATACGCTATAAAAATCCCGTTGTTACAGCTGCGCATACTCCTGTAATATGGAGATATGACCTGAATGAAAAAACAAATCCTTACCTCATGGAGCGTATTGGAATGAATGCAGCTATGAATTCGGGTGCTATAAAATGGAACGGTAAATATATTCTTGTGGTACGTGTAGAGGGAGCCGATCGTAAATCATTCTTTGCCGTAGTTGAGAGTCCTAACGGAATAGATAATTTCCGCTTTTGGGATTACCCGGTAACTATGCCCGATACGGAAGATCCTGCGACTAACATTTACGACATGCGCCTTACAGCTCACGAAGACGGATGGATTTACGGTATTTTCTGTGCCGAACGTCTTGATCCTAATGCTCCTGTAGGAGATCTCTCATCGGCAACAGCTACTGCAGGTATTGCCCGCACAAAAGATCTGAAAACATGGGAACGCCTTCCTGATTTAAAAACGAAGAGTCAGCAGCGTAATGTGGTGCTTCATCCAGAGTTTGTGAATGGTAAATATGCACTATATACCCGTCCGCAAGATGGATTTATCGATGCCGGAAGTGGCGGAGGTATTGGTTGGGCATTGGTTGATGATATGACTCATGCGGTAATTAAAGAAGAAAAAATTATAGATCATCGTTACTATCACACAATAAAGGAAGTGAAGAACGGAGAAGGGCCTCACCCCATTAAAACCGCCAAAGGGTGGCTTCACCTGGCTCACGGAGTAAGAGGATGCGCTGCCGGATTGCGTTATGTGCTTTATATGTATATGACTTCTCTGGAAGACCCAACAAAACTAATAGCTTCTCCGGCCGGATATTTCATGGCTCCTGTAGGAGAAGAGAGATTTGGCGATGTGTCTAATGTACTGTTCAGCAACGGTTGGATAGCCGACGAAGATGGAACTGTGTTTATTTATTATGCATCATCCGATACACGTATGCATGTAGCTACCTCAACTGTTGATAAGTTGGTGGATTATTGCATGAATACTCCTGAAGATGGCTTTACCACTTCGGCTTCAGTAGAAACATTGAAGAAACAAATTGAAAAGAATCTTAGTCTGCTAGCCAATAAATAGCAGATTGAATCGTTAAGTTGTTAACAAAAGAGTTGACACAAAGATTTAATTTTGAAAAACATCATGGTAAAACTATCAGAAAAAATAGGATACGGTTTCGGAGATATGGCATCTTCCATGTTCTGGAAGATATTTGGAATGTTCCTTTTGTATTTTTACACAGACGTTTATGGTCTGGCACCTGCAGCAGTAGGAACTATGTTTTTAGTAACTCGTGTATGGGATTCTTTCCTTGATCCGGTTATTGGAGTAATTGCCGACAGAACCGATACCCGTTGGGGAAAGTTCCGTCCGTACCTGCTCTTTGTAGCCGTTCCGTTCGGTATTATTGGCGTGCTGACCTTTGTTACACCCAATTTCAGTATTGAGTGGAAACTGGTATACGCCTATATAACCTATACGCTGATGATGATGGTTTATTCAACCATCAATGTACCGTATGCTTCTTTGCTGGGTGTAATGACACCGAGTCCGAATGAACGCACCACGCTTTCCTCTTATCGTATGTTCTTTGCTTATCTGGGTAGTTTTATTGCTTTGTTAATCATTCAACCATTGGTAGAATTTTTCTCAAAGATTGGTGGAACGGTTAATCCTCAGCAGGGTTGGACCTATGGAGTAGGTATTATTGCAATTATGTGTGTGGCTTTGTTCCTGGGATGTTTTGCACTGACAAGAGAACGTGTAACTCCGGTGAAAGAAGAAGCAAAGAGTACACTCAAAGAAGATATACTCGACTTGTGGCGTAATCGTCCCTGGTGGATATTATTGGGAGCAGGCATTGCAGCATTGATCTTTAACTCAATCCGTGATGGGGCAACCATTTATTATTTCAAGTATTATATTCTGGAAGACAACTCTCTTAAGATAGCATCATTGGGAGTAACGGTAACGTGGACTTCATTATACCTGGCACTTGGTCAGGCATCAAATATGATTGGTGTGGCATTGGCAGCTCCGGTTGCCAATCATATCGGAAAGAAAAACACCTATATGGCAGCAATGGCTATGGCTACGGTTCTTAGTATCATCTTCTATTGGTTTTCTGCCAATCAGTTGATCCTTATATTTGTATTCCAGGCTTTAATTAGCATCTGCGCCGGTATCATCTTCCCGCTTTTATGGTCAATGTATGCCGATATTGCCGATTATTCTGAATTAAAATGTGGTCGCCGTGCCACCGGATTAATATTCTCTTCCTCTTCCATGTCTCAAAAATTGGGATGGACACTGGGAGGAGCACTTACCGGCTGGTTACTCGGTTACTTCGGATTCAAGGCAAACGTAACTCAATCCGACTCTGCTATATCAGGAATCAAGATGATGCTTAGCTTCTTACCGGCGGTAGGTACTGTTCTTTCGGTTATCTTCATCTCTCTTTATCCTTTAAGTGAAAAGAAAGTAAAGGAAATAACAGAGAAACTGGAGGAACGTCGTAAAATTGAAAAGTAGACAAATATGAACAAAATAAGTGAATTAAAGTCCGAAATGCTCGATGTTCTGCAAAACAATATCCTTCCGTATTGGGAGAAAAATATGCAGGATCATGAAAATGGTGGTTTCTATGGACGAATGACCGGCGATGAAAAACTAATGCCGGAAGCAGAAAAAGGAGCCATACTCAATGCCCGCATTTTGTGGACTTACTCTTCTGCTTATCGTTTACTGAAATCTAGTGAATATTGGGAAATGGCTACCCGCGCCAAACGATATCTCATTGATAATTTCTATGATAAACGGTTTGGCGGAATTTATTGGTCGCTCGATTATAAAGGAAATCCGCTGGATACTAAGAAGCAGATTTATGCGCTTGGCTTTGCCATTTACGGACTGAGCGAGTATCACAGAGCAACAGGAGATAGAGAAGCGCTTGATTATGCCATTATGTTATTCAAATCTATAGAGGAGCATAGCTTTGATAAGGAGAAAAACGGATATCTGGAAGCGTTGACCCGTGAATGGAATGAGATTGAAGATATGCGTCTTAGCGAGAAAGATGCCAACGAAAAGAAAACGATGAATACGCATCTTCATATTCTTGAACCTTATACTAACCTTTACCGGGTGTGGAAGAATGATGAACTCAGAAAGCAAATAAAGAATCTGATAGAGGTATTTCTTGATAAGATATTAAATAAAGAAACCAATCATTTGAAGTTGTTCTTTGATGAAAACTGGAACGGGAAAGATCATATTATCTCTTACGGACATGATATTGAAGCTTCCTGGCTTATTCACGAAGCTGCTCTGGTTCTTGAAGATGAATCGTTATTAAAGAGGGTAGAGGCCGTTGTTCCACAAATTGCTAATGCCGCGGGTGAAGGACTTCAACCGGATGGAGGCATGATTTACGAAAAAAATACAGAAACAGGTGAAGTTGATGCCGATCGCCATTGGTGGGTTCAGGCAGAAACGGTAGTAGGATATATTAATCTCTATGAATATTTCAACAATGAAGACGCTCTTGAAAAGGCTTTGCAATGCTGGAATTTTATAAAGAAGCATCTTATCGACAGTAAAAATGGTGAATGGTTCTGGAGCCTGAAAGCCGATGGAACTATTAATACTGCTGACAATAAAGCAGGCTTCTGGAAATGTCCGTACCATAACGGACGTATGTGCATGGAATTATTAGGGCGATTTCAATAAGGTAGTTTAGTGGTAAGTAAGATCAGGGGTGAAATATATCCTGATCTTATTTTTTAGAATTCTTTTGTTATACTTAATTTTTTAAAGATGAAACTTAAATCAATACTACAGACTCTTTTTATTTGTGTGTTAGTTCTACCTTGCTTTTCACAGAATAGTAATACGAAGAATGTGGCTGGTAGTGAACGGGAACATTTATCAATGGACTTTGGGTGGCGTTTTGCCTTAGGTCATGCAAAAGACTATGCAAAAGATTTCTCGAACGGGACAAGCTATTTTACCTATCTTACAAAAACCGGTTATGGCGATGGCGCAGCGGCTCCAGAATTTGAGGATAGGACTTGGCGCGAAGTAGATATACCTCACGATTGGGCGGTGGAACTTCCTTTTTCTGCTGAGGCTAGTCACAGTCATGGCTATAAAACAATAGGATGGAAGTACCCTGAAACTTCTGTTGGATGGTACCGTAAAAAATTTCAAATTCCGGCATCCGATCTGGGAAGAAAGATCAGTATCCAGTTCGACGGCATTCATCGCAATTCAACGGTTTGGATAAACGGCTTTTATGTAGGAAACGAGCCAAGTGGTTATGCTTCTTCAGTTTATGATATAACAGACTATCTGAATTATGGAGGAGAAAATGTTATTGCAGTGCGCGCTGATGCAAGCATTGAAGAAGGTTGGTATTATGAAGGTGCCGGAATATACAGACATGTGTGGCTTAATAAAACAGACAGACTGCATGTTGCTCAGTATGGAACCTTTGTAACTTCTGAATTGAAGGACAATAATGCCGAGTTAACAATTCGCACAACAGTTGAAAACCAATATCCCGAAACTGCAAAATTTACCATAGAACAAACACTGTTCGATGCATCCAATCTAGCGGTTGCCAGTCAGACCTATAATTCTCTCTCTTTGGAAGGAAATCTGAATAATACTTTCTTCCAGAAGCTGAAAGTAGAAAACCCAAAACTCTGGTCCATTGAATCTCCTTATCTCTATCGTCTTGAAACGTTGGTGAAGCAGGATGGAAAGACTATTGATTGTTACAATACGAATGTAGGAATCCGTACGGTTCGTTTTGATCCAAACAAGGGATTCTTCCTCAATGGCAAGAATGTAAAAATAAAAGGTGTTAATAACCATCAGGATCATGCCGGTGTAGGTACTGCAATTCCCGATGCTTTGCAGGAGTTCCGTATTATGAAGCTTAAGGAAATGGGCTGCAACGCAATTCGAACTTCTCATAACCCAGCCACACCCGAATTTCTTGATGCTTGCGACAGATTGGGAATGCTGGTTCTTGACGAAAACAGACTAATGGGAATTAATCAGGAGCATTTTGATTTGCTTAAACGGTTTATGGTTCGAGACAGGAATCATCCTTCTATAGTAATCTGGTCGTTGGGTAATGAAGAATGGAAAATAGAGGGGAATGAAAAAGGAGCAAGGATAACCAAAACAATGCAGGAGTATGCACAAAAAGTCGATTCATCGCGTGCATTTACAGCTGCCGTGTCCGGTGGATGGGATAATGGCAGTGGACAGACAATGCAGGTTATGGGTTATAATTATATAGTGCAGGGTGATATTGATGTTCATCATAAAAAGTTCCCATGGCAATGTGGCATCGGTACTGAAGAAAGCAACACGATAGGAACCCGTGGCGTTTATGCGGACGATCGTGCCAATGGACGTATGGCTGCAACTAATCGTATGCCCGAGAATGTAGGAACAGAATCTGGATGGAAGTTCTATCTGGAACGCCCTTTCCTTGCCGGTCTTTTCTTCTGGACAGGTTTTGATTATCGTGGTGAGGCTAATCCGCTGGTATGGCCGGCTGTTAATTCAGAGTTCGGACTTGTTGACCTTTGCGGTTTCCCGAAAGATATTTTCTATTATCTAAAATCGTGGTGGACCAATAAACCGGTGATGCATCTTATGCCTCATTGGAACTGGAAAGGCAACGAAGGAAAAGAGATTAAAGTGACTATTTATAGCAATGCTGATGAAGTAGAATTGATCTTGAATAAGAAAAGTCTGGGTAAAAAGACAATGCCTAAAAATGGTCATATTGACTGGATGGTAACTTATCAACCGGGAACTCTTCAGGCTAAAGGATTTACTAACAATAAAATGGTTGTAGATCAGCAAGTAGAAACAACAGATGTTCCAGCTAAAATTGCTCTTTCTGCAGATAGAACTCAAATCAAAGCAGATGGTCAGGATGTCTCTGTTATTACTGTGCAGGTCAATGATAAGAAAAACCGAATGGTTCCAACGGCAGATAATGAAATAGAGTTTACACTCGACGGCCCAGGCAAAATTATTGGTGTAGGCAATGGCGATCCTGCTTCTCACGATCCGGAACAATTTGTGGAATCAGTACAAAGAGCTTCGATTACTGGATTAAAATTCATGCAATCCTCTTCAATGCAAAATCTTGATAAGATTACAGAGAATACAGATGAATCAGACTGGAAGAACGCTTTCGAAAAAGGTTATGGTGAATATGATTTTTCAAAGAATCTAATCATTAAAGGCTCTTTCTTCTTACCCGATTTTAATGATAAGACAGAGATTACATTTTATGCAAAAAGTCTGTCAGAAAATCAATCGCTCTATGTAAATGGCAAACTATTGGCCGAAGGCATTAAACGAGATAATCCTGATCAGGTTTATGTACTCGATCATAATATTTTGAAGAAGGGTGAGAATGTAGTTGTTTTCGTGGGTAAACCTATTGCGAAAAAAGTTAGCTGGGAAGAGATAAGCACTAATCCCGGAGAAATAAAAATCTATAATCCTGCTGCTCAGTGGAAAAGGAAATTGTTCAGTGGATATGCTCAGATTATTGTGAAGTCTTCAAAAAGTGAAGGAGAAATAACTTTGAAAGCTACTTCCGATGGAGTGCAAAGCTCTGTTATTAAGATTAATTCAAAGTCGGGTAATTTTTAATCTAGAGTTAGAGTTTTAAATATAGAATTGCTAGTTTCAATTAATGGCTGGTATGGGAATGAAAATAAACCACTAACTTTTAAATATAGAATAGATTATCTCATTTAATGACCATTACAGGGTTGAAAACAAACCTGTATCTTTTATAAGTCAAACTGTTCAATAGTAGTATGTTGTATTGAATGGGGGCTAAAAAAACTAATTTGTATCTTTTAAACATAAAACAGCTCGTTTTATTTAGTGAAATCAGGCGAGCTCAAATAACTTAATTCACTCATAGAGGAATGCAAATACGGCAACCTCAATGAGTGAATTTTATTATAAGTAGCGCTGTGTTTCCTAATGAAGTTTGAGCATTTGAATCTTTCAAAAGTATTATCCCGAAATTTGAAATTGAAGATCCTGATGTTTCTGAAGATAAAGTGAGAATCAGGGAATATACTTTCAACGGAGAAAGAATATAGTATGATTTCAATAGAGTTTCTTGCTCAGAATAGAAGTTTGTTTTTATAGCAATAACGAACTCGTTTTGCTAAAAGAAGAGGCTGTTGCAAAAGTAAACTGAAGTCTCTGAGAATTGAATATTTGAAAACTCTTTCAGAATAGATCGAAATATAAGAATTAAAAAGGGGGAAGGAGCGATAAAGAATCGGACTCGACTATTACATATTCCAGATAAAAGACGAAAAAAGGGGTTGTTCCAATGTTCTGGACAACCCCTCTCTATTTTATTAAGGCTTAAGCCTTCTGTTATCTGAAATTACAAACCGTAGCTAAATGCGTTGATTGTTTCATAAACAATGCTGGCAAGACCTAATCCTACAATACCGATTAAACAGATTGCAAGGCTTAACTTTGTATAGTTATCGCTCTTGAATGTAGCAATAGGATTTTCATTCTTGTTGATGTACATTGCTTTTACAACTAGCAAATAGTAATACAAAGAGATTACAGTATTTACCAATGCAATGAATACAAGTAAGTAGAATCCACTCTTGAAAGCAGCCATGAAGATAAAGATCTTACTGAAGAACCCTGCGAAAGGAGGGATACCTGCCAATGAGAACAATGCTAAAGTCATGATGAACGAAAGTTTAGGATTTGTCATATACAAACCATTGTAGTCGTCCATTTCAATTTTACCGCTTCTTTGTTCAATGATAGAAATAATTCCGAATGCTGCTAAGTTAGCTACTACGTAAACAAGTACGTAGTAAACCAAAGAAGTCATACTCATTGCTGTTCCTCCAATTACACCCAGCATGATATATCCTGCTTGTGAGATAGAAGAGAATGCAAGGAATCTTTTCAGGTTCTGCTGACGTACAGCAAACAAGTTAGCCATTGTAATAGTGATAATGATAATTCCGTAAAGTATTGCTTGCCATTCAGCAATCATTGATCCAAATACTTTAGTAAGAATTGTCAGTAACACAAATGCAGCTGATCCTTTAGAGATAACCGACAGGTAAGAAGTAACAGTTGTTGGTGCACCTTGATACACGTCTGCTGTCCACAAGTGGAAAGGAACCAATGAAATCTTGAATCCCATTCCTGTGAAGAAGAATACAAATCCAAGGATCTGCATAAGGTTTCCTTCTAATGCTGCAGGTATGTCATTAAAGTAAAGTGTTCCGCATGAACCATATATCATGGATAAACCAAATAATAACAGTCCGGAAGAGAACATTGCTGTCAGAATGTATTTAGCACCAGCTTCTGCAGAGTTGTGTCTGTATTTATCCAAAGCTACTAATGCAGCCATAGGGATAGAAGCTGTTTCCAGTCCGATAAAGAACATCAGGAAGTTTCCTGATCCAATCATGAAATACATACCAAGCAGAGTAGAGAGTGTAAGTACATAGAACTCTCCTTGCTTAATGTTTGTATCCTCACGTTGCAACCATGTATGTGCTTGTAAAAACACAATCAGTGTTCCAAAAGAGAGGATGCTCTTCACGATTGTCATCATTGGGGTATAGTAATACATACCGCCAAATATTTCCGCCGGTGCAGAGGGTATCAGATTTGCCAGCGTATGAACGCCAAGTAGCAAACAAGCTGTCAGTGAAAAGTATTTGCGTCCTTTTTCTCCTGCTAGTAAATCAAATAATAGCAAAAGAACAATTACTGCAATGAGCGACAGCTCTTCTTTCATATATAGAAATTGACTATAATCCATTTTCTTCAGATTTTAATTCGTTATAAATTGGTTAGAGCGTTTACTACAGGCAACACACTATCACTAATCATGTTACTAATCCAGAGTGGAGCAATACCAAGTCCGGCAACAGCAACAATCAGACAGATTACAGAGAATCTTTCATCCCATGTTGCATCTGTAAGTTTCAGATGCTCTTTGTTCTCAACATTTCCATAAAGAACCTTTCCAACCAGACGAAGAATATAAACCGCTGTGATTACGATTGAAGTTGTAGCAATAATAGTTACTACACGGTGGAACATATCTGTGTGTTCGAATGAACCAACAAAGATTGTCATTTCAGCAACGAAACCACTTAAACCTGGAAGACCAAGGTTAGCAAGACCGGCAATTACGTAACATACAGAAAGGAAAGGCATAATTTTCATCAAACCACTTAATTCACGAATATCACGGGTGTGTGTACGGCCGTAGATCATACCGATTAGGGCGAAGAACAAGGCTGTCATCAAACCGTGAGATAACATCTGAATAATAGCACCTGTACTTGCTGTCTGATTCATCATCAGGATAGCGAAAAGTACCAAACCACAGTGACTTACTGAAGAGTAAGCATTGATGTATTTCAAGTCCTTTTGAACAATAGCACTGAATGCACCGTAAACAACACTGATTGATGTCAGAATAAGGAAGATCCAACCAAGCTGGTTAGCTGCTTCTGGCATCAGATACATTGCAATACGGAAACATCCGTAACCTCCAAGTTTCATAAGTACTCCAGCGTGAAGCATAGATACAGCTGTTGGGGCTGAAGCGTGACCGTCAGGAGACCAAGTGTGGAATGGGAACAAAGCACCAAGTACACCAAATCCTAAGAAAGTAAGAGGGAAGAAAATTAATTGCGAGTCCACTGGAATGTTATGCATTTTTGCAATCTCCAGAATGTTCATGCTAGTTGCACCCGAACAGAAATAAATTCCAAGGATACCAACCAATAGCATTGCAGAAGCACCCATCAACATCAGGGTAAGCTTCATTGCTGCATATTCTTTCTTACCACTACCCCAAACTCCGATAAGCAGGTACATTGGGATAAGAGCAATTTCGTAGAACATAAACATGGCGAACATGTCTATTGTAATAAAGAATCCGAAAACTCCTAATGACAATAAGCAGAACCAAAGGAAGTATTCTTTGGTTTGTACAGACATCTGCCAGGAAGCAAATGTTCCTGTGAATACAATAACAGCAGATAGTAACAGCATGGCTACTGAGATACCATCCACTCCAAGTGAGTATTTTATATTAAGTGGTGCATACCACGTAACATCTGATCTGAAAAGCATTTCTGCAGTGTCACCGGCTCCCCGTGCGGCAAGATATAAGTAGGTAAGTACGCCTGCCAATACTAGCAGTAATGTAGAACCTACAACCATCACACCTCTGATTTGCTTAATGTTGCGGCTTAACCACAAACCAAGTATCATTAACAGAGGTATGAGAACGAATAATGTTAAAAAGTTCATATCTATTCTGTTTTTTATTTAGATAAATAGAAGTAATCCTACAATAATAACTAAAGCACCGATCAGGAATACATAAGCATATTGCTGAACACGTCCTGACTGGAATCCGCGGATAGAGAAAGATGCTTCCTGTGTGCTCCATGCAAGGAAATTCATGAATCCGTCTACTACGTGGCGGTCAAACCAGGCAATAGGAGTAGAGATACAACGGAAGATAACCTTGTGTGTAATAAACATCCATACTTCGTCAATATAGAAACGATGTGTAGCTGCTGTATGAAGTCCGCGGAATTTTTTGCCCAACATGTTTGGAATTGTTTGTTCCGGTTTGCGATAGAATATAGTAGCGATTATAATGGAAGCCACTGCAACACATACGCTGACGCTAGCAACTACTACATCAAGGTGGATGTGATATGCTTCACCGTTACTACTTACCAATTCTCCGAATGGAATGAAACCTGCTACTAAAGTTATAGCTGCAAGGAACATTAATGGGAATGTCATTACAAGTGGAGATTCATGAGGAGTGTGTTCGTGTTCTGCTTCTTTACCCCAGAAGATGTTGTAATAAAGACGGAACATATAGAATGCTGTAAGACCAGCAACAAATGTCATTAACCATCCGATAACAGGACTGAACTTGAACGCTGCAGCAAGAATTTCGTCCTTACTGAAGAATCCAGAGAAAGGAGGAATACCTGCGATAGCCAAACAAGCAATCAGGAAGGTAATGTGTGTGATTGGCATATATTTGCGAAGACCGCCCATGTGATCCATTTCGTTGCTGTGAACAGCATGGATAATTGAACCGGCTCCCAAGAATAATAATGCTTTAAACATTGCGTGTGTAAACAAGTGGAACATAGAAGCCATGTAACCAAGACCTTCGTGTGTATCCATTCCTGTACAAACACCTAACGCTACAATCATGAAACCAATCTGAGAGATGGTTGAGAAAGCAAGTACACGTTTAATATCTGTCTGTACGCAGGCAATTGTTGCAGAGAATAATGCAGTAAATGCACCCACATAAGCTATAGCCGACAATACATCCGGAGCAAAGCCAATATATAATGGGAACATTCTTGCTACTAAGTATACACCGGCAACAACCATTGTTGCAGCATGGATCAATGCTGAAACAGGAGTTGGACCTTCCATTGCATCTGGCAACCAAATGTGGAATGGGAACATGGCACTCTTACCGGCACCACCAAGAAACATCAGTCCTAATCCCCATGCAATAACACTACCACCAAGGAATGTTTGTCCGGCTGCTGTTCTAAGAACTGTTTCACAAGTGCCACTCATCAATTCAGTGAAACTGAATGTGTTTCCGAAGAAAGACAGGATAAGGATACCAAGTAAAAATCCTAAGTCGGCAAAACGAGTAACGATAAACGCTTTCTTAGATGCTGCGATAGCACTTGGTTTTGTATAATAGAAACCAATCAACAGATAAGAAGAAACACCCACAAGCTCCCAGAAAATATACATCTGGAAAATGTTGGTTGCTAAAACCAATCCCATCATAGCAAAGGTGAAGAGTGAAAGGAATGCATAGTAACGATGGAAACCTTTTTCACCTTTCATGTATCCCATACTGTAGATATGCACCATTAATGATACTGTTGATACAACTACTAACATCATTACAGAGATAGGATCAAGGAAGACACCTATGTCAATGTGAAGATGTTGAGTAAAACGTAGCCATTCTATGTTATAAGGAATGAGCGTCTGATAGATTCCGTTTACACGCGGAGCAGTAAAATACTGAATTGCGGTAAGGTAGGATAGCACAGCAACAATACCCAAAGATATTGTTCCACATATTCCTGCTACACTAGGTTTAAGCTTGTGTCCCGTCAATCCTAAGAAAAGGAACATTAGCACCGGAAGCAGTAAGATAAATATTGTATATTCCATAATGTCTCTTTATTAATGTTTCATTTCTTCGATGTCCTTCACTTGAATACCTCGTACGTTGCGATAGATATTGATAATGATTGCAATACCAACAGCTGTTTCGGCAGCAGCAATTGCAATGGCAAAGAGCGTGAAGAAGTGACCTTCTAACTGAGCAGGAAACAAAAAGCGGTTAAACACTGCAAAGTTGATGTCTGATGCGTTCAATATAAGTTCCAATGATATAAGCATAGCCAGCGTGTTTTTGCGGGTTAGGAATCCGAAGACTCCGGCAAACATCATGATGGTGCTTACTATTAAATAATATTCTACTTGTATTTCCATTCTCTTTTATCTTTTACGTGCGATTACTAAACCTCCGATGATACAAGCAAGCAGTAAGATGCTGACTGCTTCGAAAGGCAACAAATATTGTTGCTTACCACTACCCATAAGTGCATGACCGATTGTTTTCATACCTAATTCCTGTGATTCAGCTGTAGCTGTAGGAACGAAGTTGTGAGTCAAAACAATAAATAATACAATGGCAGCACCGGCAATGGCAGAAATCAGACTGGCCATGAGCTTGCTTTTATTCAGCTTCTTATTCATGCTCTGGTCAGAGTTGGTAAGAAGTATCGAGAATACATACAGGACTACAATACCTCCTGCATAAACCATTAATTGTACAGCTCCCAGGAATGTATAATCCAATAGGAAATAGATAGCTGCCGTGCCGAATAGAACGAACAGCAGATAAGTGGCTGAACGTAGAATCTTACTGGTGGTAACAGTCAACACCGAAAAGATGGTGATGAAAATTGCCACAACGAAGAATGCTACTTGTTGAAGTGTTATATCCATATTCATTTACTTTTTTTCTTCTGTTAAACCTTCAGTATTCGGTTTCTTTTTTACTACAACTGTTGAACCTTCGTTGTTAAGCTGCTTAATAAGCTTACTACGATCAAAAACAGCATGTTCGAAAGAATTATCAAACTTGATGGCATCGTGAGGACATGCATTTACGCAAAGTTGGCAATACATGCAGCTTCCAAGGTCATATTGATATTTCACTAATACTTTTTTCTTCTTACCTTCTTCGTCGGTAACCATTTCTGAAATTACAGTGATGGTATCGTTTGGACAAGCCATCTGACAAAGTCCGCAGGCAACACATTTGTGCTGGTTGTTCTCGTCGTGAGGCATAACCAGTGTACCGCGGAAACGGTCGGATATTTTCAAAGTAGCCCGGTTTTCAGGGTATTGCTCTGTGGTCTTCTTGCGGAAGAACACTGTGATACTGGTCTTCATACCTATCAGTAAGGTCTTCAAACCACCAAACAGTGAGCCTATATATTGATTAAAACTATTCATATCTTTCTATTAATTAAAAGTGTAATCCAAATACAACAATGAGTACCATCAACAATAAGTTGAACATACTGATTGGCACCAAAAACTTCCATTCAAGTTTCAATATCTGGTCGATACGCAAACGTGGGAATGTCCATTTAATCCACATAAGCAGGAATACTACAAAGAAGGCTTTTGCAAAGAACCATACAAATCCTGGAATGAAATCCATTATTGCATTGAATCCGTCAAGACCGGAAACGTGGAATGGCATCCATCCTCCTAAGAATACTGTTGCAGCTACACCCGATACAATGAATAAGTTCAGGTATTCTGCAAGATAGAAGAAACCGAAGTGCATACCAGAATACTCTGTGTGGTATCCGGCAGTAAGTTCAGATTCAGCTTCAGGTAAGTCGAACGGACCACGGTTTGTTTCAGCGTTACCGGCAATAAGGTAAACAATGAAAGCAATCAGTGCAGGGATATGACCTTTGAAAATATTCCATCCGTCAGCCTGACCTTCTACGATTTCAGAGAACGACATTGTTCCTGTAAGTACTACCATTGTAAGGATAGAAAGACCAACTGAAAGTTCGTAACTGATAATCTGAGCACCACTACGCATAGCACCGATCAATGTGAACTTGTTGTTACTACTCCATCCTGCAAGCAGAATACCTACAACTCCGATAGAAGAAGCTGCCATAAGGAAGAATACACCAATATTAAAATCGATAATTTCCATTCCTTTATTTATAGGTAAACAAGAGAATGAAAGGATAGAAGCGAGAATTACCATATATGGAGCCAGATTATAAAGCAATCGGTCCGAGTTTTTCAGAGTGATAATCTCTTTGATTAACATTTTAAATACGTCGGCAAAGACCTGCATTAAACCGTATTTACCAACACGGTTAGGACCAAGACGACATTGGAAGAATGCACATACCTTACGCTCCATATAAATAAGAACGATAGCAAGTACAGCATACATTAGCATAATGCAAACGCCAATGACAACACATTCCAGGAAAATGGCTAAGCCTTCAGGCATGAATCCTGTAAGCAGGCCATGTATCCAGCTTGAAACTATACTAAAATCAAACATATCTTTTATATTTTATTTATCTATCAATATCAGGTACTACATAGTCAAGCGTCGCACCAATTGCAATAAGGTCGGCAATCTTGGCACCGCGTGTGATGGTATCTATAGCCGAAACCAATGGAAGACCGGTTGAACGGTATTTCATACGGTATGGGAATTTATCTCCGTGGCTTTCAATAAATACACCAAATTCTCCACGACTAGCTTCTACGGAAGCAAAGTAGTTACCCTCTGGTACACGGATGATAGGTTTCATTTTCACTTGATAGTCTCCCGCAGGGATGTTGTCAATAAGTTGTTCAATGATCTTCATTGATTCAAGGATTTCATCCATACGAACCATGTAACGTGCAAAGCAGTCGCCTTCAGTGTAAACAATTTCCTTGAAGTCTACTTTTCCGTACATTGCGTAAGGTTTGCGCTTACGTGTATCGCATGCCCATCCTGAAGCACGACCAGTACCTCCGGTAGCACCAAATGAGATAGCGTCTTCACGACTCAATACGCCAACGCCTTTCATACGTTGATGAACAATTATGTTTCCTGTAAAGATGTCGTGGTATTCTTTTAAGATTGGACGAAGGTAAGCTATGAATTCTTTTACGTCTTTTACGAAATCAGGGTGAAGATCTGCCTGTACACCACCAATGGTGTAGTAGTTCTGAATCAAACGACCTCCTGTTGTTGCTTCGAATATATCAAGAATCTTTTCACGGTCGCGGAAACCATAGAAGAATGCTGTTAAACCACCTAAGTCCATACATGCACATGAGTAGAACAAAAGGTGAGAGTCGATACGTTGAAGTTCGTCCATGATGGTACGGATGTACTGAACACGTTCTGAAACTTCTACGCCCATAGCTTTCTCAATACACATACATACAGCGTGACGATTGTGGTGAGAAGCTAGATAATCAAGACGGTCGGTCAATGCCAGTGTCTGAGGATAAGTCAGACTTTCGTTCATTTTTTCAATACCTCTGTGGATGTATCCGCAATAAGGTTCAATCTTTTTGATTGTTTCTCCCTCAAGAGAAGTACGGAAACGAAGTACACCGTGCGTTGCAGGGTGCTGAGGACCGATGTTAACTACATATTCTTTGTCTTCGAAAAGGACATTTGTTTTATTAACCAGATTTCCTTCTTCATCCAATGAAAGTTCTTCAGTTGTATCTTCAGTAACTTCGTTGGTCATACGCAAAGGATTCAATGAATCATCATAGTCCTTACGCAATGGATATCCAACCCAGTCTTCGCGCAGGTATAAACGGCGCATATCAGAGTTGTTAATAAAACGAATGCCGAAGAAATCGAACACTTCACGTTCGTTAAATTCGGCAGCTCTCCATAAATCTGTAACTGATGCTAGTTCTGGCTTTTCACGATCGGCAGTCATTGTTTTCAGTACAATGGTGTGGCCGTACACGGTAGATTCCAGATGATATACTACACCCAGTGTTTCGCCCCAGTCCATACCGGTCAGACTTAATAAGAAGTCAAATTGCGTATCCTTATCGTTCTTTAGTCTTTCTGCTAAAGCGTGGAAGGATTCGGCAGGAATGGTAGCAGTCAAGTCACCCTGTTCAGCAAACTGTGCTTCGGGGACGATTTCTAATATTCTGTCTTTTATATTCATAGCTTATTTTTCTTCTTTCTCTTTGCGGTTTACCCCACCGAAGAATTTTTCGAGTTTTACTTTGCGTTGCAATTGCATCAAACCGTAATAGAATGCTTCCGGACGTGGAGGACATCCTGGGATATATACATCCACCGGCATAATCTGGTCTACTCCGTTTACTACGTGATAAGATTTCTTAAACGGACCACCGCTTACAGCGCATCCACCCACAGCAACTACATATTTAGGATCAGGCATCTGGTCGTACAGACGTTTCAATACAGGAGCCATTCTGTCTGTGATAGTACCACAAACCATAATCATATCCGCCTGGCGAGGACTTGCACGTGCTACTTCAAACCCGAAACGGGCCATGTCATAACGTGCGGCACCAAGTGCCATGAATTCGATACCGCAACAGCTTGTAGCGAATGTAAGCGGCCAAAGGGAATTGCTTCGTCCCCAGTTGATGAGATCGTCCAATTTGCCCAAAAGTACGTTTGTACCTTCTGCATTAAGCTCAGCAACCATTTTTTCCAAATACTCATTATCTTGAAAGTCTTCATATTGCATTGACTTTATTTTCGGCTTCTTTATTTCCATTCAAGAGCTCCTTTCTTCCAAGCATACGCAAGGCCTAAAATTAACACACCGAAGAAAAATAGAATGCTGATAAGTCCGTTTACGCCTAGCTCACCCACAATGGTAGCCCAAGGGAAAAGAAAGACGGTTTCAACGTCGAACATTAAAAACAGGATGGCAAAGAGGTAGTAACCAACTCTGAACTGCATCCAAGACTTACCTCGCGTAGGTATACCGCATTCGTACGCCTCTCCCTTTTGCGGGTTAAACGACCGCGGCGAGATCGCTTTGGCGATAAACAATGCCGCAACAACCAAGGCAATTGCCGTGATTACAGCGACGACTAACATCATAAAATTCATAGTTCAATGTACATTAAAAATGTATAATATAAATAGAAATATTTAACAAAAATGAAATATAGGCTGATTCTCAGCTTTTAAGAGCGCAAAGATACAATTTATTATTAATGATTTGCAAACCACACCTAACAAAAAGTAGTTTTTTTATTCTCTTTTTATTGGGATGACAGAAAATAAAAAACAGAAAAATGAGCTTAGTGACTCTTTTTTTGATAAAATTGTGAAGTAAAGAGTGAATAATTATGAATTGCTAAATATAAATAAAGTTCCTTTAAAGAAATAAACCGATATTTGGATGAAGAAAAATATTTTAAAACAATTCTGGTATAGTCACAACAACAGGAAACTTCTTACAGAATAGGTAAATTATAGAGTTATTCTATCACAGAGATAATAACACAAACAAGGTCCATAAAAGGAAATTTTACGGACCTTGTTTTGTGTTACAAAAAGAATAAGGCGGTTTAAAATTAAAGAGTTTGCTTAGCAGATGTAACAGTTACTTCCAACACTCTCTTGAGACCTGAAAACTTCTCTTTCATTAAATCACATTCAGGGCCAGATTCAAGGAATTGGGCTGTGCCTTCAATCAAAAATCCGGTTCCCGGATAATCCTTATAGCCCAAAACATTTCTTGTTCCCAAAGTAAGTTTTACCTTGTTATTAGCCTCTATATTTCTCTGCGTTTTACGCATTCCATAAGCTGGAATCAAAATCCTGCCATCTTCTGTTGCAACAAGATAAGAATTCCATGTATTAACAACATGCGGCTCGTCTATTCCCCACGAAACAATTGATACTACTCCTTCATTCTTGAATACTTCAAGCAATTTTTGCGGCAATTTTTCTGATTCGTTCATAATTTATTCTTATTAATGATTTTAATTATGATGCAAAGGTATATACATGAAGGTTGGTAAATATTAAGCTGGATTAAGAAATAAAAAATGATAATTATTTTTTCTTTCGTATTTCACTTAAATATTCTGGAGTAAGCCCCAGATAAGAGGCTAACATATACTGAGGTACCCGCTGAACAAACTCTGGAAACTGAGCATTAAAAAGCAAAAATAGTTCTTCTTTGGAAAGTTCATATAAGAGTTTTATTCTCAATTGAGAAGCTGCTACTGCCTTTTGCATAACTTTTCTAAAATAAAGTTCCAGGACCGGCACCTCCTTCAATAACTCTTCAAAAGATTGAGTGCTGATAGCTAATATTTCTGATTGTTCAATAGTCTCAATCGTATATTCCGAAGGTTTTTGATCTGATAAACTGAAATAGTCGGAAAGCCACCAATGTTCCAGTGCAAACTGAGTGGTCTTTTCCATCCCTTTGTTATTAAGAAAATACATCCGCAAACAGCCTTTTTCCACAAAATAATAAGAGCGACAGATTTGTCCCTCTCTCAACAATACCTCTCTTCTATTCAAACTCAAGAACTTTATATGTCTATAAAGAGTTTGAATATCCTGTTCGCTTAACTGAACGTAGGTCTGAATATGATTAATAAGATTGGGATACACTATATTTACACATTATTAAAATACAAATTTAGACAATGTATCGAGATACTTTTGAATTTAATTATTAAAAAACACAAAAGCAGCTACCTCTTTTTTTGTCTAGAGCATTCTATTAACGTATTGCATTTCTTCAACTTTATTTTCAAATACCTAATAGCTTTTTCTCGCCGTTGGTGGAACACAGGAAGGAATTGTTCCTTTAAAAATCTATCGCCAATAAATAAAAATATAACCTCAATAATCAGGCAAGATAACCTGTTTGGTTTTGGAATACAACCTGAATAAATGGTTGAAAAAGAGCGGTTAAACACTTTTAACTCGACTATCCTGTTTTTAGAGGCAACTTATAAGGTTGGATTCTGACAATACGTTTTACTTTTTAACTTAACAGGCTGATTATAAGCTGCGGAAAAATTATGTTCACCCCGTATAATAACAAAAAATAGGGATGGTTTTTCCGCGCTTTTTAAAATACTTATCTTTTCTTCCAGAAATAGGGTGTGAAGAGAAGCAGCACAGAGAATATCTCCAGACGGCCTATGAGCATCAGGAACGAAAGAAGCCATTTACTTCCATCGGGAAGGCTGCTCCATGAATAGGCAGGGCCACAAAGTCCTAACCCTGGTCCTACATTTCCAAGACTGGAAGCTACTGTTCCAAAGGATTCAATATTTCCTACTCCCATAATCATCATGCCAAGCCAACCTAATGTGAAGATTGTTATATACACAAGTACAAAAACAATAGCAGATGATTGCAGAGAAGGAGATACTGCAATCTTGTTTATTTTTACAGGTAAAACAGCATTTGGATGAATCATACGTCTGAACTGATTTCTGGTCATTTTACCAAGAATAATAAATCGGATACTTTTTATAGCTCCGGTAGCAGAACCGCTGCTGGCACCAATAAACATCATAACAGCTAACATGGCCCAAAGAAAAGGTTCCCAGGTCATGTAATCGGCAGAGGTAAATCCTGTTGTTGTTATGATGGATGTTACGTGTAACAAACCTTTTCGGAACGATTCTTCACCATTCAGAGAAGTGGTAGCTGCCAATGCGGAGGAGAATATTATTGTTAGAATAACAATTCCCACCATGTACCATTTCAACTCACAATCGTTTAATGCTTTTTTTACTTTTCCTTTGGTAAGGTAAAAGTAAAGGGTAAAGTTTATTCCCGATAATATCATAAATAAAGATATTACGTACTCAATATATGGAGAGTTGAAATATGCTATATTTGTTTGTTTGGTAGAGAATCCTCCTGTAGAGATCGTTGAAAAAGAGTGGCATACAGAGTCGAATAGGCTCATATCTCCCAATAATAAAAGCGCCAGTACTGCGGTTAGTATCAGATAAATATACCCAATTCTTTTTGCTGTAACGCTGATTCGTGGGTGTAATTTTTCGCTCGCAGATCCACTTGTCTCAGTAGCAAAGAGCTGCATGCTTCCAATTCCAAATACCGGTAGTATAGCAATAACTACAAAGATAAAGCCAAATCCGCCAACCCATTGAGTAAGGCTTCGCCAGAAAAGCAGCCCATGAGGTAGAGATTCAATATTATTGAGGATGGTTGCTCCTGTAGTAGTAAATCCTGATATGCTTTCAAAGAATGCATCAACAGGCCGTGGTATATACCCGCTAATTAAATATGGGAGCATACCAATTGCCGAAAAGAGAATCCATGCCAGTGTTATGACTAAATATCCATCTCTTTTGCTCAGCTTCTTTGAGGCTCTTGTTCCCATCAATACCAGCAATCCACCTAAAACTGCTGAGCCGATTGCCACTTTCAGAAAATCGTTCAGAATCTCTTCCTGATAAATAAGAGAGATTCCTGCGCACGAAAGTAGTAATATAGCTTCGATGAGTGCCAGGATACCTGTTATTTTAAATATTATCTTTAAATTAATCATATTTCTTGCTATCTATGGCTTCTTTATCTGTTAATTGAAGAACTTCTCAATTTTTTTAATCATCATACTCAGGCAGAACACAACAACATGATCTTTTGGCTGTATCTGTGTATCACCTGTTACCACAATACCTTCTCCGTTACGTATCAGTCCTCCGATTGTTGTACCCTTAGGCAGACCCAGATCCTTTACTTTACGTTTGGTAATGGCCGATCCTTCTTTTACTTTAAACTCAGCCACATCAGCATTGGCAAATGTCAGACACTTCACATTGCTTACGTCTGCGTTCAGCATCATCTGATAAATATGGCTCGCTGCAATCAGTTTCTTGTTGATTACCGTACCAATATCCAGACTTTCCGCCATTCCGATGTAATCTATATTTTCAACCTCGGCAACAGTCTTTCTTACTCCCATTCGTTTGGCAGCCAGACAGGCCAGAATGTTAGTTTCAGAACTTCCGGTCAGCGCAACAAAAGCTTCTGTGTCTTTCAATCCTTCTTCAACCAAAAGATCAACGTCACGTCCGTCTCCGTTAATAACCATTGTCTTGTCGTCCAGCAATTCAGTCAGTCGCACACAGCGGGCAGCATCATTTTCTACAATTTTCATCTTCATGTATTCAGGTGCATATTGAGCTGTTCTTACCGCAATACGGCTTCCTCCCATAATCATCACATTACGCACATCGGCATAATGTTCCTTTCCTACAACTTTACGAATATATGGAATGTATTTCTGAGTCGTAGTAAAGTAAACAATATCATATAGTTTTATTGTATCGTCACCGCGCGGAATAATGGTTTCGTTACCTCTTTTAATCGCAACGATATGGAATGGTATATTTTGTTTTCCTAGTTCGCTGAGTGGAATGTCAAGAATGGTAGCTGTCTGCCTTATTTTTACACCAATAAGTATCAGCGCACCGCCGCAAAACTCCCACCACTGACGAATCCAGCTCATTCTTATAGAAGATACAATTTCTTTGGCAGCAAGCATTTCCGGGTAGATAAGCGAATCAACACCCAGCTTCTTGAAAAATTCCTGATGATTAGGTTGAAGGTATTCAAAATTATCAATACGAGCTACCGTCTTCTTGGCACCCAGATTGGAAGCCAGCATACACGCAGTCATGTTTCGGCTTTCATCCGGAGTAACGGCGATAAACAGGTCGGCATTTGCCACTCCCGCATCCTTAAGCCCGGCAATTGAAGTGGCAGATGTGCATACTGTCATCAGGTCATAGTTGGCATCCAATGCTACTAGTTTGTCCTCATTTTCGTCCATCAGAACAATGTCCTGTTTTTCCTTTGAAAGGAGTTTGGCAAGATGTGTGCCCACAGCTCCGGCACCTGCTATAATAATTTTCATAATTGCGATTTTATAGTTTGATATATGCTTTCTTCATCCATTCCGCAAAGCTTGTAAAGCTCTTTAATATTACCATGTTCCACAAATATATTAGGAATTCCTATTCGTTTTATCTTTGGATTGTAATTATTATCAGACATAAATTCCAGAACAGCACTTCCCATTCCACCTTCCGTAACACCGTCTTCCACGGTTATCACTTTGCTGAAGTTTCGTCCCACGTCATGCAGCAGATTCTTGTCCAGTGGTTTCAGAAAACGTAAATCATAATGTGCAATACTTGCTCCTTCTGCTTCTGCACGTACAATAGCCTTGGAGGTTAAATGTCCTATCGGACCAATGGTGATAACGGCCATATCTTTTCCATCTCTTAGTTTTCTGCCGGTTCCCACAGGAATTTCTTCCAATGGACATTCCCATTCCACAACAGAACCTCGTCCTCTAGGATATCGGATAACAAACGGGCCTTTGTTCGGAAGCTGAGCAGTGTACATCAATCTTCTAAGCTCGTGCTCGTTATATGGAGAAGCAATAGTCAGATTAGGAATGCAACGCAGATAAGCCATATCGAACGCGCCATGATGTGTAGGCCCGTCTTCACCTACCAATCCGGCACGGTCCAGACAAAGCACCACGTTCTGTTTTTGAATGGCTACGTCGTGAATTATATTATCGAATGCTCTTTGCATAAAGCTCGAGTATATGTTGCAGAAAGGAACCAATCCATCTTGTGCCATTCCGCCCGAGAAGGTAACAGCGTGTCCTTCGGCGATACCCACGTCAAAAGCTCTTTCCGGCATTTCCTTCATCATAATGTTCATGGAACATCCGGTTGGCATTGCAGGAGTAACACCAATTATCTTATCATTCTTTTTGGCAAGTTCCAATAGAGTATGACCAAAAACTTCCTGGAAGAGGGGAGGCATACCTTTGGTATTGGTCACAATTCGTTCCCCCGTCTCTTTGTCAAAGAGTCCCGGTGCATGCCACACTGTTGCCGATTTCTCTGCCGGTTCAAAACCTTTTCCTTTTACGGTGTGCAAGTGCAGAATCTTGGGGCCTGTCATATCCTTAATATCATTCAGTACACGAGATATGTTCTTTACATCGTGTCCGTCAAACGGACCGAAGTATCGAATACTCATTCCCTCGAATATATTAGGTTGCTGAAGTAGCAAAGCTTTTAAACTGTTATTAAAACGAATAATACTTTTTTTTCGCGTTTCATTTAATATACCCCAACGAAGCATTAACTGGGCAAATTTTTGCCTTATGCGGTTATAACGGTTGGTTGTGGTCAGATTAAGCAAATACTCCTTCATCCCCCCTACGGTACGGTCAATGGCCATATCGTTATCATTGAGCACAATCAGCAAATTATTTGGTGTTGAAGAGGCATTGTTCAGTCCTTCAAAAGCCAGTCCTCCTGTCATTGATCCGTCACCAATCACGGCAACCACATGGCGGTCTTTCTCTTTTTTATGTTCGGCAGCCACGCACATTCCCAATGCTGCGGATATGGAATTTGATGCATGTCCGCAGATGAAAGAATCATATTCACTTTCATCAGGAGAGGGAAATGGCTTAAGGCCATTTAATTTCCGGTTAGTTGAAAAGGCTTTTCTTCTTCCTGTCAGAATCTTGTGAGCATAAGCCTGATGTCCAACATCCCACACTATTCTATCGTAAGGAGTATTAAAAACGTAATGTAGAGCTACGGTCAGTTCCACAGCTCCCAGACTCGCGGCAAAGTGCCCCGGATTGCAAGAAAGCTCATCAATGATATCCTGCCTTAGTTCTTTACATACTTCAGGAAGCAAATCTACATTGAGTTTGCGAAGATCCCCCGGGCAATTTATGCCATTAAGTAAGCTATATGTTTGGTCATTCTTCATTATCAGACAAATTTATCGCAAAATTAGCATAAATAACTCATAAGATGTTTACTTTTGCAGGGATATTTTTATTGTAGTCAAATATATAGCATGTATATAAATGGAATTCAGAACATTAGTAGAACTTCCTAAGAAAGAGCTGACTATCTCTTATTCTGATCAGATTCTGTTACTAGGTTCCTGTTTTGCCGAAAATATAGGAAATCTTCTAGTAAAGAATAAGTTCAACTGTGAGGTCAACCCCTTTGGAGTTCTTTATAATCCACTATCAATAGCCAATGCCTTGCAATGTCTGGACGATAAGAAAACATTTACAGAAAAGGATTTGTTCGAATACAAAGGGCTATATCATAGCTTTATGCATCATGGATCTTTCTCTGCTTCTTCTGCAGATGAGTGCCTGTATAATATCAATCATCGTATGCAGTCGGCAACAGTTCAGTTCCCAAAGCTAAACTATCTGCTTATTACGTTTGGTACAGCTTATGTATACGAATATAAGCAAACTGGAATGGTGGTGGCTAATTGTCACAAATTACCTGATAGCGCTTTTACCCGCCGTTTGCTGAGCGTAGAACAAATTGTTGATACTTATGTCTCTCTGATAACTTATTTGTTGAAAAAGAATGCAGATGTAAGAATCCTTTTTTCTGTCAGCCCTATCCGTCACGTAAAAGATGGCATGCACCGCAATCAGCTAAGTAAGGCTACTTTGTTATTAGCAATTGATCAATTAAAAGAAGCATTTCCCCGGAATGTTTTCTATTTTCCCTCATATGAACTTGTCATGGATGAGCTGCGCGATTATCGTTTTTATGCTGATGATATGCTTCATCCATCCTCCGTGGCAGTGAACTATTTGTGGGAAGCATTCGATAATTGCTATTTCTCCCGGGAAACCAGACAAATTATGAAAGAATGGGGCCAAATTAGTAAAGCCCTGCAACATAAACCTTTCCATCCTGAGTCGGAACAATATAAGTCTTTTTTAATACAAATTGTGTTAAAGATTAATCAACTTAAAGAAAAATGTCCGTTCTTAGATGTCGAAAAAGAACTTGAATTATGTCGTATTCTATAGAAACTATTTCGCAATTATTATGCGCAAAACGCATTGGTGATAAAGAATCACGCATCGATTGGCTTTTAACAGACAGCCGGTCACTATGTTTCGCTGAAGAAACTCTTTTTTTTGCTTTACAAAGCAAACGTAACGATGGTCATAAATATATCTCCGACTTGTATGCCCGGGGAGTTAGAAATTTTGTTGTAAGCCAATTGCCTGATACTGCATCTTTCACTGATGCTAATTTTCTGGTGGTTGCCAATCCATTGAAGGCATTACAGAAACTGGCCGAATTACATCGTGCAAAATTCCAGATTCCAGTTATCGGGGTTACAGGCAGTAATGGTAAAACAGTTGTAAAAGAATGGCTACACCAGTTGCTCAGTCCCGATCGTGTTATCACACGTTCTCCGCGTAGTTATAATTCTCAGATCGGTGTACCGCTCTCTGTATGGCAATTAAACGAAGAATCAGAACTGGCTATCATTGAAGCCGGCATCTCAGAAATGGGAGAGATGAGAGCCCTGCAATCCATTATTCGTCCTACTATCGGTATACTTACCAACATTGGTGGTGCACATCAGGAAAACTTCTTCTCTCTGCAGGAGAAGTGTATGGAAAAGGTTTCACTGTTCAAAGATTGCGATGTTGTAATCTATAATGGAGACAACGATCTTATATCAGATTGTGTAGCCAAGAACATGCTTACAGCCAGAGAGATTGCCTGGTCAAAGACAGATAAGGAGAAACCTCTTTTTATCAGTGCTATAAACAAGGGTACCGATAGTACTACTATCAGCTACCGTTATCTTGGATTTGATAATAGCTATACTATTCCGTTTATTGATGATGCTTCCATAGAAAACTCCCTCAACTGCTTGGCTGCCTGTCTTTACCTGATGGTACCTAATGAGGAGATTACCGTACGGATGGCTAAACTGGAACCTGTAGCCATGCGTCTGGAAGTAAAAGAGGGTAAAAATGGTTGCGTGCTTATCAATGATACTTATAATTCAGATATAGCCTCTCTCGATATTGCACTCGATTTCCTTTACCGTCGTTCGGAAGCCAAAGGAATGAAGCGCACACTGATTCTCTCTGATATACTTGAAACCGGACAGAGCACAACTTTACTCTACAGAAAGGTAGCTCAGCTGGTTCATAGCAGAGGAATTAATAAGATAATAGGAGTTGGGTCCGAAATAACTTCCATTGCCAAGAAGTTCGAAATAGAAAAATATTTCTTCCCTAATACGGAAGCATTTCTAAAATCGGAAGTTTTTTCTTCTTTGCGTAACGAGGTAATTCTTATCAAAGGCTCCCGCGATTTCGCTTTCGAACGTATTTCGGAAGAACTCGAACTGAAGGTTCACGAAACTATCCTGGAGATTAACCTGAATGCCCTGGTTGCCAATCTTAATTATTTCCGTTCCAAGCTGAAACCAGAGACTAAGATGGTGTGCATGGTGAAAGCATTTGCTTATGGTGCAGGTTCCTACGAGGTGGCAAAAACTTTGCAGGATCATCGGGTAGATTACCTGGCGGTAGCTGTGGCCGATGAAGGTTCCGACCTCCGTAAAGCTGGTATCACCGGATCTATCATGATCATGAATCCCGAGATGTCTGCATTCAAAACCATGTTCGACTATAAGCTCGAACCTGAAGTATATAGTTTCCACTTGCTCGATGCTCTGATCAAAGAGGCCGAGAAAGAAGGTATTACCAATTTCCCTATCCATGTAAAACTGGATACCGGCATGCACCGTCTGGGATTTGCTCCCGGAGATATGCCTGAGCTGATTAAACGACTGAAATCGCAGAATGCAGTTCTTCCCCGTTCAGTATTCTCTCACCTGGTAGGTAGTGATAGCGAGAAGTTTGATACCTTTACCCGTCAGCAGATCGAGATATTCGATGAAGCATCTTTGCAGCTAACTTCCGCTTTCCAGCATAAAATTCTTCGTCACATCTGTAATTCTGCAGGTATTGAAAGATTCCCTGGTGCACAGCACGATATGGTACGTCTGGGTATTGGTTTGTATGGAGTTAGTGCTGTAGATAATTCTATCATTAATAATGTGAGCACACTAAAAACCACAATCCTTCAGATACGAGATGTACCTAAGGAAGACTCTGTAGGTTATAGCCGTAAAGGACATCTGGAAAGAGATTCCCGTATAGCAGCTATTCCAATTGGTTATGCCGACGGATTGAATCGTCACCTGGGTAATGGTAATGCTTATTGCATGGTTAATGGAAAGAAAGCTCCCTATGTGGGCAATATATGCATGGATGTATGTATGATCGATGTTACTGATATTGACTGTAAAGAGGGTGATAATGCTATTATATTTGGTGATGAGTTGCCTATAACTGTCTTGTCTGATATATTAGATACTATTCCTTACGAAATCCTTACCAGTGTTTCTTCGCGGGTTAAGAGGGTTTACTTCCAGGATTAGTTTTTGCTTTATCAGTAATAATTGAGCAGAATTATTTGCAGGTTTATTACTTTTGGCTAGCTTTGTCATCTAAACAAACACTAATAATTTAATAATCAATCTGTATGTTGAATAGCATTTTACTTTGGAATGTCGGATTTCCTGAAATCCTTATTGTGGCTTTAATTGTGTTGCTCCTTTTTGGTGGAAAGAAAATTCCTGAATTAATGAAAGGGCTGGGCAAAGGCGTTAAGAGCTTTAAAGACGGAATTAAAGAAGCCGAAAATGAGATTAAGAATACGAAAGACGAATTAGACAAGCCTTCGGAAGAGCAAAAATAAGTGCGCATGGCTGAAATGACGTTCTGGGATCACTTGGACGAGTTACGTCGTGTGCTCTTCAGGGTATGTGGAATATGGTTTGTATTGTTGATAGGCTTTTTTATTGCAATGCCCTATCTGTTCGATACAGTAATTCTTGCACCTTGTCACAATGATTTTGCCTTTTATTCCCTTCTTCACAAGATAGGGGATTTGCTCCAATTGTCCGATGAGTTTTTTACCCAACAGTTTGAGGTGAAGCTGATTAATATAAATCTGGCTTCGCCTTTCTTTATTCATATTTCCACTGCCTTCTGGATGTCGGTAGTGGTATCTGTGCCCTATTTGCTGTTTGAAATATGGGGATTTATCAAACCTGCGCTCTATGAGAATGAGAAGAGTAATGTGCGTACTGCACTCGGTATAGGAACTATCATGTTCTTTCTGGGTGTATTGCTGGGATATTTTATGGTGTTTCCGCTTACCCTGCGTTTCCTTGCAACCTATCAGATAAGTGCAGAGATTGTCAATCAGATTTCTCTGAATTCCTATATAGATAATTTTATGATGCTTATCCTGATGATGGGACTGGTTTTTGAGCTTCCGCTTGTAACCTGGATGCTGGCTAAAATCGGACTTGTCAGAAAATCGTTTCTTAGGAAATACAGAAAGCATGCCATTGTTGCTATCTTTATAATAGCTGCTATAATTACACCAACCGGAGATCCGTTCACCCTCTCAGTGGTAGCCATTCCTCTTTGCCTGCTCTATGAAATGAGTATCCTTATTATTAAGGATAAGAAGGCAGAAATTGCAGAGGAAGAAGAATGAATCAATTAGCAAATGAATATTATGACTCCCTCCTGAGGATATACCTCAGCGAGGAGAGTTCTCTTACAATGAAATACAGGCAAATGCGTGAATTGCTCGAGCGCCTTTGCCGACAATCCATGCAGAACGAGCAACTGCAGATGACCGATCTTTCTGCCCGTATCAGCTATCTGGCATCCATTGCCTCGCTGTCGCGCAATGCTCAGAACTTGTTGCATACCTTCCGGCTTACATCCAATGCGGTGATGAACCGTCGTGAGGAACCTACCCGCGAGAATCTCCTTCGCGATCTTCGTACCCTGGCTTTAACCGTGAAGAAACTGTTTCAGATGGATATTCCTCAGGAACTTTATGATCTGTTACCCAGTCAGGCAGCTGTGCATTATGTTCCTGTCACTGCTCCCCGTAACGAAACTATTCGCCGGATAAGGGTTTGTTTTCAGTCAGCCGATGATGCTTATCTGTACGTTATCCCGGCAGACAGGACGGTGGACGAACCGCTGAAAGTACGCTATGCAGTTGCCGGTAAGAATGAAGAATTTAATGAAACCATTGATCAGCTCTGGAATTGTGCGCAACTCAATCTGCTCGATGTCACGGTGGATGAAGAGGGAGTTCTCATTCCTTCCATGATTGTACTCGAACCGGATTATATGATTGATATCAGTACCCTGGCCGAATGTTTCAAAGATTACGGTCATCATCCGGCCAATTATATACTTGGACGTTTACAGCCAATGTCCAACACACGTCCCTTGTTGCTTGGTAATATAGCCAATCTTTTTCTGGACGAGTGGATTCACGCCGATGGAGAGGTTGATTATATAGAGTGTATGCGCAAAGCATTCCGTACCTATCCAATTGAGCTGGCTTCCTGTGAAGATCTGCTCGATCCAAAGCTGGAGTTCGAGTTCTTTAACGACTGCAAAACTCATTTCGAGCATATAAAAGAGGTGGTGACTGATACTTTCCTTGCTCCGGGGTATCATCTCAATAAGGAAGATGCCGTACTGGAACCTTCGTATGTGTGCGAGGCTCTTGGTCTGCAGGGACGTCTCGACTATATGCAACGGGATATGAGTAGCTTTATAGAAATGAAATCGGGTAAGGCCGACGAATATATCATCAAAGGAAAAATCGAACCCAAAGAGAACCATAAAGTGCAGATGCTTCTTTACCTGGCAGTGCTGGAATATAGTATGGGTATCAATCACCGTAAGGTGCATCCCTATCTGCTCTATACGCGTTACCCACTGCTTTACCCGGCTCGTCCGTCATGGGCATTGGTTCGTCGGACTATAAACCTGCGCAATCTTATTGTGGCTGGGGAACATGCAGTTCAGTTGCAAAACAGTTCTGCATATACGTTCGAAGTACTTGGTGAGATTACCCCTTCCGTACTCAATGAAAACCATCTGCGTGGCATGTTCTGGGAACGCTATCTGGCTCCGTCCATCTCTGCTTTTGGCAATCACTTCAATGCACTCTCCCAACTCGAACAAAGCTATTACCTTACGCTCTATAACTTCATTGTCAAGGAGCAATACATTTCCAAATCGGGCGAGATGGAATATGACGGACGTGCGGGAGCAGCTTCCCTTTGGTTGGCTACTCTAGAGGAGAAACGGGAAGCGGGAGAAATTCTTTACGATCTTATTATTAAGGAAAATCGTGCAGCCGATGCACATAAAGCTACAGTTACGTTTACCATTCCCCTATACGAGGAGGAGTTTCTTCCAAACTTCAGGGTAGGAGATGTGGTGCTTTTCTATGAACGAAATAAAACAGAAGATACAGCTACCAATAAAATGGTCTTTAAAGGTAGCATAGCTGCTATCAACTCAGAAGAGATTGCTGTGCGCATCCGTGCTTCGCAGCAAAATCCTTCCGTGCTCCCTCAGGAGAGCCTTTATGCAGTGGAACACGACAGTATGGATACATCCTTTAAAAGTATGTTCCAGTCGCTTACCCTTTTTGCTGAGGCTAATAAAGATCGTCGCGACCTGTTGCTGGCTCAGCGGAAACCGTTGTTCGATACCTCTTTCGATGAACGGATTGCTCAAGCCACCAACGATTTTGCACGTATCACACTGAAAGCCCTTGCTGCCAAAGATTTCTTCCTGCTCGTGGGACCTCCCGGAACCGGAAAAACCTCCTGGGCATTGAAACAGATGGTTACTGCTTTTCATAAGCAACCTCATACTCATATCTTACTGCTTGCTTATACCAATAGAGCTGTAGACGAGATTTGCAAATCCATTTCATCTATTACTCCGGAGATCGATTATATCCGTGTAGGCAGCGAACTCTCTTGTGAAGAGCGATTCCGTCCTCATCTTATCGAGAATGTACTGGCTTCCTGCAACCGTCGTTCAGAAGTCAGCGAACGTATATCTCAATGTCGTGTAATCGTGGGCACCGTTGCCTCCATATCCAATAAACCCGATCTTTTCCGTCTGAAAAAGTTCGATGTAGCTATTGTAGATGAGGCTACCCAGATACTCGAACCTCAACTGCTGGGCATTCTTTGTGCTAAAGACAGGGCAGGGGAGAATGCAGTTGGCCGGTTTATCCTCATTGGCGATCATAAACAACTTCCTGCAGTTGTAATGCAGAGTAGCCACCAGTCAAGAATTGCTTCAGAAGATCTTGTTTCTGTAGGAGTCACTAATCTCAAGGACTCCCTTTTCGAACGCTTGTACCGTTATTATGCTAACGATCCGGAAAATCGGGTGGTAGATATGCTCTGCAAGCAGGGACGAATGAATCCTGCAGTAGCTCTATTTCCTAATAAAGCTTTCTACGGAGGAAAGTTGGAACCCGTAGGTTTGCCCCATCAGCTGGAAACCGATTCCCCTTACGGAGACAGGGTGCAATTCATACCTTCTCAACCACATACTGGTGGCGGGTCCGATAAGTGTAATATCTACGAAGCTCGCTTGGCTGCCGACATTGCCGTGCAAGTCTACAACCGTCGTCCTGAAAAATTCGATGCAGCGCGTTCACTGGGTATCATAACTCCTTATCGCAGTCAGATAGCCATGATAAAAAAAGAGCTTGCCCTTCGTAATATTCCTGTGCTCAATGATATACTGGTGGATACCGTAGAACGCTTTCAGGGTAGTGAGCGGGATGTTATCATCTACTCTTTCAGTGTTAATTATCCCTGGCAACTCCAGTTCCTCAGTAATATAACCGAGGAAGATGGAGTGGAAATTGATCGCAAACTCAATGTGGCATTGACGCGTGCCCGTAAGCAAATGTATTTAATTGGGGCGCCCGAATTATTAAAACTTAATAAAATATATAAAGCTTTGATTAAATTAATACTTCCTACATTTCATTAACATCCTCAACTGAAAAAAAGGCTTATCTTTGCACTACGTTTTTTTCATAGAGATTTAGATTTAAGGTTAGAAGAATTGTGGAAGTCGTGAGACTTCCCTTTTTTTTAAGATCTAAAGAAGAAGGTCGCCCCATAAAGGCGGCCTTTTTTGATTCAATACTATGTCTTGCTTTAAAAAGCAGGAGAGGGTGCTCAGTCAACGACCGGGCACCCTCTCTCTATTTATAATCGTATTTTTATCTTTTCATCTATTATAGATCAGTGATAATCTTGTATTGAGGAACAAGAGTTTTCATGATAACCCATGCAATAAGATAAGCAAAGGCACATACACCAAACATAATTCCGTAAGCTACAGTTGGAGTAGCAGCATACAAGTCAGTGATAAATCCTGCAAACAGCTGAACCAATACACCACCGATACCACCTGCCAAACCACCGATACCAGTTACTGAAGCGATAGCCTTTTTAGGGAACATATCAGAAACAGTAGTAAACAGGTTAGCAGACCAAGCCTGGTGAGCAGCACCTGCCAGACAGATAACACCTGTTGCCATATACATGGCAGAGCTACCAAAGTGTTCTACGTTACCAAAGTATTGAGTCAACAATAAAGTAACAGGGCAAAGAGCGATAAGGAACATGGAAGTCATACGAGCTTTATAAGCATTCATACCCTTGTTCATAAAGAACATTGGAATACTACCACCAAATACACTACCAATAATTGCAATACCGAATACAATGAATGTAGGCCACATTACTTCCTGAGTTGTCATGTGGAATTGTTTTTTCAGGTAGTCAGGCAACCAGAACAACAAGAACCACCAGATACCGTCAGTCATGAACTTACCGAAGAAGAAAGACCATGTTTGTGGGTATCTCAACATCTTACTCCAGGATACTTTTTCCTTAATGCCATTCTTTGCATTTTCAATCTGTTCAGGAGTAAGCTCAGCATCGTCAATGTGAATATATTCATATTCGCTTTGGTTAATTTTACCTGTTTCAAGCAATTTCTTTTGTGATTTGAATAGCGCAAACCAGAAGAACAACCAAACAAAACCAATACCACCTGTCAGGATGAATGCCATCTTCCATCCAAGAGCAGGACCGAAGTAAACCAAACACCATGGAACAAACAGTGCAGAGATCATAGCACCTACGTTCGAACCACTGTTAAAGATGCCGGTTGCCAAAGAACGTTCGCGTTTTGGGAACCACTCTGTTACAGTCTTGATAGATGCTGGGAAGTTACCGGCTTCACCAAGTCCGAATACACTTCTGATTGCTACGTGCAAAGCTACAGTCTTTCCTACAAAAGCATTAGCAATACCACTAAATGACCACACGATTAAAGAGAGAGCCAATCCCATCTTAGCACCGATTTTGTCAATAACAACACCGGAGAAAACAGTGAAGCCAGCATAAGCGGCAGTAAAGAATGCAGTAACATAAGAGAAGTCAGAGTTACTCCAACCAAAACCACCTTCTGCTATTGGTGAGCAGAAAAATTCTTTTAGAAAAGCAATTACGTTACGATCCATGTAGTTAATGGTCGTAGCAAAGAATAGTAAGGAACAAATAACCCATCTGTAACGGGTCATTTTTTCATTCACATTCTGAAATGTACTCATGATAAATGATTTAATAATTAGTAATTTTAAAATAATGGGACCAAAATTAATGATTATTATTGAGACCCGCGGTATAAATTTTGCTCAAAATAGTGTATATTTTGATTGAGAATGTCTAAAACTTCTTACATTTGCAAAATAATTGAATGGAAATATCTGAAAACTGTAATTTATGGAAATAAAAAGGAATACCCCTCAATGGTTTGCTGTCTATACTGCTCCGCGTGCAGAAAAAAAGGTTCGCGAACGTTTTCAGCAGTCGGGTATCGAGCATTATCTTCCTGTTCAGATGGTTACCAGGAAGTGGCACGACAGACTAAAAAAGGTGGAGCAGCCTGTTCTCACAGGCTATATTTTTGTCCGCATCCTCCCCGAGGAAGCTTCTAAAGTTCTGATGATCTACGGTGCCATAGCCTTTGTCCGCGAGCAATCCCGCCCTGCTGTTATTCCCGATAGTCAGATAGAGCGCCTTCGCCAAATGGTGGAAATATCGGAGGAAGAGATTGAGTTTACTCCTGTCGATCTGGAGCCTGGAACACCCGTTCGCATTGTTCGTGGTGAGCTGACTGGTTTTATGGGGGAGATGGTGGAGGTCAAAGGCAAATTCAAGGTTGCCGTTCGCCTCACCGGTTTGGGATGTGCTCTCACTACTATTAGCGCCAGTTGTTTGGAGAAGCTTTAATTTTGTTCTTTTTGATCTAAAAGAACAAAAAGTTTATGGTTTTATTCTTTTTGGCTTTTTGCTTTGAGTGTAACTGCCCTTTTCTTTTGCCTTGATGCAAAAGAAACAAAAAATCAAGGCTGCATTTTTTTTGCTAAAATCGTGAGGCTTGTAGCGGAAGGTGCTTAAACTCGCTTCGCTCAAACAGCAGCCCCTTCTTTTCGCTACAAACCTCCCAATTTCTTCACGCAAAAAAAAAGAGGCCGGTCCTTCTTTTCGCTCGGCTTCACCATCGCTCGAGTGGGGTTGTGGGGCGTGTAGCCGTTGTTTCACTTGGCTTGTCACTTCGTGACGGTTTTTCTTTTCCGCTCGGTTTCACCATTGTGCTTTGTTTGGCTTTGTCATTGACTTTTTATTAGCTTTGCTTCGCTGAATTCTTTCGGGCTTGGTTTCACTATCGTACTTTTTTGAGAGGTTTCACCTTTCCCGGCTTATTGTAGGAATTCTGTTGCTGGTATCATTTTAATTTTTAGTCCATTCTCTTCAAAAATATCTTTTTGATTGAATGTTACTATTGTTCCTTCGCTTATATTAAAATACCTAATAACTTCAACATAGATAAAGAAATACTGCATTTTCCAATAGTAGCAAATAAAATCTCCCATTATTATCGGGTAAAGTCTCCCAATACTACCGGGAGAAAATCAAAGGCACAGCCAGCCAAGCGAAGCAAAGGCTGCTAGAGCGAAGGCGAAGCCGAGCAAAAAGAACCGTCACAAAGTGACAAGCGAACGAAGCAATGCTAATTAGTCCAAACGATGGCTCAGCCGAGCCCAACCCAAAAGCCGAGCGAAGCAACGGCTATTCCGTTCCACAACTGCAGCTCTCTCGGGAAACCAGAAAGACCGGCCTCATGAATTTTACGTTAAGAAATCCGGGAGTGTGGACGTTAAGAAGGGGCTGCTGTTTGAGCGCAGCGAGTTTCAGCACCTTTAGCTCCACGCTCACTGATTTTAGTAAAATTCGTGCAGTCTTGATTTTTTGTTTCTTTTGTATCAAGACAAAAGAAAAGAACAATGAACATAACCCGCTATCAAATGTTTATAAAGTATAATTAATTTATACCAAAAAACGGAGCGATATGAGAAAAAGTGTTATAGAATATTTAAGGCAAACAGTTCTTCATTATCCCGATAAAATAGCGGTAAACGATACAACAGAAGAAATAGCCTTTAAGGCATTGTATCATAACGGACACATCCTTGCTACAGAGATTCTGTCCCATGGCATCAGAAACAAGCCGGTTGGAGTCTATATACCCAAAGGATGTAAAGCTATTCAAGCGTTTGCAGGTATAAATATCAGTGGTAACTTCTATGTCCCTATGGATACCAAATCGCCCGATTCCAGAGTGCTTTCCATTATCAATGTTCTCGATTCTGCTGTTATTATAACAGATAAGGAACATTACGAAAAACTGGCTGCTATCTGTAGTGTAAAGATACTGGTTATCGAAGATGTGATTGCTGCCGGAATGGCCGATTATGATAAATGCGAACAGGCACAATCCATTCAGATCGATACCGATCCGGTTTACTCCATTTTTACATCAGGATCCACCGGCATACCCAAAGGAGTTGTTATCTCCCATCGTGGAGTACTCGATTATATAGACTGGGCAATAGATACGTTCCATATAGACAGTACCTCGGTCATTGGTAATCAGGCACCGCTCTATTTTGATAATTCAACGCTCGATATATACCTCATGTATGCCACTGGCTCCACACTGGTCATTATCCCCGAGCAGAACTTTATGTTTCCCGCTATGCTGGTCGATTTCCTCAACGAGTATAAAATCACCTTTGTGTTCTGGGTTCCCTTTGTGCTGGTCAACGTGGCCAACTTCGATATCTTTGCCACAAAGAAACCACTCTACCTAAAGGATGTATTTTTTGCAGGAGAGGTAATGCCCAACAAGCATCTCAACTACTGGAGGAAACACCTGCCTCACTGCCGGTATGCCAACCTGTACGGCCCAACGGAGATTACGGTAGATTGCACCTATTACTTGGTTGATAGAACTTTCGAGGATAACGAATCGCTACCTATCGGCATTCCCTGCCGCAACAGCGATATACTTATCCTTACAGACGATAACAGAATAGCCGCTGTTGAAGAACAGGGAGAACTCTGTGTACGTGGCACCTCGCTGGCACTTGGCTATTATAACGACTGGGAGAAAACACAAAAAGCATTCGTTCAGAATCCGCTAAACACTCATTACCCGGAGATAATCTACAGAACCGGAGATGTTGTTTACCTCAATAAACGGGGAGAGATCATGTACGTGGGTCGTAAAGATTCCCAGATCAAGCACAATGGTTACCGCATCGAACTGGGCGAGATAGAAACAGCTGTTCTCAGTAGTGAACTGGTTGATAATTGTTGCGCTGTTTACGATTACAACAGAAAAAAAATCCTTCTGTTCTATCAGTCAAAGAGTGAACTCGATATGGCTCAGTTCAGGAAATCAGTCCTTACTCAGCTTCCAAAATATATGCTTCCGTCAGAGTATTACCGTGTAGACGATCTCAAGCAGAATGCAAATGGCAAGATCGACCGCCTCTACTATAAGAGCAAAGTGAATGGATAGATTAAAATCATAGATAGTTAAAGGAATCGTTATGGAAAAAGTCACCTCAATAGAGCAGTTACAGCAATGCATCGCATCTGTGCGGAACTATCGGAAAGGATTCATTACCAATTTCTTTCCCGATCCCTTCAGGCATTCCCTGTGGATAGAGAAAGAAGAGTTGTCCTTCGGGGAAACGGGCGAATCTTTGTTCCTGCTTCGAGAAAATAGCTTTTTCTATTCATTGTTCTATGTCTCCACCACGCTCGAGGCCCTGAAGTCCGATCTTGCTCTGTTCCTTGTCAAGCATCAGGGCGAAACCCTTGTTGCCGATGTGGTTGGCAATCAGGATAATGTTACCGCCCGGCAAGTATTTCTCGATCTGGGCTTTCAGCAGTATGCCTCATTAACCCGGATGAGCCGGATAAATAATTCGCCCGAAACTGTTTATGAAAAGAATCTCCGTATTGTTAATGGCGATGTTGCTGATGCCGGAGCTATTTACGAGCTTCTAAATCAATATTTCGATCCGCTGGCAGAACAGCTCCCTCTACTCGAAGAATTGGAAGATTTTGCTAAAAAGAATCAGTTGATAGTCTATAAAGAAAATGGTGAGATAGGAGGCTTAATTATCTACGAGCTGCAAGGAAAAACGTCCTACCTCAGGTATTGGTTGGTGCATCCCGAATTCAGAGGGAAAGGTATAGGCTCAGCCCTGTTTACTGAGCTCCTTTCACGCTCGGCAGAAGCACGCCGACTTATCCTGTGGGTCATGGATACCAACCACAATGCCGTAAACATGTACCAGCATTTCGGTGCCGAATTTGAAATGATGTTTAATTACGTACTAATAAAAAGAGCAATATGAAAGAGACGATCCTAACCATTTTAAACGGATTACGTCCTGAGTTCGATTTCAGTCAATCCGCTAACTTTATTGACGAAGGTATGCTCGATTCACTCGATGTGGTAAACCTCGTAACCGATCTGGAAGACGCTTACGGCATCCTCATCGATGGCGTAGATATACTTCCCAATAACTTCTCATCGGTCGATAGTATTATAAACCTGTTAATCAAAAACGGAGCAAAAGCATGAACCTCACATTTAAGCACAAAAAGATAACCGGCATTCTTACTGTCCTGCCTAAGAATGAAGTTAAGTTCGAGGACGAAATGAGCAATTACCATTTCTCCGAGTCAAAAGCCCTGAAGCTGAAGGTCACCATGGGATACAATAAACACCATATTGTAGAGGACGGCGTATCCGTGTCCGATCTCTGCACCTTTGGTCTCGAGTACCTTTTTAATCAGCAGCTGCTTGCAAAAGATGATATCGATGCCTTGGTGCTGGTCACCCAGTCACCCGATTATTTCATGCCGCCAACCAGCAGCGTTATTCAAGGTCGTGCGGGGCTGAAGCAGGATATCATCTGCATGGATATCAACCAGGGATGCTCGGGGTACATCATCGGACTCATTCAGTCTTTCCTTTTGCTCGATCAGCCTGCCATCAACAAAGTGGCACTGCTCAATGCTGATATCCTCAGTCGTAAAGTCTCCAAAAAAGATCATAACAGCAACCCGCTTATTGGCGATGCTGCATCCATAACCATTGTAGAAAAGAGCGATAGTGACGAAACTATCCACTGTAACATCAAGATGGATGGCACCCGTTATGATGCCCTCATCATTCCTGCCGGAGGATTCCGTCAGCCCTCAACACCCGAAACAGCCGTTATGGAAGAGGATATCGATGGCAATCTCCGCTCAAAAGATAACCTCGTGATGAAAGGCGATGCCGTCTTCAACTTTATGCAAACAGAAGTGCCACCAATGATAGAAGATATCCTCGAAGCAGCCGGAGTAACCAAAGACGAGATAGACTATTACATGTTCCATCAGCCCAACCGTTTCATGCTCAATAAACTGGCGGACCGTCTGGAAGTGCCGCGCGAGAAAATGCCAAGCAACGTTGTTGGCGATTTCGGTAATGCCAGTGGTGTATCCATCCCCACAGCCATTACCTATAACCTGGGAGATAAGCTCTTGACAAACCGATACAAAACCTGTCTTGCCGGTTTTGGTGTTGGGCTCACCTGGGGGAGTATGATAGTGGAGCTTGATCGGCTGAAGTTCAGCAGCATTATTTATTTTTAAATCTCTTTTTCTTTTGGGTTTTTTCCATAAGCTTGGTTCTTTTTGGTTTGAGAGCAACTGTCCTTTTCTTTTCCCTTGACGGAAAAGAAACAAAAGGTCAAGGCTGCATTTTTTTTGCTAAAATCGAGAGGCTTGTAGCGGAAGGTGCTGAAACTCGCTTCGCTCAAACAACAGCCCCTTCTTTACGCTACAAACCTCCCGATTTCTTCACGCAAAAAAAAAGAGGCCGGTCCTGTTGGTTTCTGAGTGTGCTGCGGTTGTGGAGCGTGTAGCCGTTGCTTCGCTCGGCTTTAGGGATGGGCTCGGCTTCGCCATCGCTTAGGTGGGGGTGGGGACTAATTAGCTTTGCTCCGCTTGGCTTGTCTCTTCGTGACGGTTCTTTTTTTCTTGGCTTTGTTATTTTGCTTTGGCATTGTTTCTTTGTTGGGTAGCCTTTTCTTCGTTCAGCTTTTCATCGTGTTTTGCTTCGCTATCCTTCAAATATATTCGTAGAAAAAGGGTTACTAATCTGGATGAAAAGAACCGCCACAAAGTGGCAGCGAGCGAAGCAATGCTAATTGGTCCAAAGCAGTAGCTCGCTCAAGTACCAACAGGATTGGCCTCATGAGTTTTACGTTAAGAAATCAGGGGATGAAGAGCGTTAAAAAGAAAAAGCTGTTTGAGCGCAGCGAGTTCTTTTTCTTTAGCTCAGCATCCCCTGATTTTAGTAAAATTCGTGCAGCCTTGATTTTTTGTTTTTTTTTGATCAAGCAAAAAGAAAAGGCTATTTAATAACTTTATCAAGAACAGGAACCTTCACTCCTGAAAGTGAACCCTGCCTAACATCATTCAGTTGTTCAAAAACAACAATCTTATTAACACCCTTTTTCAAAAGGCATCCCGGAAGGTAAAGCGTTTGTTGCGGACCGACTTTCCAATAACGACCAAGGTTAAAACCATTCACAAACACAATGCCCTTGCCCCATTTCTCCATGTCAAGGAAAGTATCACCTGGTTTGCTCACCTTAAACTCACCTTCGTAAATCACAGGTTGTCCGGCAGTGTAACTTGTTGTGTAAGCCTTTAAGTCAGGCATTTCGCTCATTGGTAGCTTGTACATCTCCCAGTTGCCGGTTATCTCAATGCCGTTAATGGTTACCGGAGTAGTGATACCCTTTAGGTTATCAGTTATCTGAGCACCGTAGTTTATACGTCCCAGGTTCTCTACCAAAATATCCAGTGTGCTGTTAAAAGGCACATCAATATTCATGCTGTCCTTCTCGAATACACGGTTCAGCTCACCCACCTTTTTGCCGTTAATGTATACAGTGGCAAAGTCGCGAATACCCTTAATCTTCAGCTCGCCATTGATAGGCTGATTAAAATGACGGCGATACAACACATACCCGTGACCCTGATTCAAATCCTCAAAAGTCATCACCGTGTCGTTTTCCACCGGCTCCATCTTGCTCACCACGTCCATCAGGTTCACTGTTTTGGCAAGCTTTATTTCAGGAATCTCAATCACCGGAATCTGAGCAGGTATGGCAGGTACCTCATACTTCACATACTGCTTCATCAGGTCGCGTATGGCAGTGTACTTCGGCGTTACCCATCCCGCTTCACTTATCGGCGCATCATAATCATAACTGGTTATGTCCGGCTGAATATTCTTCTTTGTGCTATAGTTGGCACCCGCGGTAAATCCAAAGTTAGTCCCCCCGTGCACCATGTAAAAGTTAAAGCTCACCCCATTATCCAGGTACTTTTTAGTCTGTTTCGCCACATTCTCGGCAGATACCTTCTGGAACGGTTCAGCCCAGTGGTCCAGCCATCCCGGGTAGAACTCAGCCACCATGTACGGACCCTTGCCACCGTTAAACTCATCCACCACCTTCTTCAGGTTCTTTATGTTATCCTCACCATTGGCAGTAGGCAGCGCACCCTCAATGGCACCCCCTTTAAACAGCCAGCTACCGTCCGATGTAAACATCGGAATGTCGAAGCCAGCATCAAGCAACTGCTGGCGAATGGCCGCACTATACTTCTTGTGAGTCTCCAGCGGAATATCCGGACGCTGTGCTACGTAAGATCCGAATTCGTTCTCAGCCTGCACCATTACCACCGGGCCACCCTTCGTAATCTGCAAGTCGCGCACCTCGTTGGCCAGCTTGTTAATGTACACCTTGCACGAATCCAGGAACTGCTTGTTGTCCGTGCGAATCACCAGTCCCGGAGTCTTTTGCAGCCACCACGGGTAGCCACCGAATTCCCATTCCGCACAAGCATACGGACCAGGGCGCAGAATCACCATCAGTCCCACTTCCCCTGCAGTCTTAATAAACTCACGTATATTGCGGTTACCCGTTTTAAAGTCCCACACCCCCGGAGCCGTTTCGTGGTAGTTCCAGAACACATAACTAGCCACCGCGTTCAGCCCCATGGCCTTCATCATCTGTAATCGGTGGCGCCAGTACGGAGCCGGCACACGTGCAAAGTGCATTTCTCCCGAGTGAATCTGAGTCGGTTTGCCGTCATACAGAAAGTTACCGTCCTTTATGGCAAACGAGTGTTTCGCCTGTTGAGCAAAGGCAGCTCCGCTTATCAACATAAGTGCTACAAGCAAAGCAGAGAGTTGTTTTTTCATGTTTAGTCTGTTATAGAGTAAATTATTAATGTTAGATTATTAAGCCTTTTCAATGGTCACAAAGATAAACATTTTATCAAATAATCCCCAAATAAAATAAATTAATTTATTAATTCATCCAGTCTGAATAAAATTTTAAGGAAAATGAACTAAAATAACAGTCCGAATGTTTATTTAACAAAGCACACAGTCAAATGAAAAACATTATTAAAATAATCACCCTCCTGCTCATGGCAGCCATCGTAAGTGGATGTCGGTCAGCAAAGAACGTGGCCTACCTGCAAGGCGTAGAGAACCTTACCGATGCACAACTGCAACGAAGTGCACAACCCTATAGTGCAAAGATAAAACCCAACGATATGTTGCGCATCATTGTAAGTGGAGCCGAAGATCCCGATACCTATATGCCCTTCAATCTGTTAACTTCAGTACCCTATAACGATAATGCCACCCAGGCCACTGCTTCGCTGCAAAGCTACCTGGTAGATACCCGTGGCACCATCAACTTCCCCGTGCTGGGAAAACTCTATGTAGTTAATTCCACCACCGATCAGGTAAAACAGATGATTACCGAAAAGCTTAAAGACTACCTCAAGGCAGACCTCGTAGTCACCGTACGCTTTGTCAATTATAAAATATCCGTGCTGGGCGAAGTCAACCAGCCCGGTGTTTATCTGGTGCCAGATGAAAAAATCAGTATCCTGCAAGCTCTTTCCCTGGCAGGAGACCTCACCCTCTATGGCCGGAGAGATGTGGTAAAGATTCTGCGCGAAGAGTCCGATGGCAGTAAAACCATCACCACCCTCAATCTCAACGACCGTAACCTCATCTTTTCACCCTTCTATTACCTCCGTCAGGGCGATGTGGTTTATGTAGAGCCCAATAAAACCAAAGCCAAGGGAGCTGGAGTAGGAGCCGCCACTAATATTGTATTCTCCGTGGTGTCCGTGGTTATCGGTGTAGCCTCCCTGATTGTAACCGTTGCCAGGTAATTAAATTTATATATTTTTTCCATTAGCATAGTATATAAAAATTAAAATGTATAAATTTCAATTTTATTCTCTGATATTACTAATTGATTAATATTCAATGTTTTGTTTAACAAAATAATACTAAAAACGTTATTGAAACTAAAAAGTAATAGAAATTAAATATCATTTACAGTTAAAATGTTTTTAATAATCAAAAAATGTTTTTACCTTTGCGGCGGATTAAGAAAAAAACAGGAAATTCGTTGCTACGGTTATGTTAGTGACGAACCTTGTTGCATCATAACACAACCGATTCGAAACGCTAATGAACAGACAAAACTATCGCTATTTACTGCTCTTCGCAGTAATACTACTCTTTTCTGCATGTAAATCTGCAAAAAATATCGCCTATCTGGAAGGAGCCGAATCACTAACACCCGATCAACTGGCTCAAAGTTCACAACCCTTTAATGCTACCATCAAACCGAACGATTTACTGCGTATTGTGGTAAGTGGTTCCGAGGATGCTGAAACCTATTTTCCTTTTAATATACTGACTTCTGTTCCTTCTAATTCAAATCAAACTTATGGGACAGCAACATTACAAAATTATTTGGTTGATAATAAAGGAACCATCGATTTTCCTGTATTAGGTAAATTAGCAGTTGTTAATCAATCCACCAATGCTGTAACAAAAGAAATTACTCAAAAGCTTAGACCGTATTTAAAAGGAGATATTGTTGTAACCGTTCGTTTTGCCGATTATAAAATATCTGTACTGGGCGAAGTTGCTCGTCCGGGAGCCTTCACTTTGTCCGATGAAAAGATTAATGTGCTTCAGGCACTCTCCATGGCAGGAGACTTAACAATCTATGGCCGCAGAGATGTAGTTAAGATACTTCGTGAATTGCCAGATGGACAAAAAAACATCGTTACCCTCAATTTGAACGATAAAAACCTGATATTCTCACCCTATTTTTATTTGCAGCAAGGCGATGTTGTTTATGTAGAACCCAATCAGGCTAAAGCCAAAGGTTCTGATGTTGGTAGTGCCACCAGTATACTTATCTCTGTAGCTTCAGTTGTAATTGGAGTTGCTTCTTTGATTGTAACATTAGCAAAATAATATTTTGTGTCGATTTTTGTATAATTGAAGTACTTGAGCCTTCTGTCATCTTAACTATTTAAATCTATAAAAATGATTCCAAAAATCACCAATTGGTATTTCTCTAAGAAAGCACTTCCCTATTGGGGGGTTCTTGCCTTAGATTGTATTATTGTAATGTTCTCCGGATACGTTGCAAAGTATCTTGAAGTTGGAGGTTTAGAATTTGCTCAGTCATTCTGGACAATGACAAATGGCATAATAATCAGCATCGTGCTTTATGCTGTAGCGTTTCGGCTATTTCGTACCTACGCCGGTATTATCCGTTATTCATCTTTTATAGACCTGCAGCATGTAGCTTCTGCCACATTTACAGGATCAGTGCTTACCTACATTGCCTCTTTGGCACTGGAATCTGTCAAGGGTATCAATATGCCCGATCTTTTGGGCATTTGTGCCATGTTCTTTGTCTCTACATTCTTGATGTGGTTGGAACGTGTTGCTGTTAAGCGCATGTTTGATGGTTTCCGTGCAGAGAATGCAACGCCTGTTGCCATCTATGGAACCAAGGCTGGTGGTATTAGCATTGCTTTCAGCATCATAAACGTAAAGGTAAAGAAATACCGTCTGGTGGCTTTTATCTCAGATGGCGTGGAAATGAAGAATACTTACTTGCTAGGTAAGAAGGTTCTCTTAAATGGCAATGGTATTGCTGAGGATTTGAAGCAGATGGGCGTTAAAGTGCTCCTCGTTTCTCCGCTAAAAAGTGATATATTCCGCAAGAATGCAGACATGATCGATGAATTCCTTGCTGCCGATATCAAAATAATGATGCCTTCTGCAGCAGAGGAGTGGGATGGTAAGACTCCTTTGACTACTCAGAACCTCAAGGAAGTGGACATTGAAGACCTCCTCCCACGTGATAAGATTGAGGTGAATATGGATGCCATTGGTGCATTGCTCACCGGTAAGAAGATTCTTATCACGGGTGCTGCCGGTTCCATTGGCAGTGAGATGATTCGTCAGGTGGCGGTATACAAGCCTGCGAAGATGATTCTTATTGATCAGGCAGAGACCCCTATGCATACTGTACGTCTGATGATGGCTCGTGAATTCGGTGACATTGAGAGCGAAACCATTGTCTCCAGCATTGCTAATAAGAAACACATGGAGAAGATCTTTGCTGCGCATCATCCGGATTACGTGTTCCATGCAGCTGCCTACAAGCATGTGCCTATGATGGAGAACAACCCGGGCATTGCTGTTCAGAACAATATCTATGGTACACGTATAATTGCAGACCTTGCAGTGAAGTACGGCACCAAGAAGTTTGTGATGATCTCAACCGATAAGGCGGTGAACCCAACCAATGTAATGGGTTGCTCAAAGCGAATCTGCGAGATTTACTGTCAGTCTCTCAATAAGGCTATTGTCGAGGGTAAGGTGAAGGGAGTTACTCAGTTTGTAACCACTCGTTTCGGTAATGTATTGGGAAGCAATGGCTCGGTAATTCCTCTGTTCCGTGAACAGATAAAGAGGGGCGGTCCGCTTACCGTTACGCATCCTGACATCACTCGCTTCTTTATGCTGATTCCTGAGGCTTGTAAGCTCGTGCTGGAGGCTGGTACCATGGGGAAAGGTGGCGAAATTTTTGTTTTCGACATGGGTGAACCGGTAAAGATTACTCAACTTGCTTCACGCATGATCAGTCTTTCCGGCGCTAAGGATATTGAAATAAAGTTCACCGGACTTCGTGAAGGTGAGAAACTTTTCGAGGAGGTGCTGAACGATGAAGAGCAAACAAAGCCTACACACCACCCCAAGATTATGATTGCCAACGTTCGTGAATACGATTACGAGACTGCAAGCCAAAACGAAATTCGTTTACTGGAAGCATCCCGTTCGTTCGATGATATGGCTATTGTGAAGATAATGAAAGAAATTGTGCCGGAGTACAAGAGCAAGTGCTCTAAGTATGAGGTTTTGGATAAAACCTTGAATGCACAACTGATATCTGATATCTTATTAAAAATAAACTCAACCCATTGAACTTCTATTTTTGTGGCATACTAATCTATTGATAATTCTATAGCTGAACGCTCAATTCGTACCCTGACGATTGAGCATAAGAACAAAATGGCTTTTGGCAGTCATAAAGGTGCTGAAACCTTGACGGTTTATCATACCTTTATTGGTACATGTAAAATTGGTGCACTGTCATTCTACCAATTCTTGAAGCAGTATTTAACTGCTTTTATGGAAGGACGTACGGATTTTGAGAATCTGACCCCTGCCATACTGGGCAAAATCAATTAAAAAATCTAAAATATAATGACCTTTATTTGTCTTGTGCGTGCAAACGTGCGGTGAATAAAGGGTTTCCAAATAACTAACGTGAAAATTGGACGCTTACCCTCGGTAACCTCGACAGCCTTCGTGACTGGGGGTATGCCAAGGACTATGTAGAGTGCATGTGGCTCATCCTCCTGAACGACACTCCCGAGGACTTCGTCATTGCAACAGGCGTTCAGCATACCGTTCGCGAATTTGCTCAGCTCGCCTTCCATCATGCCGGCATCGAACTCCGTTGGGAGGGTGAAGACGTCAACGAGAAGGGTATCGACGTTGCTACCGGCAAGGTAGTCGTTGCAGTTTCAGAGGACTTCTATCGTCCTACAGACGTTGTGAATTTGTAGGGCGATCCCACAAAAGCAAAGAATGAGTTGGGTTGGAATCCTATGACTACAAGCTTTGAGCAGTTGGTAGAACTGATGGTTAAACACGATATGGCCAAAGTCAAAGCAGATGCGGTTGCATCGGAGGTTCGCATGAACCTTGCTGAATACCTCGAGAAAGGTATCGTGAAATAATCACTTATCCTTAATCGTTCATCAAGAATCATAAAAGGCGTGTGGATCATCGCATCCGATGATTACTCCGCACAAAAAACTTAGTATGTGATGTGAAGCACGTCTTCTTTTTCTTATACAATAAGGAGTGCGAATCCTATAAATGGTGATTACTCGCAATAATTTTTCTTTTTCTGGTGAAACACTCCTTTTTTACTGGCAGCACAGGTGTTATTAGTGGTTCGATACCACCTGCCAGTAATAATTAAACAAAAAAAATCAAATGTCAGAAAATAATAATGTAACTACAAATAACAAACGTATAGCCAAAAACACTGTTGCTCTATATTGTAGAATGTTTTTGACTATAGCTTTACAGCTTTATGCTGTTCCGATAGTATTGAGAACGCTTGGGGTTGATGACTACGGCCTGTACAGTGTCATTGGCGGTTTTACGGCCCTATTCTCTTTTGTGGGTTCTTCGATGGCTTCTGGAGCTCAGAGATTTTTTGCTTTTGCTATTGGAGAAGGCAACAAGGACAAGATGGTTAGTTTGTTTAACACTACACTAACTATTTATAATGTCATGTCCTTAGCTACGATATTTATTTTTGAGGTCATAGGTATTTGGTTTATTGAATATAAGATGCAAATACCTGAAGGTAGAACATTAGCCGCTCATATAGTATTTCAGTTCTCAATTATATCTTTTATTATTGGACTGATATCTGTACCTTATAATGCTGTTGTTATTGCACACGAGAAAATGGATATTTTTGCATACATCAGTATAGGGTCTTCATTATTAAAACTTCTTTCTGTCATTTCACTCCAATTTATAGGGTACGATCATCTAATAACGTATGCATTATTGATGCTTCTAGTATCCATTATTGAAAGAGTATTCTATCAGGTCTATTGCCACCTCAAATTTGAAGAATGCAAACAATACAAGTGGACTTTTGATGGAGAATTAGGGAAAAATATGTTAACCTATTCGGGATTCAATATGATTGGTGCTATCGCAATGGTACTGCGACGCCAAGGTTTGAATATATTAATGAACTTGTTTTTTGGCACCCTTTTAAATGCAGCACATGCAATTGCATCTCAGATAAGTGGTATTGTGGAGCAGTTTGTCTCAAACCTATATGTCGCTTCAAGACCACAAATTACAAAGTATTATGCCTCTGGTCAGATCCAGCAGATGTGGACATTAACGTTTCGATCTAGTGTATTAGCATATTATCTTGTAATGATGGTTGCGATTGCTGCTATAATTGAGATGCCAAGTGTTCTTAACATATGGCTAACAGAAGTTCCTCAATATACTGTAAATATTTCAAGATTATTTTTGGTATGTCTTCTTATGGAGACTGCTACAAATCAACTGATAGGTGTATTTCAGGCCATGAACCAGATCAAATGGTATCAGATATTTAGCAGTTCGGTACTGCTATTAAATGTACCTGTAGCCTATGTAATTTTAAAGTTTAATTCAGAAGACCCTCTTATTCCATACTATATCCAAGCGATATTTTCTTTTTTCTACGTAGTCTCATTACTGATTGTTTCAAAAAAAGTCTCTGGCCTAAATATAAAAACATTTTTGTCAAATGTGTTGTTTAGAGAAATATTGGTAACATGTATTGTGATGACTTCATCATACTATTTTGCAAGGATGTTTTCGCCATCTTTAATTAGAATATTTGCTACGACAATTATGGTTGTTGTACTTTCTATTTGTAGCATTCTTGTGATTGGGGTGGATAAGAATGATAGAAAAATATTAATTACAATGATAAAGAACAAACTTGTTAAATAATTAATTTTTATTACAATGAACGCACCAAAAATCATTGCAGAAATCGGCTGCAACCACAAGGGCGACATGAACATCGCCAAAGAGTTAATCATGACTGCTGCTACCTATTGCAAGGCAGACGTAGTAAAGTTCCAGAAGCGTTGTAATACAGAGCTTCTTACACCTGAAGAGTACAATGCTCCTCACCCTAATTCCGCTAACTCATACGGTCCTACCTATGGAGCACATCGTGAGTTCCTCGAGTTTACACTCGACCAGCATCGTCAGCTTCAGGAGTGGTGTAATGAGTTCGGTATCGAGTATTCTACTTCTGTTTGGGATGTAACTTCAGCAAAGGAGATTACCACCCTTCAGCCTAAGCTCATCAAGATTCCTTCAGCATGCAACCTCAACAAGCCTATGCTTCAGTACCTTTGCGACAACTTCGGTGGCGAGATTCACCTGTCGTTCGGTATGACCACAAAGGAGGAGGAAGAAGAGATTGTTAGCTTCTTCGAGCAGAACGGTCGTGCAAAGGATGTAGTTCTCTACAATTGTACTTCCGGCTATCCTGTTCCTTTCGAGGATATCTGCTTGCTTGAGCTCACTCGTATGCGTCAGGCTTATGCTGATCGCGTGAAGGCTATCGGCTTCTCTGGTCACCACCTCGGAATTGCTGTTGATGCAGCAGCTGTTGCTCTGGGGGCTGAGTGGGTAGAGCGCCACTACACTCTCGACCGTACTTGGAAGGGTACCGACCATGCAGCTTCTCTTGAGCCTGATGGCGTACGCAAGCTTTGTCGTGACTGTCGCGCAGTTACAAAGGCACTCACCTACAAGCAGAGCGATATTCTCGACATCGAGATGGTTCAGCGCAACAAACTGAAGAAGAACCAGGTTAAGGGCTTCTAATAACTAATGGCTGGTATCACAAGTGGGCAATTGCTGTGGTGCGATACCACCTACCAGTCCAAACAATAAACAAAATCGAAAATCACAATGAACAACAGTATTAACATGTATAGCATTCAGGAGAATATCTCCATTCTTGATGCACTTAAGGCAATCAACGAGAATACGAAGGGTTTCTTTGTAGTAATAAAATTCTGACAATAAAGTGATTGGTGTTATCACCGATGGCGATATTCGTAGAGCATTTATTTCGGGCGCAACTACTGATAACACAATCACCGAATATGTTGTTCGCAAGTTTACTTCTTTGAGTACCTCAAACGACATATCTGATGCTATCGAGTTATTCAAAAACAAAGCCATCAAATTCTTTCCTATATTGAATGAGGCAGGTGAGTTGGTTAACGTTCTTACTAAAACACAACTTCATGCTCTCCTGCTTCAAGATGTGCATGCTGATATCAATTTTGATTTCAGCACCTTGGATGATACTGTAGTAGATCATGAGATATTCCAGCATCCTTGGGGCTTCTATAAGACAACCGTACTCAACGAATACTTCCAATCTAAGATAATTAGCGTAAAACCTGGACAGCAATTAAGCCTTCAGTCGCATAATCGCAGAGAAGAGCATTGGATTGTAGCCCATGGTACCGGTACGGTTGAGATTGAAAAATCCATCATCAATGTATCGTGTGGTAGCTCGCTCTTCATTCCAATGGGATCCAAACATCGTCTGACAAATACAGATGCAGTAGAGAATCTGATTATTACTGAAGTACAAATTGGAGATTACCTCGGAGAGGATGACATCGTTCGTTACGAGGATATTTATGGTAGAAATTAAAATTTAACAATATGAAAACAATAGCATTTATCCCAGTTCGTGGTGGTAGCAAGTCTATCCCTCTCAAGAATATCAAGCCATTCTGTGGCAAACCTCTCGTATGTTGGAACATTGAAGCCCTCGAGAATTGTCCTGAAGTTGACGAGGTAATTGTTGCAACTGATTCCGACGACATTTGGCAGACCGTAGAGAAGCAGAACTACAAGAAGACTCATCTTTATCGTCGTTCTGCAGAGAATGCGTGTGATACTGCATCTACAGAGAGTGTAATGTTGGAGTACATACATTATGCTAATCTCTCGGAGGACAATATCTTCATGCTGGTTCAGGCAACCTCTCCACTTACCGAGACCATTCATTTTACTGAAGCCCTTCAAATGTATGCTAAGGTAGGATATGACAGCATACTGACTTGCGTTCGCAGTTACCGTTTCTTCTGGAACGAAGATGGCACCAGCATGAACTATGACTATATGAATCGTCCTCGTCGTCAGAACTTCAATGGTATGCTGATGGAGAATGGTGCTTTCTATATCAATACAGTAAAAAATATCCTTGGTAATGGCAACCGTCTTGGTGGAAAGATTGGTGTTTATGAAATGCCCGAATATACTGCAACCGAGATTGACGAACCAGATGATTGGATCATTCTCGAAAACCTCATGCGCAAGCACGTATTGGCTCATCAGTCAGCAAGCGCTTCATCCATCAAGCTTTTCCTGACCGATATAGATGGCACCCTTACTGATGGCGGTATGTACTATAGCGAGAATGGTGACGAGCTCAAGAAGTTCAACACTCGTGACGGTATGGGTATGGCAATGCTTCGCGAGAAAGGTATAAAGGTAGGTATCATCACCAGCGAGGATCGTCAGCTCAATCAGAGACGTGCAGAAAAACTGAAGCTCGACTACCTACGCCAGGGAAAAAAGAATGGTGGCAAACTGGCCGTAGCACAGGAGATAGCTGACGAAATGGGTATTTCCATGCAGGAAGTTGCCTATATTGGTGACGATGTAAATTGTATCGAACTTCTATCTGCCGTGGGACTGGCAGCTTGTCCTTCAGATGCAAACGATAAAGTAAAATCAATCCCAGGGATCAAGCTCATGACCAAGAAAGGTGGTGAAGGATGTGTAAGGGAGTTTTGTGATAAAATAATATAAGGTTATGCCAGCTTGGATATTATATATTATTGTACTACCATTTTTGTGCTTTACTTTTAAGAATAGTAAAAAGTATGAATATGTCCCATTTTTAGTTCTTACTGTATTATGCATGTTTAGGTATGACATGGTCACAGATTATGCGCCCTATTTGCAAGAATATTATGATGTAAAGAACGAAGGAATATTTTCACAAATTGCTGTCGGGGCATTTTCGGATCTCTCTATTCTTCTCACTAACAAAGGTAGTGAAGTTGGATATGTGGTTTTAGAGTGGTTATTTGGCTTTCTACCTTATGGTTGGGTCTTATTATTTGCTAGTTATATTTTTTTCTTGTACTATTTATTGTATCAGGAGTTAAAAAGGTATGATGTCGTAATTATAGGAACTTTAGTCTTCATATTGTTCAACTATATTAATTATTACGATAATGTTGTGCGCCAAGCAATCTGCATAGCATTGTTTATGTATGGATATCGCAATTATATTTGTAAAGGCAATTTTTGGCGTTATATTCCAATTGTTATTATCGGAGCCACTATTCACACGTCAATGATTTTTGCCCTTCTGTTATATCCATTTTTGAGATGGGCAAAGAATAAGGACATTACACTCAGTGTCTCTATATTAGGTGTTTCGTTGGCTTATTTATTTAATTGGTTAAGCTCTTCTTATATTGTAGATTTTACAAACTTGATTAACTACAGAAATCGCGAGGCTCTTGAAGCAGGTAGTTTGCAAGATATCAATACAGGTCTGGGATTGTTATTCCAATCGATAATGTATTATTTACCGTTCTATTTGTACAAGACTTCAAAAACAAATAACCAACTTTATGATACGGTTTATAGATACTACTATTGGTACATTGTTTACGTAATAGCTTTTTGTAGTGTATTCAATTTTATCAGGTTATCTTACTACCTATTTGTCGTTCCAATTTTGGCTGTGTCACTATTAACAAAGTTAGACTTAGATATTAAAAAGAGGTGTGTCAGATTTTCAGTATTTTTATATTTGTTCTGGGGTTTTGCTGGCTTTACGCGAAGATACTACGAAGACTATCCGTACAAAACGGTGTTGTGCCAAGATGCTATTGATGGAAAGGTATACGTCCGAGGCCATTCTATACTCGGAGTAGATATAAATAGAAATACATTTGATTTATTAGATCGATAAACTTTATATATGGTTCTTTCTGAAATTAAAACGTTTGTGCAGAAATCTGCACAAACCTTATATAGTCTTTTGTGGGTTTTTTTGTGCGTTTTTAAATATAAAATAAAAAAAATGCCAACCGAGAGCGGTTCTTCGAATAGTTTGTTGAGAATCTGTGGCAATGGTAATTCCTTAAAAGGTGAATGTTTGATAAGCGATGATTCTATAAAATACATGGTGGTAAATCGACATGTATTGGCAGAGAATTATACCGATATTAGACCATCCTATTATATATTGGCGGATCCGCATTTCTTTGATCATGCAGAAGGGAAAAGCATTCTTGAAAAGATTAATGAAAAAACGCAATGGCCAATGCTATTGTTAACGCCTTATGGTTCTGGAGTTGACAAATTGGTAACGAATCAAATGATTACCACAGTTTTCTATACACAAGAACCCTTCGAGGGCTTCGATAATATAGGATTTAAGTTGTATGACAGACAACTTGCAGTTCCACATATCCGTAACGTTATTAATGCAGCAATAATGGTGGGTATGTGGATGGGTTATAAAAAAATAGAATTGTATGGGGTTGAACATTCTTGGACCAAGGATCTTTTTGTTAATAGTGACAATGATGTGTGTCTATATAACTCACATTTTTTCGACAAGGGAAAGGTTGATTATCGCAGATTTTCCGATATCCAGGATGGGCAGGATTATCCTTTACATAAGTGTTTACTTGCTTATGCATATATGTTTGAAACATACTGGAAGATTCGAGCATACTCTGATTATACTGGGTGTAAAATATTAAATTGCACCAAGGATTCCTTTATCGATGCCTTTGAACGAAAAAGATAGTATAATGATATCATACAATAACCCTATCCGTCAGTTTTTAGTTAGAATTTGGCGAAACTACAAGCGATTACTCTACAAGAGTAATAATATCTTTATTTCTCATAACGTCCGATTTAACAATGATTCGAAATTCGATTGTTTTGTAAAAGTAAATGATGGCGTGAGCATAAATAATACTAGTATAGGTAGATATAGCTACATCAACCATGATAGTAAGCTGGATAATTGTAGTATCGGCTCTTTTTGCAGCATTGCTGCTAATGTCACAGTGATTTCTGCTACGCACCCTTCCAGTGGATTCATTTCGACAAGTCCTGTATTTCATAGTATGGAAATGCAGTGCGGTGAGACTTTTGTCACGAAAACGAAGTTTAAAGAACATTTATCGATTAATGGTCGTACAGTGATTATTGGCAGTGATGTTTGGATTGGCCAGAATGTTATTATAATTGGAGGTATTACTATTGGGAATGGGGCTATTGTTGCAGCAGGAGCTGTGGTTACTAAAGATATTCCACCATTTGCCATTGTAGGGGGTGTGCCGGCAAGAATAATAAGATATCGGTTTACACCCACTGAAATTTCAAATATTGAAAATTCAAAATGGTGGGACAAACCTGTAGAATGGTTGAAAGAGAATGCCAATTCATTTTCAGATTACAACAATTTCATAGATGTATTAAATGTATAGAATCTGGTATCCTGCGTTATTTTAAACCTGCATTTTTTTTATGAGCAATAGTATATATCTACCTGGCATTGTGCCATTAGGAGATGTAAAGCGATATAATACATCTCAAGCTGCTACAAATTTTAGCAGAAACATTATTTCCACTGGTTATTTTTCAAAGATTTTGTCTATCCCTCCCGTATATGTCGATTCTACGTTCAAATCTCACTATGAGCAAGATACTGGCATCCAGTATTATGCCCATCGTCGTTCTACAAGACATCTAGTGGGTAAGATACTTGATAATATATATGAGAATTTATGGCTTGTAAAGACAATATCAAGTGCACGCGAGAATAATATATGGTATTATAATATTGATGAGATTGGAGCCATATCTTTTGAGCTGTTACGAATATTTACCCATAAGAAGGTTTTCATTTTGCTAGCTGATTTCAATCCCAATAGTAATAAGGGTATTAGAGGAAAAATTTTTATGCATTGCATAAAAAAGGCCGATGGTGTTTTATCTTTATCTGCGCGTTGTATGGGGCTAAATAAAAATCAGATCAATATACCCGGAATAATAAAAGCAGAAAAACTGAATGGCGTAATTGATAAATTTCATGGGAATAAAACCTTCTTATTATCTGGTTGCTTAAACAATAATAATGGATTGGAATTGGCCATGAGTGCATTTAAGGACATTCCTGAAGCAACTTTATATTTATCTGGTAGTATTTCAAAAGATATGGAACCGGTGGTTCGTGAGTACACCTCAAAGTATTCAAATATTATTTATAAGGGTTTCTTTGAAAAATATGAAGATTACTTGGATTTGTTCCACGCTACAGATTTTATACTTAGTTTATCAGATCTCTCACAACCTGTTAATCAATATAATTTCCCATCAAAAATACTAGAAGCGTTGTCTTATGGTAAGGTGGTTGTTTCTGCATATGAGTTTGCTGAATTGGATGGGGTAAATTATATAAAATGCTCATATACTGTAGATTCGCTTAATGGTTGCGTGTCTTCTCTAATATCTGGCGATCGTGAGGGTGAGATATGTCAATGTAAAAACAATAAAGATATTCTGTTTGAAAAATTTACAGAGTTAACATGGATTCGTGCTTTTATGGCATTAGAAAGTAAATAATAGTAATTATGACAAAAATATTAGACGCAACCCTTCGTGATGGTGGTTACTACACGAATTGGGATTTCGATTCAGAAATTGTGGATGCCTACATCAAGGCAATGAACGCGCTTCCAATTGATTATTTGGAGCTCGGATACCGCAATAACCCTTCAGGAGATTACTTGGGCAAATTTGGTTATTGCCCGGTTAGTGTACTGAAGCACATCCGTCAGACGTGCACAAAGAAACTGGATGTCATGCTCAACGAGAAGAGTACCTGTCCGGAGGATCTTAACTCGCTTCTTGGTCCTATCGTGAGTCTTGTTGATATGGTTCGTATCGCTATCGACCCTAAGAATTTCGATCGTGCTGTTGTGCTCGCCAAGGCTGTTAAGGCAATGGGCTTCGAGGTAGGCTTCAACGTAATGTATATGAGCAAGTGGATGACAGAATATCCGGACTTCCTCAAGAAATTGAGTGTGCTGGATTCGTTTGCCGACCTCTTCTGTATGGTGGATAGTTTTGGTGGAATCACTCCTGAGGATCTTACTGCTATCGTTAAGGAGGTTCGCACTCAGACAATTTGTCCTATTGGTTTCCATGGCCATAACAATCTGGAGATGGGTCTTATCAACTCGCTCACAGCCATGAAACTCGGATGCGACTATGTGGATGTAACCGTATTGGGTATGGGTCGTGGAGCCGGTAATGCAAAGACAGAATTGCTCCTCACATATCTCAACGTTCACGAGGGTCTCGAGGTGGACTTCAATGTCCTTGGCGATGTGGTTTCAGCCTTCACTCCTCTCATGAACAAGTACCAGTGGGGCACTAATCTGCCTTACATGCTTGCAGGTGCCAACCGCATTCCTCAGAAGGAAGTTATGGATTGGGTGACCAATCGAGTATATTCGTTCAACAGTATCGTACGTGCGCTCAACAACCGCAAGAATAATACCGTTGATAATGCAAAATACCCACACCTGCAGATCGACAAGAAGTTCGACAAGGTGCTTGTCATTGGTGGTGGCAATAGCAGCATTGAGCACATGGATGGTATAAAGGAGTTTATCGCAAACGAGCAGAATGTAGCCGTTGTATTTGCTACTGCTCGTCAGACAAAGGCATATCAGGACATCAAGGCTCCTATCTTCTATACCTTGGTGGGTAACGAAGGTCGTCGTCTGACTGCCAATGTAGGTGCCGACCGCTTCAATGGCACTTGCGTTCTGCCTCCTTATCCTCGTACTATGGGTACAGAGGTTCCAGCTTATGCCGAGAGTCATACCGTTGAGCTGACTGAGATTTGCTTCACCAACCAGTTCAAGGATTCCGTTACCACCATTGCTCTTCAGTTGGCACTCAATCTAACCGATGGCGACATCTATGTGGTAGGTTACGACGGCTACCCTGGCAACGTGCTCTCTGAGAAGGAAGTAGATCTGACCAACGAGAACAAGACCATCTTCCAGGCTTATGCAGAGACCAAGGGCAAGAAGCTTCAGTCGCTCACCCCATCAATTTATAAGGATCTCGAAATTGTTTCAGTATATCAATTTATATAATGGATTTAATTATTCTGAGTAAGTATAGAACAACGCTAATGGGCTTTGCTCTATTATGGGTGATGTCATATCACTTCTTTGGCTTAGGAGCTTGTGAAACAGTTGGCAAAGCACTATGGTCTCTTGGCCATGCTGGTGTTGATATCTTTTTTTTTCTATCAGGTCTTGGATTAACGTATTCGTATTATGATAGATTAGATACAAAAACAGAAATTACTAAATATTATAAGAAACGTATTATAAGGATAATTCCGGCATATTATTTTGTAATCATAATCTCCGCATTTATATACCAGAAGGGGTTGACAGATGTTATATGGCAATTATCATGCTTTGGTTTCTGGATTACAAAACCATTTTACGATTGGTATGTACCTTCGCTACTATTATTCTACATGTGTTTCCCTTTATTTGTTATCTTGTCTAACAAATATGGAATAAAAAAAATATCAATAATTGCGATTATTCTGATGTTGATAATAGTAGGAGGGTTGGTATATATAGGTAGAGGAACCGTTATTCTGTTTTTCTCACGAGGACCTATATTAATTCTGGGATGTTTAGTTGGAAAAATATTAAAATTCAAGGATCACATTATCAGCAAGTATGTACTTTCAGTGTTAATTTGTCTGGCTGTAGTAGTGTTCGCTATAGAGCTTTATCTGTCATGTAACTTTAATGCTAGCTTCTTACGAGTTACTGCCTTGCATCACTTGCCTTTTGTATTTGTAATACCAGGGTTGTGCTTTGTATTATCGTATTTTTTTGAACTACTTCAGAAAAATGTCTTCTTGAATTGGATTGTTGTTGCATTGCAGTTCTTAGGTACTTATTCGCTTGAGATTTACTTGACCCACATATCTCTTAGACAAAGTCCTTTTTACATATATATCCCATTGGCGATATTGTTAGGCTTTATATTAAATAGAATTATCAATATAATGAATAGTAGTTTATGGCTAAAGAGAAAGTAGCGTTCTATCTTCCTACCCGCAAAGGTAGTGAGCGCGTTATCAACAAAAATACACGTTCTTTCGCAGGTATCGAGGGCGGTTTGGTAGAGAATAAGGTTAAGCAGTTGCTCGAGACAAAACTCATCGACGAGATCATCTTCTCGTCAAACGATGAGACCTGTATGGCTGTTGCTGAGAAGTTCAAGGACAGCCGTCTTCGCATCATTGAGCGTCCTACCGAACTCTGCCTTTCTACCACCAATCTGCAGGACCTTATTTGCTATGTGCCTACCGTAACCGATGCCGAACACATCCTCTGGGGTCACGTTACCACTCCACTCTGTGGTGCCGACCAGTATGATGCCGGTATCAAACTGTACTTCGATAAGCTGGACGAGGGCTACGATTCATTGGTAGGTGTAACCGAGTTGAAGAACTTCCTCCTCAATCGCGAAGGCAAGCTCATCAATAACACTACCGACATCCCTTGGCCTCGCACACAGGACTTGGAGGCTCTTTATCCAATCAACCACACCATGTTCCTTGCAAAGCGTGAGGTTTATACCGAGCAGAAGAACCGCATAGGTCAGAAGCCACTTCTCCACATCATGGACGAACTTCATTCGTTAGACATCGATTGGCCAGATGACTTCACCATTGCAGAAATCATGTACAAGAACCTTTACGGAAACAAATAAGATGGCAAAAGTAGTAACATTCGGAGAAGTCATGGTGCGCCTTGGTGCACCTGACTATCTCAAACTCATACAGACCGACAAGTTCGATGTCAGCTATGCGGGTGCTGAAGCCAATGTGGCTGTATCGCTTGCTAATTACGGCATCGAGACCGACTATATCACTTGTCTCCCAGATAATCCTATTGCAGAACGTTGCATCATGGATCTTCGTGGACACAAGGTGGGTGTTGACCACATCCTGCGAAGCGGCAAGCGCATGGGCATTCTCTATCTGGAGACCGGTAGCAATGCTCGTCCTTCCAAGGTCTATTATGATCGTGAGGACAGTTCCATCGCAACCGTTCAGGACAGTTCCATCGACTGGAAAGAGATCCTCAAGGGTGCCACTTGGTTCCATTGGACAGGCATTACACCTGCACTCAGCGAGAATGCAGCCAAGGAATGCCTAAAGGCTATCAAGACCGCCAACGAACTTGGTGTAACCGTATCGTGCGACATCAACTATCGTGGCAATCTTTGGCGTTATGGCAAGTCTGCAGCCGAGGTGATGCCAGAGATGGTTGCAGGTAGCGACATCATCCTTGGTAACGAGGAGGATTGCGAGAAAGTATTTGGTATCAAGCCACAGAACTTCGATGCAGCCAATACCGGAGGCAATGTTGATCAGAGTAGCTTCATCTCTGTCTGCCAGCAGATGATGCAGAAGTTCCCTCGTTGCAAGAAGATGGTTGTCACCCTTCGTGGTGCCATCAATGCCAACCACAATACATGGGGTGGCGTGCTCTATAACGGAACTGAACTCATCGAAAGCCGCAGATACGACATTACCGATATTGTCGATCGCGTAGGTGGTGGCGACAGCTTCATGGGCGGACTCATCTTCGGTCTTCTCCATTACGACAACGACAAGCAGGCTCTGGGGTTCGCAACAGCAGCTTCATGCCTCAAACATACATTAAAAGGTGATTTCAACTGGGTTACAGTCTCCGAGGTCGAGAGCCTCATGGGTGGTGACGCAAGTGGTCGAGTTAAAAGATAAGAGATTATGGGATTTTTTGAATTGATGATTAAAAAGGATGATTACATCATCTCATTTGCTGAGAGCATCAGAGCTATAAAGAATGGCATTAATCCTACCATCAGACGCGTTGATAGAGAGATGAAAAAACGTCCGATAGAGGGTAAAGGTCATGATTTGTATATACTTCTAAATGCACCTTCGCTAAAGACTCAGGACATTTCTGTTTTAAAGGGCAAGAATACCATGTTTGTTAACAGAGGTTTCATGCATCCATCATATAAAGACTTGCAACCCAAATATCATGTTTTTATTGATTCAAAGATGTTGAACGGAACTTGGCCTGTATCTTGGCTTGAAGAAATATGGACTATGAGTCCAAACACGACAATAATTCTTCCAATATCATGGTATTGCAACGATATTTTTTCAAAATATAGAAATGACAAACGGATCTTCTGGTTCAAACACTCTCTTCCTTTTTACAGTCTGGGAGTCAGTGGCGGCTGCTTCAGTTTTGCTATTCAACAGAAGTTCGAAAAAATCTATTTTGCAGGTTTTGATGCAACAGGTATAGGCCACGAAATGGTAAAGACAGCAGATAGTCATTTTTATGGTAATGATAAGGAATTGGATAATAAGTCGACTACACAATTTGTAATTGATTTGTATATGCATTCAAGGCATTTACATGATCTAAATAGGCTCGCGATTTATTGTCGAAAGAAGGGTATCGTTATGATAAATATGACAAATGGAGGTTTGTTGGATATGTTCCCAAGAGATAATAGCATTTTACCAATATTACAGAAATAAGTATCAACTATGAAAGTATTACAAACTATTCCAGATTTCGGGTTGAAGGCAGGTGGTACTACAACTGCGACATATGACTTAATGGTAGCCTTAAGAGATAATGGTTTTAGCGTAGACCTACTTACTTCTGATCACTTACAGGCAGGTGACCGAATAGCCGGTAATGGAGAACCTTGGATCAAAGTTGTGAAAGATGATGCAATCATTTACCCTTTTGCTTATTCCAATAATTTTAAGAAATACCTCCGTCATAGTAATTATGATATATATCACACTAATGGTTTATGGATGTATGCTGATCATATTACGGCAAAGATTGCGCGAGAAAAGTGCAAAAAGTTTGTTTTAACACCCCATGGTATGCTTTATACGCATCCACTACCTGATTACTCAATAAAACAAAAGATAGCATTGTCACTTTTCTTTAAAAAAGATATAATGTTAGCTGATTGCATTCACGCAACATGTGATCAGGAGATGGATGTGGTTCGGAAATTTGGATATAAAGGACCAATTGCGGTTATTGGAAATCCCGTGTCTATTCCCACCGATGCTACCTTATGTACTAAAGAAGAAAAATCGGGCTTTGTAATAGGTTACCTAGGACGTTTACATCCCAGAAAGCTTATTGAGAATATATTCCATGCTGTTTCAAATATGGACATAAAAGATGACGTTATTATTAGAATTATGGGCGAAGGAGATGATAACTATAAATCTTTTTTATCACTCGAGGCGAAAAGATTGAATTTGCGTGTTCAGTTCTTAGGCTTTGTAAGCGGGGCGGAGAAATTTAAGCAACTTAGGTCTTTGTCTGTTCTTTGTGTTCCGAGTGGTTTCGAAAATTTCGGTATGATAATTCCTGAGGCTCTCATATCTGGTACACCGGTTATTGCTAGTCTTGGTACCCCATGGAAATCTTTATCTGACGAAAAGTGTGGATGGTGGATTGATAACAGCCCTAATTCACTTGCAAAAGCCATTAATGAAGCTTATAAAATGCCTATTGACGAAATGTTGAATATGGGCATTCGGGGTAGACGCCTGATAGAGAACAATTTCACATTTTCCACAATAGCAGATAAAATGATTTGGCTATACAAATGGCTAAATAATGAAGCAAAAACCCCCGACTTTGTATATGAGAGATAAAAACGGTAAGTATAAACCAAATATCATATAAGATTATTTTTAAGAGATTTTTATGGTATTTTTTCGTTTCTTCTTTTTCCAATGTTTTCCTTCTTACCTATTTAGGAGCTGGAGAAATTTTGTGCTACGGTAAGTGTCCAATTTCCACGTCTTGCCAATAGTCACTAGTCTAGCTACTTTTGCATAGTCATCATCAAAAAAATAAGATTTATGTATAGTAGTGAAGATTTAGAAAAGCTCTGGTTCCTCTACAAGTTGGAGGGTCAACCCCAAAATATATCGATAGAATCGTTTTGCACTCAGCAGGGTGTTTCTTATCAAGCTTTTTATAATTGGTTCTCTAAACGCAAGAAATCCATCGTTCCGGTGGAGATTGTTGGTATGCCGACAGAGCAGTTATCGAAAGAAGTACAGCAAAAGGAAGATTCACCGTGTCAGGAAATCATCTGCAAGTGTGCCTACAAACAGTAGTAATTTCCTTGGAGAATGTCGTTCAACTATCCAAGAAGAATCTAAGCTATCAGGAGTTACTCCGATTGGTAGAGAAATTGGAGGTGTTATGCTGACGGTTTCGGGTTTGAAGAATTTATACTACTTACCGAATTTTTCCGGTACCCATGCTACTGTAGATATGCTTGTAGAACTGGTGTTCAATGCCTATATGCTGGAGACTCTTGTTTATCGGGATATGATCCGCTTGTTTGAATTGAAGTTCAAAGTTTCCCGTCAAACCATCTTGAATTGGTTGTCAAAAGGATCCGCTGCCTTAAAGAAACTACTTTCTGTATTGAAAGCACATGCTTTGGAGAAAGATTCCATTATCAACTGCGATGAAACCTGGTGTCGTGTAAAAATGCAAGATAAGTACAAGAAGGCTTATATTTGGTGTCTGGTTAATAAGTCTGCCGGCATTGTGATCTTCTTTTACGATGAAGGCAACCGTAGCCGTAAAGTGTTGACTGACTTCATTGAAGATGCTGATATAGCAGCCTTGCAATCTGATGCTTATAACGTTTATAAATATTTAGATGGCGAATTAAGTGAGGTAGAGCATATTTGCTGCATGGCGCATGTAAGGGCCCGATTCCAAAAAGCCTTATTGCAAGGTAAGGATGAACTGGCAAGACCTTTTATGAAGTGGATTGGCCGGTTGTATGATTTTGAACGAGGTTACAGTAATGATGACCTTGCGCCCGATGAAATAAAGAAACGAAGGAACGGATCAGAAACCATCGAAATAGTAGGTTCCATTTGGATGGAGTTAACCCGTCTGCTCGACGACCCTTTACACAAAGGTGACCAGATAACTAAGGCTCTCCATTATTTGAAGAACGCATGGACTCCTGTTATGGCTTATCGCAATGATGGTAGGTATTGCATTGATAATTCTATTGCGGAACGTTCGATTCGTACGTTGACGATTGAGCGCAAGAACAAAATGGCTTTTGGTAGTCATAAAGGTGCTGAAACCTCGACGGTTTATCATACCTTTATTGGTACTTGTAAAATGGATGCGCTGTCATTCTATCAATTCTTGAAGCAGTATTTAACTGCTTTTATGGAAGGACGTACGGATTTTGAGAATCTGACCCCTGCCATACTGGGCAAAAAAAATTAAAAAAAATTAAAATTTAATAGCCTTTATTTGTCTCGTGCGTGCAAACGTATGGTGAATAAGGGGGTTTCAAATAACTGACGTGGAAATTGGACGCTTACCACAGGAGTAAAAAACTCTGAAGAGGTTAAAGAGGAACTAGCACTTGCAGATGCCTTTATCTTTCTGACTCGCTTGCCTCAAGAAGGTTTTGCAAATGCAATTACAGAAGCAATGGCAGCAGGTCTACCTTGTATTGTTACCGATTGGGCAGCTAATGCCGATCAGATAGAAGATGGTAAGGGTGGTGTTGTGATAAAAGGAGATATTGTAGACGGAACAATAGAGGCCATCAACAAAATCAAATCCGCTAAGTTGAGAAAGATGCAATCTGACTTTAATAGGCTAAAGATTAAAAGTTATTATTCAGAACCTATTATCATCAAGCTGTATATAGAAGTGTATGAATCGCTTATAAAAAAAAATGAATAAAGTATTAATATGTGGGCATCGCTCATTTGTGGCTTCTGGCATTGAAAAGCAGCTGGAGGCTAATGGTATTGAATATGATGTGTTTTCGCGTGGAAATGAAGAACGCCAAGGCAACGTAGTTACAGGTGATGTACTGAAAATGGCTGAGAATATTCATCTTGGTACATACGAAACCGTTGTTAACTTCATTATCATCAAGAACAGGTCGATAGAGGAAAACATTGCATATATTAAATCTCTTGTAGAATTCTGCATAAGAGCACAGGTAAAGCATTTAATTCAAATTTCTTCGATTAGTGTTTATCCTGCTGATGTAGATTATGTAGATGAGAATTCTCCTATCGAAAAAGATCCAGAAAAAAAAGGTGGTTACGGATCGGTGAAGGTGGCGGTAGATCAGTATCTACTTTCGCAGAAGTTGCCGTTTGAAGTTACTTTTGTACGCCCAGGTTTCATTGTTTGTGATGAGAAAGAGCTATCAATGGCTGGTATTGTGATGAAACTGCCGGTTGTAGGTGGCATCCTTTTGGGAGATGCACATACTTCACTTCCTCTGATTGAGAAGAAGAGGATACACGAGGCTATCGTTCGCATTATTATGGCAGATAAGAAGCAGAAAGTATATCTTCTGCTTGAGAACATGAATGGTACCAAGGCTCAGTTTACTGCAAGGTATTACAAGGGACATGTATTCAAATTGCCAAAAAAAATGACATTGATAGCTACAAACTTATTAAAGGCAATCGGAGTATTTAAGCCTCGTTATTTGGAACAAGTTAAGGGCTTGTTTAAGCATACCTATTATGATTCTTCTGAGACTGAATATCAGTTGCAGATGTCATTTGCCGAGAATGCAGTTGCTGTACTTGGTGCTGGAACTTATGGATCTTATGCTATTAATGCATTGGAATCGGTCAGCCAAAAGACCAATATCACACTCTTTGATGTAGGAAATGAGTCATTAAAAGACGAGGACGAAATTGGATATGGAACAAACCTGCTTGGTGCACTTTATACTGGATTGAAAAAGGGTCGCTTCTTTGGTTATGGCGGAGCTTCGGGAAAGTGGGGCGGACAGTTGTTGATGTTTACTGACAATGATTTTGTGCATCCTTCAAAGTTCATGCAGGACATCATAGACTTGGATAACAAATATCGCGACCATGTGTTCAAAAAGTTTGGTATCAAGAACCCATTTGAAGAAAATCATAAAGAGGGTGGACTTTTTACAAAGACTGGTGTATGGTTGGGCTATTTCAATCGTAATTTGTTTAACTACTTTAAGATTAAGAAGAGTAGTGCTTTTATTCGTAATGGCCTGCGAGTAAGTCGCATATTGCTAAACGAGGATAAAAAATGCGTTACTGGTATTGAACTTCTGACGAAGGATGGTAAAGTGAAACATGCCTACTATAGCCAGTATTTTATGACTGCGGGTGCATTTGAAAGCAATCGTATTGCTTTGAGTTCTTGCATGTGCGATGGAGATACAATCCCGTTCTCAGATCACATGTCACAGCAGATATTTAACGTAAAAGGCAGCACGACAATTGGGGGTGAGGACTTCCAGTTTGGATTACAGGGCACATCTATGATAACCAAACGTTTGATAGGTGAAGTGGGTGACATATCATTCTTTGCTAACCCTATCTATAACGATGAATTCCCATTCTTCCAGAATTTGAAGAAGATTATGTTTAAGGGAGAGTTTAGCCCGAATGTTATATGGGATATTCTACGCGATATTCCAAGCGTAATTGCATTTGTGTGGGATATGGTGTTTCTTCACAAGATCTATGTATATAAGAATCAGTGGAAGATATTTATCGATATCGAGAATCCTACGGGCACTAGTAAGATTTCATTGTCGAAGGATAAGGATGATTGGGGACTTTCAAAACTGGATGTTGACTTCTTTATGCCTAACGAAGCTATGGATGTATTCAACGAGGCTCATAAACAAGTCGCAGCTTATTTAACTGCAAATGGCGTAAACTTTGAGAATGCTTCAGTCGTATTCCATGCAGAGAAGGCTGAAGATACATATCATCCATACGGCATGTTCCTAAGTAATTGTGATTCTGTGGATGACTATTTCAACAAGTATGAGAACATGCTGATTGTGAATACTGGCATTCTGCCAAGAGCTGGCGGTATCAACACCACTGCAAGTTGTTTCCCATTGATAGAGGACTATATTGTAAGGAAGTATGGAAGATAATAAAGAGTATGTAAATCGTTTACCCAAGAAAAATATTATTGGGCGTGCGTTATGGAATATTTGTAGTTTGTTCCTGTTTAAACCATTTCCAACAAAGTTTTTTAGACGCTGGAGAAACTTTGTACTAAGATTGTTTGGTGCAAAGATTGCTCCACGGGCAGGGGTATACTGCTCTGCAAAAATTCAATGTCCGTGGAATCTGACTTTAAAAAGGAATGCATGGATAGGACCACATTGTATTCTTGAAAACGATGCTCTAATAATATTAGAAGAAAACTCAACTGTATCTCAATATTCCTATTTATGTACTTCAAGTCATGATATTACGCACCAGTGTCATAACCTTATACACGCACCTATCACGATAGGTAAAGGTGCTTGGGTCGCTGCAGATTCGTTTGTAGGTATGGGAGTGACCATAGGAGAAGGGGCTGTAGTCGGAGCTCGCACCTCTGTTTTCAAAGATGTAGAACCATGGACTGTTGTAGGTGGTTATCCTGCTATGTTTATCAAGAAAAGAGTAATCAAGGAATAATATTGTACATGATAGATCTTACTACCATTATTCTCACGTATAACGAGGAGATTCATATTAGGCGTTGTCTGGAGAACGTGTGCCCTGCCTCGAAGAAGGTGTATGTAATAGACTCGCCTTCTACAGATAGGACCGTTGAGATATGCAACGAGTTTAAAAATGTGGAAGTTGTCGTACACAAGTATCCTGGCAATCAGGCAGAACAATTGAATTGGGCTCTAGACAACCTAGATATCCAAACAGATTGGATTCTTAGAATTGATGCAGATGAATATCTTTCACAGGAACTAATTGTAGAAATAGAGGAAAAGACATCTAAATTGCCTACAAGTGTAACAGGCATTAATCTCCAGAGAAATCACTTCTTCATGGGAAAACAGATGAAGTATGAGCGCAATGCGATTATACTTCGCATGTTCCGTAATGGTAAAGCGCGTTGTGAATGTCGACTGATGGATGAATACATGCTCATAAAAGAAGGAACCACTATCACTTACGACAATCTGTTTTTTGACCACAATCTGTGTACTTTATCAGAATATTGTCAAAAACATATTAATTACGCATCTCGCGAAGTTGCTATGATTCTCGATGAGGGGTATGGTCTCTCTGATTATAAGCGTCCTGATGCAGAAAGCATTGGAAGAGGTGTATCGTCAACACGTAAGGCTAAGGGAGGTTACCAGAGGCTACCTCTATTCTGGAGGAGTTTTGCTTATTTCATATATCGTTATTTCTTTACCGGAACGTTTTTGTTAGGAAAAGCTGGATTCGTTTATTGTTTCATTCAAGCCTGGTGGTATAGAACTCTGGTTGATGGAATATTACTCGAAGTGAGAAATTCGTGTAAATCTGACCCTGAATTAGTAAAAAAATATTTGCTAGATAGATATAAAATAAAACTATGACGATATCAAAGTATAATAGTTCAAAAATTATGGTCTTAAATACCATCTTGATTATGATGGTGTTATACATTTATAGCTATTGTCTTGAGGCTGAACAATATCCCGTTGCGTTGGCGGTTCAGTGCTTTTTTAGCGGACATGCTTTTTGTGGTATTGTTAATAAGTTGTTCTTTTTGCTTTTAGGTATGCTTTTCTTTAACGGTATCACATGTGTTAGGGATTGTTTTCCTAAAATCAAGAAACGCGTAGGAACATATTGATACCATACTTGCTTTGGAATGTAATATTCGTCCTATGGTGGTACATTGTACTTGAGCATACTCCGGGTGTGAGTTCTTTTGTAAATAGCAACATCCTCTTTCATTTTGATACTATGTGGAATTGATTTAGGTACTTATTCATTAATCCTGCATCTTTTCCGCTTTGGTTTCTGCGAGATTTGATGCTGTACATAGCTTTGTCCCCATTGTTTTATGTCTTTTTGAAATACTGCAAGTTATGGGGTGGAATGACATATTTTGTTGCGTCTCACTTCATCCCGCTTCCAGGTGGTTATTTCCTATTGGGGGCATGTATTGCTATGACAACCGATCTAGAAACAATAGAACGCTATTTATCGCCAATGGTATCCATACTATCCATAGTGGTTTTCTTGCTTTTGTGTGGATACATCTGTATTCAGTCGGAGGATTATAAAGTCCCACAATATCTTAATTTGATAATGGGCATAACTGGTCCTATATATATATATGGAAAGGATATGATTTCTTTGCGCGGGTGAAATGTCTCACGAAAGGTTCTTTCTGGTCATTGTTGATGGGGTATAGTTTCTTTATCTATCTATTTCATGAACCAGCATTTAATATTATCACAAAACTACCGATTATGCTATTGGGTGATTCGGAACCGGTTCTCTTAGCCTTCATGTCCTGCCTCAACCCTGGTGACGAGATCATCGTACCGGAGCCAGCGTATGCCAACTACATGAGCTTTGCCATTTCGGCTGGAGCGGTAATCCGTACCGTCACCACCACCAACGAGGAGGGCTTCTGTCTGCCTAAGGTAGAGAAATTCGAGGAACTGATTAACGAGCGCACGAAGGCAATCTTGATCTGCAACCCGAACAACCCAACGGGCTACCTCTACACGCAGAAGGAGATGAACCAGATTCGCGACCTCGTGAAGAAATACAACCTGTACCTTTTTTCGGACGAGGTGTATCACGAGTTCATCTACACCGGTTCGCCCTACATCTCGGCCATGCACCTCGAGGGCACCGAGGCCTACAGTCGTGAGGTGTACGAGGAATATACCGAACGCCGAAAGTGCTTGATTGATGGCGTCAACCGCATCCCCGGCTGCTACACGCCCATCCCGATGGGTGCGTTCTATACGGTAGCCAAACTGCCCGTGGACGATGCCGAGAAGTTCTGTGCTTGGCGCCTCAACGAGTTTGTGTACAAGGACGAAAAGACACCTAAGATGACCTACTTCAGCGGACAGGATCTCTACTGCATCGGAGAGACCATCATGATGGCTCCGGCTGCTGACTTCTATGCCAATCCGGAATTGGGTTAGAATCGCATACGTTTTGTGTACGGAGGACTTGCAGAGGGCGATTATGATACTGGAGAAGGCGATATAGGAGTATAATTCTTTGAAATAAATAGTTTGAAAATAGATAATAAATAAAACTCATTATGGGAAAATTCATTAAGAGGCTGTTTGACATCGTTTTAGCTTTGATTCTGTTTATACCCGCATCGCTGGTATTGTTGTGCGGAATTATCTTTGTGGCATGCGTATCGCCTGAGTCGTCACCTATCTTCAAGCAGGTGCGCGTGGGTTACAAACGTAAGGAGTTCACACTCTTCAAACTTCGTTCTATGACCAACGAGCGTGATGCCAATGGCGAGTTGCTGCCTGATGAGGTGCGACTGAAGAAGTGGGGCAAGATTGTACGTGCTACCAATATGGATGAACTGTTCCAGATCTGGAACATTCTGAAGGGTGAGATGTCATTCATTGGTCCTCGTCCTATCCTGCCAAAGGAAATGCTGGTGATGACAGACAGCGAGCAGGCAGAGCGCCAGTCTATGCGCCCTAGTATCACCGGTTGGGAGGCCGTCCATGAGGGCGAGTCTTCTACCAGACGCGAGATGGCGGAGAAGGACTTGTACTATGTTCGCAACTGGAGTCTGAAACTGGATTGGCTGGTGTTCTACAAGACCTTCCAGATTGTCCTCGGTTTCCAGCGTCCGGACGATAGCGTACGCGCTCCTAAGATGACAGATGATCAGATTGTGGACAAGTAAAATGTTCTGAAAGATCTGAGTGTTAAGAAAGTTAAGAAAGTTAAGAAAGTCATAAATCTATGGAAATAGGATCATTCTTGGAGCTTCAACTTCCAAAAGGTCGTGAGCTCTATAATCAGGAGACTGATATTGCTCGACTGAATACGGGCAGAATGGGCATCTGGCATGCGTTTCGCGTGACCGGATGCAAGCGTATCTGGATACCGATATACCAATGCGACTCTATCCGTGAGACGCTGGAGGAGAAGGGTGTGGAGGTGATGTTCTACCACATCGACAACCGTTTCAATCCGCTAGATATTGAGGCAGAGGACGATGATGCGGTTCTGATTGCCAACTACTATGGCATCATGTCAAGCAGCAGAATGGCAGAACTGGCAAAGCCATATAAGCACGCGATTATCGATTGTGCTCAGGCTTTCTTCTGCAAACTGGTGGAGGGTGCTTTGATGGTTTACAGCTGCCGTAAGTTTGTGGGTGCTCCTGATGGCGCTTATGTGGTCGGTAAGGAAGCGCACAAGTTTGTGGAGGAATATCCGCAATGCTACAGTTCGGATACGGCAGCTTTCCTGCTGAAGCGTATCGAGTACGGTTGTGAGGGCAAGGGCTATGAGGCTCGTGGTCTGAACGAGAACCGTATTGATACCGAGGACTGCATGAAGATGTCGAAGTTGACTCGCACCCTGATGGATGCCGAGGATTATGCCTACAACCAGAAGAAACGTAAGGAGAACTTTGCTTATGCGCATGAGTTGCTAGGTGGCATCAACAAGATAGATCCAACCATGTATATGGATGACGAGACCGTTCCGATGGTTTATCCCCTGGTAGTGGAGGAGGACGAGTGCATCCAGCGTCTGTACAAGGCAAAGCACTTCCAAGGCCATTGGTGGAGCTACATCTGCGAGGTGCAGCATGCCGATTCTTTTGAATCGTGGATTTCAAGATACGTCATACCGATTACTATAGATCAAAGGTACGGCAAAGAGGAAATCGAATACTTAGTAAATGTAATCAAGAATAAATAAGACATATTTACAGATATGAACAATCAATATAACGGCCATTTGTGCATCGTGTTTGCACTGGAGCATTACAATCCGCTGAATATGATTCGCGCCTTGGGCGAGAACGGTGTTAATCCTGTTTACATCTCGGTGAAGAGACGCTACGAGGTGGCTACGAAGAGTAAGTACATCTCAGAGCTGCATTGTGTGGACTCGGTAGAGGATGGTTTCAAGTTGCTGATGGAGACCTATGGTCACTTGGCTGAGGAGACCGGCAAGAAACCCTACATCGTATTCTCGGACGATAAGTCGGTGGGCTACTTTGACCTGCACTATGATGAGTGGAAGGACCAGTTCATCACCTACAATGCCGGACGTACGGGTCGCATCAACGAGTTTATGGACAAGTACGAGATTCAGCAATGCGCCAAGCGTCACGGATTCAACGTGCTGGACAGCTATATAATCAGCAAGGATGACGCTCTGCCAGAGAACCTGTGGTACCCAATCATCACCAAGGATATTTCGCCTAACTCGGGCAGCTGGAAGGCTGACGTGTATATCTGCCAGAACGAGCAGGAACTGAAGGATGCCATCGTGAAGATTGAGAGTCCGCTGATTATGATTCAGCACTTTGTGGACAAGCAGAACGAGATGGCGCTGGAGGGTTACTGCATCAACAATGGTAAGGACATGCAGATTGTGACCGAGATGAAGTGGAAGTACCTCATTCAGGGTTACTACAGCCCTTATCACGATGTGAAGATGTTCGAGGACAAGAAGATGGAGGCAAAACTGCAGGCCATGTTCGAAGAGATTGGCTTCGAGGGCGTGTTCGAGGTGGAGTTCCTCATCGACAAGGACGGCACCTACTACTTCATGGAGACCAACTTCCGTGCTTCGGCTTGGAACCCAACGGGTAAGTTTGCCGGCATGCCATTGCCATACCTCTGGATCAAGGGCATGGAGAACGGATGCATCGATCCTGCCGACCGCAAGGAGTTTGAGCCTTTCACCAGCATGAGTGAGGTGATTGATTATGCAAAGCGTGTGGAGGGTGGCATGTGCTCGATTGCCGAGTGGTTGCGCGACTTCAAGGACGCCAAGTGCGTGTATATCTACGATAAGGAGGACCGCGGTCCTTGGGATGAAGTGATCAAGAATTGGGAAAATTTCAAATAATATGGCAAAGAAAGTGATGCTGGTTGGTGTAGGTGGTTACATCGGCGGCAAGTTTACAGAATATATCAAAAAGAACTATCCTAATTGGCAGATTGATGCGGTGGATAGTATGAACAGAAAGTGGGCAGAGGCTGACTTTACCGGATATGATGCAGTATATAACGTGAGCGGATTGGCTCACGCTAATGCTCGCCAGGGTAGTGAGGAACTGTACTATCAGGTGAATGGTCAGCTGCCTATCGATGTGGCTACCAAGGCAAAGGCCGAAGGTGTGCCCTTGTTTGTGCAGATGAGCAGCCAGATTGTGTATGGCGACATGAGCGGTCTGGGTGAGGAGAAGATGATTACGGCAGAAACTGTACCATCGGAACCAACTGTATATGGCAAGAGTAAGATGATGGCAGAACGTGGATTGCTGAAACTGGTAGATACTTCGACAGGCTCAGGACAGGCGGGCTTCCAGATGGCTATCATGCGTCCGCCATTGATCTATAGCGAGTATGCACGCGACAACTTCCCTCGTCTGGTGAACTTCGCCAAGAAGATGCCTATCTTCCCTAAGCTGGAGAACAAGCAGAGTATGGTGTATGTAGATAACCTGTGCGAGTTGATCCGTTTGATTATCGAGAATAACAAGGGCGGTATATACTATCCTCAGCAGGAGTGCTACATCAAGACCAGCAAGATTGTGGCAGACATTGCCAAGGCTGTGGGCAACAAGATGTGGCAAACCCGCATCTTCAATCCAGCTTTGCGTCTGCTGAGCAAGTTGCCTCAGTTGTGCTTTATCCACAAGGCATTCGGCAACATTGCCTACGACATGAGCATCTCCAACCACTTCGACGGTAAGTACCGTGTGGTGAGCTACGAGGAGAGCATTAGAAGAATTGCAAATGCACATATGAAAGTTTAATTATGGGTGTAAAGATTTCTATTGTTACAGTTACGTTCAATCGTGCTCATGTTATAAAGGATGCTATTGAAGGTGTACTGAAGCAAAACTATAAAAACTATGAATATATCATCGTAGATGGTAAATCGAAGGATAATACCGTAGAGCTTCTGAAGGAGTACGAAACTCGCTTTGACGGACGTATGCGTTGGATTTCAGAACCAGATAAAGGTTTGTATGATGCTATTAACAAGGGCATCAAAATGGCAACTGGCGATGTGGTGGGTATTATCAATTCTGATGACTATTTCCATAGAACGGATACTTTTGATGTGATTGCCAAGGCTTTTGAAAACGGCCAAACGGAAGCAATCTATGCGGATGAGGAAGATGTAAACGAAGAGAATGGCAAGCGATTCAGGTATAGCGGAAGTTTCTTTAGTACATGGATGTATCGTATAGGAATGATGCCGTCTCATCCAACGTTTTATGCAAAAAAGGATTTGTTTGAGAAATACGGCTACTACAAGTTAGGTTATAAGATTGCTGCAGACTTTGAACTGATTATGCGTTTTGCATACGTGAATAAAGTGAAAATGAAGTATGTGCCAGAAGCTATCCTGACTTTCCGATTGGGTGGTGTAAGTACGAATCTGAAGAATAAAATGCTGCTCAACAAGGAGACAGTACGCGCGTTGAAAGAAAATGGGTTGTTTGCTTGCGAGCCTATGATATGGCTTAAGTATTTCTTCAAGATTAAACAAATTGTGAATTCACTTTGAAAAATGTCAAAAAAGGAATTAGCTCAAAATATAGTTTTAGACCTATTAAAAATATCACTCAGTAACGAGGGGCGAACCGAAGCTTGAAGCAGAATGCGATAGATCAAGAAATATGGAGCCTTGTTATGGATCTTGCTACAGCCCAAGGAGTATTGGGCGTATGCTTCGATGCCATAGAGCACTTGCCTGCCAGCCAACGTCCTGATATGGATACATTAATGGATTAGTTGGGGCAGGTGAGTTATATGGAGTCATGCTACGAGGAGCACAGAAAGGCTATTGGTAAGCTTGCGCATTTTTATGATTGGCAGGGTATCAAGTTGATGGTGCTGAAAGGCTATGGCCTGTCGCTAAACTATCCTAAACCTGAGCATCGTCCGGTGGGTGATGTGGACTCCTACAACTTTGGTTTGCATGCATTTGCAGACCAGATGGTGCATGATAAGCTGGGCATTGAGATTGATAACAGCCACCATAGACACTCGGTGTTCTCGTTTGAGGGCGTGACTATCGAAAATCATTATGACTTTATTGAAGATTATGCCCACAGGTCGAATAAAAGGATAGAAGTAATTCTGAAGGAAGAAGTACAGAAAGGATGTGGTATTGTTTATCCCTATAGGTTTGCTGCTAAAGGGATATGGGCATAAATGGTGGCAGGTGATTGCCTGCAGTTGCTTTCTTTCTGTGTGCATTGAGTTTTTGCAGTTGGTATTAAGCAGAGGTTTGTTCGAAACAGACGATGTGATACACAATACCTTGGGAGCCGCAATAGGTTGTGCTGTATGTTATCATTAACAAAGGCTGTAATAGCCTGAGACATTTGAAATCATGACGATAGAAGAACTTACATGTTATACCGCACAGGATGTGCAGGACATGGACAGGCTGATGCATGAGCTGTCGGCAACGTCATACTGCTCGGAGGAGAAACAGCGGGCGGTATGTGAGGATGCGGACAGCCATGTGTACATCATCCGAAAGGAGGGCCACATCGTGGCTACGGCTACGTTGTGCGTGAGTCATACGCCTGAGTTCACCTTGGGTGCAGTAGAAGTGGTGGTGGCGTTGTGCGAGTGCCGCGGAATGGGCCTTGGTCGCCGACTGATGGAGCAAATCCTGACGGAGGCAAAACGCTTCGGTTGCGAGAAATTGCACCTGACCTCGAACCCAAGGCGTGTGGCTGCCAATGGGCTGTATCAGGCATTGGGATTCAAATTGTATAGCACGAATTATTACGAATACGATATAAAATAGAAACATTATGAAATACTTATTAGTTGTAGCGCACCCCGATGACGAAACGCTCGGAGCTGGCGCTTCCATGTGGAAATGGGCTCGCGAGGGCCACACAGTTGACGTTTGCGTTATGTGTACTGAGGCTAAAGCTCGTGCATTCCGTCCAGAAGACAATGAGCTGGAGAACGATACGAATGCATCAAACAAGTTCCTTGGTGTGAATAAAATATATGAAGGAACATTTCCTAATATCGAGATGAATACTGTGCCTCATTTGAAATTGGTGCAGTTCATCGAGAGTGCGATCAAGGAGAGTGAACCTGATGTAATCATCACCCATCATCCTGCTGACACGAACAACGATCACTTGCAGACCTCGATGGCGTGTCAGGAGGCAATCCGTTTCTTTCAGCGCAGGCCGGAGGTGAAGCGTGTGAAGGAGTTTTGGTACATGGAAGTTCCTTCATGTACTGAGTGGAAGATAAACAATGCCATGGTCACATTCAATCCTAACTGTTATGTAGAAGTCGGTAAAGATGGTGTAGATGCCAAGATTAAGGCCCTTTCTATGTACCGTGGCGTAATGCGTCCTTATCCACATCCAAGAAGTGCAGAGTATATCACTGCTCTTGCCGCTATGCGAGGCGGTCAGTGGGGGCAGGAGTATAGTGAGGCATTTGAGGTGGTGCTGAGAGCATATTAGCCTTCTCTAACTCCCTTGTTTAGGGGAGTGCTCATAATCAAGGAAAACAAATTAAGTATTTGAAAGCGGTATGGGTATTTTACTCATACCTATTTTGGCCTCAATGCGGCAAACAAAAAGACAGACATGGAGAAACTGATAATAGACCAAAACCTTCTGAACAATCTCTTTGAACAAACTAAGGCTTCAGAGAGAATGCGCCAGAATTATGATTTGCGTACCAATGCAGACGATGGTTCTCAGCGTATGTTGAACGCTATGCTCCCAGGCACAGTCGTTCCCATCCATCGTCATCCCATCTCATCTGAAAACGTCATCTGCCTTTGCGGACGATTCGATGAAGTGCTATATGATGATGAAAGCAATGAAATTGCTCGTTATCGCATCTGCCCTTCAGAAGGTAATTTCGGATGCCAAGTTCCTGCTGGCGTTTGGCACACAGTTGAGGTAATAGAGCCAACTGTCATCTACGAAGCAAAGTATGGAAAATTTGGTCAAGACGGTAGCGAAACCTACGATGAGTTTAAGTCAAAGCAAGCACAAGACCCATCACAAGCATCCTTTTCCAACAGTCTTGGTGATCTTCACAGAAACATCGAGTAACTAATTGGCATGGATAGTCAATCAGGTAGTATGGATGGCATCTTCCCTCTCTATGTCTCACGAATGCTCAATGTCCGGAGTATAAGAGTGAGTGCTCCAAGTCTGAAGTGTTGGATAAAACCTTGAATGCGCAACTGATGACTGATATCTTATTAAAAATAAATTCAACCTATTGAACTCGTTTTTTTGTGGCATACTAATAAACCGAAGTTATTTTATAATTATATAAGATAAATGGTTTTGTTATTTATAAAATAATATATTTCTATGAAAAATACGCATGTAGTTATTATGGCTGGTGGCATAGGAAGCCGTTTCTGGCCAATGAGTACTCCGGAATGTCCTAAGCAGTTTATTGATGTGATGGGGTGTGGAAAAACATTGATTCAGCTTACTGCAGAACGATTCGATGGGGTATGCCCTCCGGAGAATATCTGGGTGGTTACTTCTGCAAAGTATACGGAGATAGTAAAGGAACAGTTGCCGCAAATACCGGAATGTAACATTCTTGCAGAACCGTGTATGCGTAACACGGCACCGTGTATTGCGTATGTTTCCTGGAAAATAAAGATGCGCCACCCTAATGCGAATATTGTGGTTACTCCTTCGGATCAGCTAGTGATAAATACTACTGAGTTTCAACGGATCATAAAGAAGGCTCTGGCGTTCACGGAGAATGGTGATGCGATTGTTACACTGGGTATGAAGCCTAATCGTCCGGAAACGGGATATGGATATATTGCTGCAGGGGAAGCGGTGGCTTTGGATAAGGAAATTTGTCGTGTAGAGGCGTTTAAGGAAAAGCCTGACAAGGCTACTGCTGAGAAATACTTAGCTGCCGGGAATTATCTTTGGAATGCGGGTATCTTTGTCTGGAATGTGAAGACAATCTCTGCTGCTCTACGGATATATGCTCCGGGGATTGCTGAGATATTTGATAAGATTTATACAGACTTTTACACGGAACGTGAAGCTGAGGTAATCAACCGTTTCTTTTCCGACTGTGAGAATATCTCTATTGACTATGCAGTGATGGAGAATGCGGAGGAGATTTATGTGGTTCCTGCCGAGTTTGGATGGTCCGACTTAGGTACATGGGGTGCTCTACGTGGCTTGCTTCCTCGGGATGCTTCGGGTAATGCTGCAATTGGTACGGTTAAGTTGTATGATAGCTCAAACTGTATGGTGCACGTTGCTCAGGAAAAGAAAGTAGTGATTCAGGGCCTGGATGGTTACATTGTGGCGGAACAGGATGATACATTGCTTATCTGTAAGCTGGAAGAGGAACAACGGATAAAGGAGTTTAGTACCAGCTTGTAAATAATGTCTTTTGGTTAATTAGGATATATGTAAAAATCCCCGGAATCTTTTGATTTCGGGGATTTTTTTATCATTTGTTTTTATACCAATCATATATCATTGCAATACCATCTTCCAATTCAACTTTGTGCTTCCAGCCCAGGCCGTGAAGTTTAGAAGGATCAGTTAGCTTGCGCATTGTTCCGTCCGGTTTATCGGAATTGAAAACAATGTTTCCTTCGAAGCCGACTTTTTCTGCAACCAGGTAAGCAAGTTCTTTGATAGAAAGCTCTTTTCCTGTACCTATGTTAATATGGCAATTACGTACTTCCTTGCTTTTTCCTTTGAGATCTGCAAAATCTACATTTTCCATAATGAAGACACAAGCATCGGCCATATCTTCACTCCAAAGAAATTCGCGTAGGGGAGCACCTGTGCCCCATATCTCTACATTTACTTTTCCGTTGGCAGATTGGGTAATGCCATATTTATTTAGTTTTTCAAAAATTGCTTCCTGACTGGCATTTCCATCTACACCTTCTACTGGAGCAGTATTAAAATCCTTGCGGATTTCATCCCAGTTACCTGCCATTAGCTGTTTACCTAAGTGTGCCTTTCTGATTAAAGCCGGCAATACATGACTGCGTTCCAGGTTAAAATTATCATTCGGGCCATAAAGATTGGTTGGCATTACCGCTATATAGTTTGTGTTATACTGCAAGTTAAAGCTTTCACACATTTTTAGTCCGGCAATTTTGGCCAATGCATAAGGCTCGTTGGTATATTCCAATTCAGAAGAAAGAAGGCAATCTTCCTTCATTGGTTGGGGAGCATTTCCCGGATAAATACAAGTACTGCCAAGAAACAGCAACTTCTTTACTCCGGTACGGAATGAATTGTATATTACATTATTCTGAATTTCCAGATTGCGATAAATAAAATCGGCTCTGTAAAGGCTATTCGCAACAATACCGCCTACGTGTGCGGCTGCCAAAAATACATATTCGGGCTTCTCCTGGTCAAAAAACTCAGTTACAGCAGCCTGATTACATAAATCAAGCTCCTTATGAGTACGAAGAACGAAATTAGTATATCCTTTTTTCTTCAGATTATTTAGAATAGCCGAACCTACAAGTCCACGGTGTCCGGCTACAAAAATCTTTGCATCTTTTTTCATCATTATTTATTTGCGATCAACTTTCTGACTTTTTCCATATCATGTTGTACCATGATCTTTACCAACTCAGGGAATGATGTTTGTGTAGGATTCCAGCCAAGTAATGTTCTTGCTTTTGTAGGATCACCTAATAATTGCTCAACCTCAGCCGGACGGAAATATTTAGGATCCACTTCTACCAATGCACGACCGGTAGCCACGTCAATACCTTTTTCGTCAATTCCTTCACCTTCCCAACGAAGCTCAATGTCTACTTCTTTGAAAGCAAGTGTGCAGAACTCTCGCACGGTATGCATTTCTCCGGTAGCAATCACAAAATCTTCTGGAGTGTCATGTTGTAGAATCAACCACATACACTCTACATAATCTTTAGCATAACCCCAGTCGCGTTGTGAATCAAGGTTACCCATATAAAGCTTATCTTGTACACCTTGTTTGATACGGGCGACAGCCAGAGAAATTTTTCTGGTAACGAATGTTTCTCCACGACGTTCACTTTCATGATTAAACAAGATTCCGTTTACTGCAAACATGCCATAAGATTCACGATAGTTCTTTGTAATCCAAAAGCCGTATTGTTTAGCAACACCGTATGGACTGCGTGGATAAAAAGGTGTAGTTTCCTTTTGTGGAACTTCCTGCACCAAACCAAAAAGTTCGGAAGTAGAAGCCTGATATATTTTTGTTTTATTTTCTAAGCCTAGAATACGAACAGCTTCCAGCATACGGAGAGTTCCTACAGCATCAGCTTCGGCTGTATATTCAGGAACATCAAAACTTACCTTTACATGACTTTGAGCTGCCAGATTATATATCTCATCAGGTTGTACTTGTTGGATGATACGTATAAGAGAGCTGGAATCTGTCATATCTCCATAATGAAGATTGATGGTTCGTTGTTGTTTCATGTCACGTACCCATTCTTCAAAATATAGATGTTCGATGCGTCCTGTATTGAAAGAAGATGAACGGCGAAGTATGCCATGAACTTCATATCCTTTTTTTAATAAAAATTCAGCTAAAAATGAACCGTCCTGACCGGTGATACCTGAAATTAATGCTTTTTTCATATTTCTTTGTTTTGTATTTATAAATATAAGATATCTGTTAATGATAAGCTTATATTAAATTTTCTGCAAAGATAAGTTATTTATTTATGTAATAAAAATATCTTTCTAATAATAGGCCATAAATACTTGATTCTATTGAATTTTATTGCAGTATAAATTCTATATGTGAAATTCTTATTACTTTATTCTTTATAATAAAGAGAATAACCATGGATGATCTTTTTTATTTAGCCTCTAAGAAAAATTATTCATCTTTCAGCTTCTGTATAATCTGTGCGTAGAGCTGTTCATAGTTTACCGGGCTTTCGTTGTCGATTTGTTTTGTTACTTCGAAATAAACGAAAGGTTCGCAACATTCCTCTTGGCGCAAGCTGGTGGCATAAATTACAGATGGAACACGTTTGCTTTTTTGGGTGTTTCCATACATCTCTTTGTAACACCACGCCTCATGAAGAATTGGGTATTCCATGTTGGTGCTGTGAACCATTACATACCCGAATGGCGGTTTAATTTCTTCGCCGTACGTGCCGATTGGTTTCTCTGAGTAGAATTCTCTAAGCTCGGGTGGGAGGATGCTACGGATAAAAGTTGTCTTTCCTATGGATTGCTCGCCATAAATAAGTGGTACGAGGGTATTGCACTGTTTGCCGGAAAGTTCAGATTTTACGATACCGCACATCCACATGGTAAGGGTTTCGGTCCACAATTCCTGATTGGTGGTTTGCACGCGGTTAATAAAGGCTGTAAGGTGATCTGTACCGTCCCATTCAGGAAGGTTCTTGAAATAAACTTTTGGTGAAATAATTTTGCTCATTTTTATGTGTTTTTAATTTCGTGTGCAAAGAAACAGGAATTGTTCCTGATAAAAAACGGCATTTTTGGTTTTCTTCTAAAGCCTTATAATTGTGTATATTACAACCAAAAAACTTAATGACAAGCGAGCGAAGCAAAGCTAATGAACGATGGCGCAGCCAAGTCCAACCCAAAAGCCGAGCGAACAACGGCTACACGCTCCACAACCCCACCAAACGATGGCGAAGCCGAGTGACCAGCAAGACCGGCCTCATGAATTTTGCGTTAAGAAATCAGGGAGTGGGGAGCGTTAAGAAGGGGGTGCTGTTTGAGCGCAGCGAGTTTCACCCCCTTTAGCTCCACGCTGCCTGATTTTAGTAAAATTCGTGCAGCCTTGATTTTTTGTTTCTTTTGCATCAAGGCAAAAGAAAAAGTATTTGCATCAAGGCAAAAGAAAAAGTTATATATAATTTATTTGTAATATAGTCATGAAAAAATACCATTTAATTATGTTTCAAAGCATTATGGCGTAATTTTAATATATTGTATGTTTAATATATTCTGAAATAGTGATATCTTTGGCTGCAATTTATTAAACTAACTATTTAAGTATATAAAATGATTCCAAGAATTACCAATTGGTATTTTTCTAAGAAAGCTCTTCCTTATTGGATGGTGCTTGCTTTGGATTGTCTTATCGTAATGTTCTCTGGATATGTTGCAAAGTACTTTGAAATTGGAGGTTTAGAATTTGCCCAGTTATTCTGGCCAATGACGTACGGCATACTGATCTGCATTGTGCTTTATGCTGTTTCATTTCGACTATTTCGTACATACGCCGGTATTATCCGTTATTCATCTTTTATAGACCTGCAGCGTGTAGCGTTTGCTACATTTACAGGATCAGTGCTTACCTACATGGCCTCTTTTGCACTGGAATCTGTCAATGAAATCAATATGCCGCATCTTTTGGGCATTTGTAGAATATTCCTGGTATCTACACTCTTTATGTGGCTGGAACGTGTGGCTGTTAAGCGTATGTACGATGGTTTCCGTGCAGAGAATGCAAAACCTGTTGCCATCTATGGTGCCAAGGAGGGTGGCATTAGCCTTGCTTTAAGCATTATAAACGTTAAGGTAAAGGAATTCCGTCTGGTGGCTTTCATCTCAGATGCTGAGGAAATGAAGAACACTTACTTGCTGGGTAAGAAGGTTCTATTAAATGGCAATGGTATCGCTGAAGAGTTGAAGCGGATGAGGGTTAAAGTGCTACTTGTATGTCCGCTAAAAAATGAGAAGTTCCGTAAAAATACAGCCATGATCGACGAATTCCTTGCTGCCGGTATCAAGATTATGATGATGCCTGCAGCAGAGGAATGGGATGGTAAGAGTCCTCTGACTACCCGGAACCTCAAAGAAGTGGACATTGAAGACCTCCTTCCACGGGATAAGATTGAGGTGAATATGGATGCCATTGGTACATTGCTCACCGGTAAGAAGATTCTTATTACGGGTGCTGCCGGTTCCATTGGTAGTGAGATGGCTCGCCAGGTGGCGATATATAACCCCGCAAAGATGATTCTTATTGATCAGGCAGAGACTCCTATGCACACTGTACGTTTGATGATGGCTCGTGAATTCGGTGATATTGAGAGCGAAACCATTGTTTCCAGTATTGCTAACAAGAAACACATGGAGAGGATCTTTGCTATGCATCTGCCGGATTACGTGTTCCATGCTGCTGCCTACAAGCATGTGCCCATGATGGAGCATAACCCGGGTATTGCTGTTCAGAATAATATTTATGGTACACGTATAATTGCAAACCTTGCAGTGAAGTACGGCACCAAAAAGTTTGTGATGATCTCCACTGATAAGGCGGTGAACCCAACCAATGTAATGGGGTGTTCAAAGCGTATCTGTGAGATTTACTGTCAGTCTCTCAATAAGGCTATTGTAGAGGGGAGGGTAAAGGGAGTTACTCAGTTTGTAACCACTCGCTTCGGTAATGTATTGGGAAGCAATGGTTCGGTAATTCCGCTGTTCCGTGAACAGATAAAGAGGGGCGGTCCGCTTACCGTTACGCATCCGGACATCACTCGCTTCTTTATGCTGATTCCTGAGGCTTGTAAGTTAGTGTTGGAGGCAGGTACCATGGGTAAAGGTGGCGAAATCTTTGTTTTCGACATGGGTGAGCCGGTAAAGATTACTCAACTAGCTTCACGCATGATCAGTCTTTCCGGCGCTAAGGATATAGAAATCAAGTTCACAGGACTTCGTGAAGGTGAAAAACTTTTCGAGGAGGTGCTGAACGATGAAGAGCAAACAAAGCCTACACACCACCCCAAGATTATGATTGCCAACGTTCGTGAATACGATTACGAGACTGCAAGCCAAAACGAAATTCGTTTACTGGAAGCATCCCGTTCGTTCGATGATATGGCTATTGTGAAGATCATGAAAGAAATTGTGCCGGAGTACAAGAGCAAGTGCTCTAAGTATGAGGCGCTGGATAAGACGTTGAATGCGCAACTGATGACTGATATTTTATTAAAAATAAAATCAAACCATTGAAAAGGAACTTTATACAATACTTTTTCTTTTGCCTTGACGCAAAAGAAACAAAAAGTCAAGGCTGCATTTTTTTTGCTAAAATAGGGAGGCTTGTAGCGGAAGGTGGTGAAACTCGCTTCGCTCAGACAGCACCCCCTTCTTTTCGCTACAATCCTCCCAATTTCTTCACGCAAAAAAAAAGAGGCCGGTCTTTCTTTTCGCTCGGCTTCGCCATCGCTCGGGTGGGGTTTTGGGCCAATTAGATTTGCTTCGCTCGCTTGTCACTTCGTGACGGTTCTTCTGGTCGCTCGGCTTTGCCATCGCTGGTGGGTTGTGGACCAATTAGCTTTGCTTTGCTCGGCTGTCACTTCGTGACGGTTTTTTCGCTCGGCTTTTTTTGTTTATTCCTCTCCCAGCTTCTGCATAATCTGTGCATAGAGCTGTTCATAGTTTACCGGGCTTTCGTTGTCTATATGTTTTGTTGCTTCGAAATAAACGAAAGGTTCGCAACATTCCTCTTGGCGCATGTGGGTGGTGTAAATTAAAGAGGGCACACGGTTGCCTGTTTTTTTCTTTTTATATAAATCTTTGTAAAAGATGGCATCGTAATCAATGTGGCACTCTTTGCAGATGCTGTGAAGCATTATAGGCCCGAGAAGCGGTTTGATTTCTTCGTTGTACGTGCCGATTAGTTTCTCTGAGTAGTATTCTTCAAGCTGGGGTGAGAGGATGCTACGGATAAACGTTGTCTTTCCAGAGGATTGCTCGCCATAAATAAGTGGAATGATGGTCTTGTCCTGTGTGCCGTATAGTTCTGATCTTACGACATTGCACAGCCACTTGGTTAGGGTTTCGGTCCACAATGCCTGATTGGTGGTTTGCACGCGGTTAATAAAGGCTGTAAGGTGATCTGTACCGTCCCATTCAGGAAGGTTCTTGAAATAAACTTTTGGTGAACTAATTTTGCTCATTTTTTATGTGTTTTAATTACGAATGCAAAGAAACAAGAATTGTTCCTGATAAAAAACGGCATTTTTATTTTTCTTATAAAGCCTTATTTATCTGTGAGTTATAGCTGAAATATCTTTTCTTTTCCCTTGACGGAAAAAAAAGAGGCCGGTCTTTCTGGTCGCTCGGCTGCGCCATCGCTCGGGTGGGGTTGTGGAATGGGTAGCCGTTGCTTCGCTCGGCTTTAGGGATGGGCTTGGCTTCGCCATCGTTGCCTTTGCTTGTAAACGTCTCAAATACTGTTTTTCCTGATAAATAAATAGTAAATACCTTATGTCAGAATTTAAAATCAATATTTTACTAAATTCTACGCCTTGTCAATAGTATTACAGCAGACTTGTCATATAGGTTGGTACTAATATGGTGTCTGCATCCTTAGCCAAATCTTTTGTGTAAATCAGGTATTTCCATAGTATGCGATTTGAGTACTTTTTGTAGAACTCATCCAGCGACTTGTGTGTAGAGTATCCAGATGATTTTACTTCTATCGGGCATATCTTATTATTTTTAGATAACAAGAAATCAATCTCATAATAGTGCTTCTCATCTCTTTGCCAAGTGTGGTAGAATAATCTGTTACCTTTTGCTATAAGCATTTGTGCAATAAGGTTTTCATATACATATCCAAGATTAGCAGACAGTTTATTGTTCAGTAACTTCTCGTATATTATGTTCTCGGTATAGTCCTTGTCCCAAAAAGCCAATGTTATAAATAATCCTATGTCAGCTATAAATAGTTTGAATTTATCGAAGTTGGAATTCAGAGGCATACCAACATTGGGATCATCTGCATGAAAAGCGAAGTTTACAGTTTTACTATCTTCAACGCTTTTAAGTATTTCGGTTAGCTTATCTTCTTCAACCTTTCCTAGTACAGAAAATGGTACATATCTATTGGCATTTCTAGAAAGAGCAGAAGGAATGGACATGAATATTTTAGAAGCACGTCCACTCGGATCTATTTTAAGAAAGTCATCTTCGTATAGTCTGATAATTTTTCTTTTGACTTCATCCACTTTCTGCATATTATTTGTGTCAAGATATTCATTTACAGCCTGTGGCATTCCTCCTACAAGCATATAGAGACGAAAATCTCTTGCAACATTACGATGTGCAGCTCCCAAAGGTGCTTTTTTCTCCCAGAATTTTTCAAGAAGAGGAATTGTTGCAGTATCACCGAGCGTCCATCTGAATTCTTCGTAGTCCAAAGGGTGCATTTGCAGACGGTCTTCCTCACTCGGAATGGTTATGTCTTTTGTATGTTTCTTTATACTGATAAGCGAACCTGTTTCTATGTAGTCATAACGGCCGTCCTGTACTAAATATTTTATTGCTTGTCTGGCAAGAGGACAGTTCTGCACTTCATCGAATATGATAACAGATTTTCTTTGAGTCAGTGTTTTGTGAAACGCTTGTTGAAGACGAAGAAATAAAAAATCAAGATCCATCAGGTCATCGAACATTGATTTTATGTCGTTACTGACTTTATTGAAATCGATAATTATATACGAATCATATTCATTACGCGCAAACTCTTCTACAATGGTAGATTTACCAATGCGTCGAGCGCCTTCTATAAGAAGGGCAGACTTACCATTGTTTTCATTCTTCCAGCGAAGAATATCCTGATATATTTTACGTTTAAAGATTCTTTTTCCCATAACATCTGGATTATGCTGCAAATATACAAAGTATTCTAATCCCCGCAAATTTGATTACGAATAATATTCCAATCCCCGCAAATTTTATTTGATAAATCACTCTAAATCCCCCAAATATAGTAGGTTTCATTGAATAGTTAGCAATGCCAAAGAAAGAAAATCCCCATTACCAACAAATCAATGGTAACGGGGATTTAACTATTTCAGAGAGCTGTACTCCTTGCCAGCGTCAAAGCAAGGACAAGCCTTCAGCCACTCATGACTCTCAATAACACCATCGCCATCGAGGTCGGGACTGAGGTCGCGATGACCCACTATTCTGCAACCGGGGTAGTCCCTGAGAAGGGTGAGGAGCAGCACGCGGAGTGAATGACGTTGCCATTCGGTGCGGGTGTCTGTCGGTTTTCCCAGTGCATTTAAGCCTCCCTCGTAACAGATACCTATGCTGTGGGCATTATATCCCTTGGCATGCGCTCCGACTTTGTCCAGCGGGCGGGTACTTTTTATACTGCCATCCCGGCGGATGTAGTAATGGTAACCGATGCCGTTGAAGCCTCTTTCCCTGTGGCTTCGCTCAAGATTGGCCTGGGTAAATGGTTGGTCGGAGCGGGTGGCGGTACAGTGTATCACTATCAGGTTAATCTCTCTCATACGCTACACAGGGTTTAGAGCACGCTCCTTGCAGGCGGGCACCAGACATTGCTGCTTCAGCGCTTCGCTAAGGCGGGCGTTGAGGGTGATGATTTCCTGGTACATCTGCCGTACTTTCTCCGATAGCTCGAAGTAGTCGGTCTCAAAACGGGTTACCTGCTCCATCAGGTAGTCGAACTGGCCCTTTACCAGATCGGTGAACTCTTGCATCTCCCTGGCGCCCTTCTTCTTGAAGATGGGGAGCACCAGGGTGATTACATTCAGTAATTGGTCGATTACTTTCATGGGTTGTTGTGCTTAACTAATGAATAACTGTACTGCGATTAACCTACTTCGTTACCACCGTTGGTTACCTTCACCGGCAACTTAGGTACCTGAGTGTAATCCAGCGTTTTCAGCATTTTGGTGAGTAACTTGCCCGGACGGAAGCTGATGCGTGCCTTTTTGATCAGGGAGCTGTTGAACTCTTCCTTGGTCACTGTGCCGGTGCTGCTAACCGCGATCTGGAAGCTACCGAAGTCGCCCAGGCGAATGATCTCACTTTTACCAAGTGATGTCTCCATAGTGGTGAGCAAAGCTTTCAGTACAGCTGCCACGTCGGCCGGTGTAGCGGTACATCGACTGTCGACATCTTTACAGATTTCGTCGAAGTCCATATCACCGTGACCTTGCGCCTGTGCATAGAATTTTGCGGGTTCTGAACTTTTAGAAGGATTCTTTTTTGGAACTACAGAAAATCTTACTGCCATAATTGTTTGTTTTTTAAATGATTAATAATTGTTTTTTGATTACTATACAAAGATAAGGCATGCGTATGCGAGGGGCACACGCATTGGGCAGTAATGGGTTTTTAGAGGTGTTTTATGAGCTTTTCTTTGTTCTTTTGTCTTGACACAAAAGAACCAAAAGGTCAAGGCTGCATTTTTTTTGCTAAAATCGTGAGGCTTGTAGCGGAAGGTGCTGAAACTCGCTTCGCTCAAACAGCAGCCCCTTCTTTTCGCTACAAACCTCCCAATTTCTTCACGCAAAAAAAAAGAGGCCGGTCCTTCTTTTCGCTCGGCTGCGCCATCGCTCGGTGGGGGTATGGACTAATTAGCTTTGCTTCGCTCGCTTGTCACTTTGTGACGGTTCTTCTGGTCGCTCGGCTTTGCCATCGCTCGGGTGAGGTTGTGGAATGGGCAGCCGTTGCTTCGCTTGGCTGGCTTCGCCTTTTTACCTTTTGCTTGGTTTCACCTTCGTTTCTTTGTTTGGCTTGCACTCGGATCTATAAGTAGAAAAAGGGTTACTAACAAGGCTGAAAGAAAAGCTGATGGCGAAGCCGAACGGAATGACAAGCGAGCGAAGCAAAGTTAATTGGTACACAACACCACAGAGCGATAGCGAAGCCGAGCCCATCGCTAAAGCCGAGCGAAGCAACGGCTACACGATCCACAACCGCAGCTCGCTCAGGAACCAACAGGACTGGCCTCATGAATTTTGCGTTAAGAAATCTGGGAGTGTGGACGTTAAGAAGGGGGTGCTGTTTGAGCGCAGCGAGTTTCACCCCCTTTAGCTCCACGCTCACAGATTTTAGTAAAATTCGTGCAGCCTTGATTTTTTGTTTCTTTTGCATCAAGGCAAAAGAAAAGGACAGTTGAAATCAAAGTGCAAAATAGTAGCAAAAATACTAGGAATTCAACCTTTTATTTTGTAAATTTACTTCAAAATAAAAACAACCTTTATGGAGGAAAATAAGACCGAATTCAGAGTAAAAGCCTATGGAAAAGCCGAACTGGCAATGTTGTATAATCCGCAAATGTGTACGCGGGAAGCACTGCGGACACTAACCAGATGGATGGTAAGGAACGAACAGCTGTATAGAGAGCTGCTTATTATAGGCTATAAAAAGACCTGTAAAATTTTTACACCAAAAGAAGTGTCGGTAATCACACACTACCTGGGAGAGCCATAAAACTCCCGCCGGATGTTGGACGAACTCCGACCGGAGTTTGTGTAAAGTCCCGCCTGTGTTTTTGAAAAGCAGGCGGGACTTTTTTGTCTCTATAATTGGTTGATTATTAATGATGTATATGATTGTATTTACTCTTGTAGACCATGTTTTATAAAGCAACCGGAGATTCTTTATGACATGATTTTTCCTGCTCAGGTAATACCGCTTATGTTGTTTAGAATGGGGTACGGTGGGGTATAATTGGGTATTCCCCTAAAACTTTCATTTTTTATTATTTAATATATCCCCTATAATAAGAAGTTACTTATTATTTTTTTTACGAAAGTTTATAAGAATGATATAATTATACCCCATTATACCCCATTCCAGATTCTCTGAGAACCGATGTTTAACAGGTTATCATCTGCATTTTTACAGCTCTAAGTTTTGCTGAATCGCATCGGGATCCTTCTTCTTCTCGTCGGCGATGCACTTGTTTAGTGTCACTTCCTCGTAATTAATAACTTTCTTCCTACTCGATTGTTTTAAAAAATGCCATATCTGTGGTATTGCATTTAAGTTTAACTTAAAATACTTTTGTGACTTTATTTTTTTTTATTAAGTAATATGTTTTACTTATATACCCCTCTTCTAGTTATAAATAAAAGAAACGTAATCTCTTAAAATATAGAGTCATTTTGCGATGTTGGAACAATCTAAATATAAAAAAGAATTCGAACGGCTATTTAAGGATAACTATAATAAATTGTATTATTATGCTTTGAATCTAATTCATAATCCAGAAGATGCAAAAGATGTTGTAAGTGATGCTTTTAGATATCTCTGGGAACATTATGAAGATGTAGATGATTCTTTGTCAGTGGTAGCTTTGCTTTATGCTTTAGTGAAAAATAGTTGTATTGATAAAATTCGTCATTTAGATGTGCAGGAACGACATGAGAAATTGGTGTTAAGTCAAACAATGTTATGGACTGAATATGAATATCAGGAGCGGGATGAACGTATTGTAAGAATCATTAGTTCCATAGAAAAACTACCTCTTCAAACAAAAATAATATTTAAGAAATGTTTTCTTGACGGGAAAAAATACAAGGAAGTTAGTGAGGAAATGTGCATTAGTACAAATACTGTGAAAACTCACATAATGAAAGCTTTAAGACTTCTTAGGGGAGAATTTGTAAATTCAAAATAGTTTTTTTATAAAAAAAAGAAAGAAAATATCACCCTAAAAGAAAACTAGTACGTATAATAAATAGAAGGCTTTATAAAAGATGAAAGAGGGCTCAATACAGAATAGTAGACATAGCAGAGGTTTAACTGGTGATAATAGCAACCTGGAATTTGTTTTAGGAGCTATTAATGATCTGGATTTTGCTGAAAGTGTAGAATTTAAGAATTGGCTTAATCAAGCAGAAGAGAATAGATCACTTTATGAAGAATGTTCTTTTTTCAGAGAAGCTGGCTTGAATGAAGATGAACGTTTGTTGCCTGATACATCTATTGAATGGATGCATTTTCAGGAAAGCATTGGATGTAAAAAGAGTGCGGTAACACGTTATTTCTGGATATATTCATCTATTGTTGCAGCTGCGGTTGTTATTTTTTCAATTGTTCATCCTTGGATACAAAATATTGAGAAAGAAAATAACCAGATATTATTGAAAAAGGAAATAGCACTTCAGACTCCAGATGGAAATGTTATACCTATAAAGAAAATTGATGATAAGAAAGCAAAGAATATGGGATTAAAAAAAGAACATCAAGGTATATATAATGTTCTTAATTATTGCTCAATGGATAATGATCCTGAAGTTAAAGTTCAAAAATATACACTGAATATTCCTAAAGGAAAGTTCTATCAATTGGTATTGGATGATGGAACTCAGGTTTGGGTAAATACTAACACAAAAATAACTTATCCTTCACGGTTTGATTCCGATAAGCGTGTAGTTGAACTGGAAGGGGAAGCCTATTTTAAGGTAGCCAAAGAGAAAAATCGCCCATTCATAGTAAGAACTCCATATCTGACCACGCGTGTAATGGGGACTGAATTTGATGTGCGGGCCTACCAAAAAGAGGATGCCAGCGTTACCTTGATAAATGGCAAAGTAGCTGTGTCAGGAGAAACTCCAGAGAATGTGGTTGTTTTGAATCCAGGAGAAAATGCATCCTTAACATCTTCGGGACTCATAGTAAATGAAGTCGATGTGAGAAATTATACTTCATGGGTAGAGGGATCTTTTTATTATGAAGAAGCGACGTTGAAAGATATTATGAAAGAATTGTCCAGATGGTATAATATAGAAATTATTTATATGCAACCGGAAGTTAAAAACTTACGGTTCAAATTTTGGGCTGATCGTAATGATACTTTTGAAGAGGCTATCTCAACACTTAATCAGATAGGCAAAGTGTCCGTTATAATGCAGACGCCAAACAGAGCAATAGTCTTTGCACGATAAAACCTTACTATAAAGGATAAAAAGGATTGGCTGCAACCAATCCTTTTTAATAAAATAAAATGCGTTTTCAGATTCTGTAAAATCTGTAAACGGATAAAAGTGAATAACTTTAACGCACAAATTTATGGAAAAAAAATGGAATTCTTTCTCTATCAGGAAAGTAAAGAAAGTGAATTATCTAAAAAAAACATTTTTTATGATGCTTTTTTTACTAACTTTTCAATTAAAAATTTCTTCTGAGAATCATCAGGAATCTTCAAAATTAATCTCTCTGAACTTTGAAAATGAGATGCTATCTACAGCGCTAAAGAGGTTGGAAAAAGCTTCCGAATATAGGCTTATCTTTAATTATGAAGATGTTGAGTCATATAGAGTGAAAGGCTCTTTTGTAAGAAAAAATATAAATGATATTTTAGATGCTCTTTTTGTGGATAAACCTCTTGTCTATAGTTTGCAAGCTCAAAAAAAAGTAATTATTATCACAGAAAAATTACGTAATACTAATAAGCTAAAGACTGTAAGTGGACAGGTACTGGATGTAAACAAATCGCCTTTGCCGGGAGTTAATGTTCTGGTTGCAGGGATTTCTCATAAGTCATTAACCGATGAAAACGGTAGATATGTGATACAGATACCTGAAAATTCAAATGTTACATTGTTCTATTCATTTGTAGGAATGAAGTCAGAAAAAGTTAGAGTAAAAGCTTCATTTTCAGGTTCTCAACTGAATACTGTTATATTGCAAGAAGACTCAAAGGTAATAGACGAGGTTGTTGTTACAGGTTATCAGACATTTAGTAAGAAGAAACTTACCAGTTCTGTAACTTCATTAAAAGCTGAAGATATAATCATTCCAAGTGCAACTTCCATAGATCAAATGCTCGAAGGTCAGGTTCCTGATCTGGTTTCTATAACAAATTCCGGTGAAATAGGTGTTGTTCCTAAAATCCGTATTCGCGGCACATCAACTTTGATTGGAAACCGGGAACCTTTATGGGTGCTTGATGGAGTTCCTCTTCAGGATCCTGTCTCTATTGATCCTGAACAACTGAATGATCCTGACTATATTAACAATATAGGGAATGCTATAGCGGGTATTAATCCTCAGGATATTGAACGTATTGATATACTTAAAGATGCTTCCTCAACGGCTCTGTATGGAGCAAAAGCTGCTAATGGGGTTATTGTTGTCACAACTAAAAAAGGTTCTGTTGGTAAGCCTGTTTTTACCTATAACGAATATACCACTTTGCGTATCCGACCCAGGTATTCTGACAGAAGTATTAACCTGATGAATTCACATGAACGTGTTGATTTTTCCAGATACTTAGCACAGAATCATTATGTTTTTCCTTCTTCAATAAATTATGTAGGATACGAAGGTGCTCTTAATCAATATTACTCAAAGCAAATTAGTTATTCTGAATTTTCGAATCAGGTTCATAAATTTGAAACAGCAAACACAGATTGGTTTGATCTTTTAACAGAAGATTCATTCTCAGCACAACACACACTAAGTGTATCCGGAGGCTCTGATAAAGCAAGGTATTATGCGTCGTTAGGCTTAACAAGTGATAAAGATGTTGTAAAATGGAATAAGAATAATCGCTATTCTATGGCAATAAATGTGGATGTAAAATTGAGTGATAAATCAAATATATCATTTAAAGTAAATGGAAATTCCAGTGAAAGAAACTACTATCAAAGTTCTATTGATCCAATAAATTATGCATATAACACAAGTAGAGCGATACCTGCATACGAAGATAATGACTATTATTATTATCAAAAACATAGTGGTAGCTACACGTATAATTATAATGTATTGAATGAACTTAATAACAGTAGTTATAACCAAAAAGGCTCTGCTTTCTCTTTTCAAGCTAACTTGAATTATAATCCATTGAATTTTTTACGTCTTAGCAGTATTATCTCTTATTCTTTATCCAATACGAATATTGATTCAGAATGGGGAGAGAAAAGTTATTATATTGCTACTAAAAGAAAAAGCAATTATGGTGTTGAACCGGGAAGTGATTCAGAATGCCCGGCTGGTGGTGAATTAACTCAGACTAATTCTCAGAATAGAAATTATATGGGACGTTTTCAAGCTGATTTTAATAAAGATTTTGGGGGGAATTTGCAACATAATATTAGTATCACTATGGGGCTTGAGGGAAGTTCCTCACATTATAATACCACCTCAAATACAGATCGGGGATACTTTCCGGATAGAGGATTGCAATTTGCAACATATCCAACAGGAATATACACAAATTATGATAAGTGGCTGGTAGCTCAGAAACCTTCTATAACAGATAATATCAGTAATTTAATATCCGGGTATTTCAGCATTTCATATAGCTATATGAACCGTTTGAACTTAAATTGGAATGCCCGATATGACGGATCAAACAAATTTGGAAATCTTAGTAATGATAAAATGTTACCTGTATGGTCAGCTTCAACATCATATAATTTTGCAGATCACTTAAAAAAACACACTGATATATTTGATGTTTTTTTGTGTAAATTCTCTTATGGATATCAAGGAAATATGCTCGATGGACAATCTCCTGTGACAATTATAAAAAAGAAACCAATAGATACTTATTATAATGAAATGTATTCTGTTATATCAACATATCCTAATCCGGATTTGAAATGGGAGCGTACTCAAAGCATAAATACAGGATTGGATATATCAATGTTTAAAGGACGCATTGGACTTAATACTGAATTTTATTATAAATATACAAAGGATGCTTTTATGAGTAAGCAGATTTCCGGGGTTAATGGTCTTTCGTCATATACGGTTAATGGTGGCAAAATTATAAATAAAGGTTATGATGTAACTTTATCAGTTGTTCCTGTTCAAAATAAAAACTGGAGATGGAATTTGTCTACATCTATATCTAAATATTTTAATAAAGTAGAAACCACTCCGTCTGGAGATCAATATTCTCTGGATAATTTTTTATCAGGTACTGCTGTTGTTAAAGGACAGCCTGTGAGTACATTTTATTCTTATAAATTTTTAGGATTAAGCCCAACTAATGGTGAAGCTGTATTTGATGATTATACAGATTATCCGGAACGCTTGTTCTCAAAAACTAAATATGAAGTTTTTACATCAGTTTTAACTCCTTCAGGACGTCGCGAACCGAAAATTACAGGTAGTCTGAATACAAATCTCAGATATAAAAATATTCGTTTAAGTGGTAATTTCTATTATAGCTTAGGGGCTAAAATTCGTTTATTCCGTTTATTTAATGGAACAAGTACATTTTTGCCAGAGTATAACATAAGCAAAGATCTTCTAAAAAGATGGCAATATCCTGGTGATGAGAAATATACTAATATACCAGCTGCAAGTAATGAATTTATGTCTTCAATGCATTGGTCTGGTTTTACAAATGGGAAGGTTCCTGAAATTGCATATTATAAATATGATATGTATAATTATAGTGATATACGTGTAGTAAGTGCCGACTATCTGAAATGTAATAATCTTAGTCTCTCATATTTGTTTCCTGAAAAGTTGATCCGAAAAATAAATTTATCCAGATGCGAATTATCTGTATCAGGGAGTAATTTATTTACTCTATGTTCAAGCAAACTTAAAGGACAGACTCCACAACAAACAGGCTTTGCTTCAATTCAATTATCAAATCGCCCAAGCTATTCTTTAGGTGTTAACATTCAATTTTAGATAAGATGAAATATAAATATTTATTGGGATTAATTTGCATTTTGTTCTCTTCATGCAATGATTTTCTTACTGAGTATTCCCAGGATCAGGCATATGTGACTTCGTATAATGATCTGGATGAGTTGTTAATAGGTAATGCGTATATGAAGCATTATATAACACAAGACTATCAGTCTTCAAATACACAAAGTTATTATCCATATATTCATTTTATGGATGATGAATTAATTCAAAATGGAACAGGCGAATACTCATTTACCAGAATTCCTGAATTTCTTTTTGGATATTATACCTGGCAACGTGAAGTTAGTAAAGATCCTAACGGTGACAGTCAATGGCCGGAATCGCAGGATTGGAATAACTTGTATTCATATATTGGTGCAAGTAATATGATATTAAGTCTGATTGATAAACAGTCAGTAGCAACAACAAATGATAGCATAAATGTAAAGCGAATAAAAGGTGAAGCATATTTTTTGAGAGGATCATATTACTTTACACTAGTAAATCTATATGGGCTGCCATACTCAACAAAAACGGCAGATACTGATCCTGGAGTTCCCATAAAGCTGACAGAATCAATAGAAGATAAATATTTCTCCCGCAATACTGTTAAGGACGTTTATGATCAGATAATTCAGGATTTGCTTAATTCTGTAAATTATTTAAAAGATGTGCCACACAAATCATGGCACAGAGCTGATTATCCTTCTGCCTGTCTTATGTTAAGCAGAGTGTATCTGTATAAACAAGATTATGCAAATGCTTTAAAATATGCGCAATTGGTTATTGATAAAAAACCTACACTTGTGAACTTAAATACTTTTGCAGGCACTCAATTTCTAAGTGCAGATAATTCTGAACTTCTTTTTTCTACAGGTACAAGCCAGTTACCGGCTAACTTAGGTACATATACAGGTGGTTTTAGTGTATCTCCGGATTTATATCATAAGTATAATAGCAATGACCTTAGAACTACTTATTTTGTAAAAGATACTTTAGGGCGCATTCTTGATGTGAAGCAAACTCCATTGGAGCAGGGTTTGTATGATTACTATGATATATCGGATCATTTTGTACTCCGGGTAAGTGAGGCATATCTTAATTTAGCTGAAGCTGCAGCAATCACAGGGAAAGATGAACTTGCTTTAAATGCATTAAATATTCTTCTTCAGAACAGAATTCGTACTGATAAGTTTACACTCTTAAAAGGAATTACCGGTGCTGAGTTAGTTCAATATGTGCGTGATGAACGTTGTCGTGAATTATGTCTGGAAGGTCATAGATGGTTTGATCTGAGACGGTATAAAGTGAATGATTTATATCCTTATAAAGTAATAATAGAGCATGATTACACTTCATGGAGTAGTCAGGGATGGTCTTATTTTGCTAACCCCACTCGTCGTTATACACTCACTCCTGATGATCCGGCATGGGTTCTATCAATACCAAAGAGTGAAATAATATATAATGAAGGTATGATAGATAATCAGCGTAATGCACGTTCATACAAAATTGTAGATTTGACTTATTAATCAAAAAGATTCAGATTATGAAATACAGTATATTACTTATTCTATTCCTGTTTTTATCTTCATGCAATAATGATGAAGATAAAGAACTTATTGTTCCGGTTGCTAATGAGGAGTATTTTGCCAGTGACCTGGCTAATTCTGCGGAAGAATTGCAAATACGTAAGGAATTTTATAAAAATACCGGAACATATCTGGTGTTTAATGACACTTTAGCTCAAAAGAAATCCTATTCAGATCTGCAACAAAAGTATGTTGATACTTACGAAACGATTGACTTGAATTACTCGATTTCTTCTTCTACAAAAAATGTATTCAGGTTTGTGAAATTCACCTCAATAAAGCAGAAAAAGGCGGCTACTAACTTTATTCAAAATGAATTATTTCTAAATATTCCCTCAAAAATACGTCCTTTTTCTGTTCTTCTTTTGGATTCTTTAATTGAAAGAGAACATGATATAATTAGTAATACTTATAAAGATCCGGCCTCAAAGATTATATATACAGGATTGCAATCTACTGCTATTGCTATCCATGGAATAGAGAATATGAATGATCAGGAGAGGTATGCGTATAAACGTAGTATACTAAAAGAAATAATATCTCGCCAAATAACTAATATGGGTGATGAGGATTTGAAATCATTTTATGATTATAGCAATAAATATTACAGTATAAGTATCTGGTATATGTATAGTGAATCCAAGGGAGACCCTAAATCTATAGGTTTTCTGGCTTCATATCCATTGTCATTATATGATTTATTTTATCGTCCATATAACCAGAAGTCATTTGATTTATCGGCTTATATTGATGAAATTTTTTCATTGACAAGCGAAGAATTTGATAGTAAATATGCGAAATATCCTATATGTATCCATAAAAAGCAAGCCTTGGTCAATATTTTGGAAAAAAGTGGAATAAAAATTTATTAATTTATAAACTGTGCGAAAGATGAAAATCAATATATTAATTAGTTTCATATTTGTTTTATTACTAACGTCATGTGATAAACATGAAGAAGTTGATATTTCAATGGACAGTATAAAACCTGAAAAAACGGGCACATGGGTTGATGCCAGAGATAACATAACTTATCATTGGGTTAGATATAATGGTTTAGATTGGATTACAGAAAACTTGCATTACACAAATCCTGATAGCCAAAGTTATACTACAGAATTTGGTGATAAAATGTTGTATGAATTTGGAGCAGCAATAGACGCTGTTCCTGAAGGGTGGAGACTACCTACAGATGATGATTTTAAGAAACTGGAAAAGACTTTAGGCATGAGTGAAGCAGAAGCTGATAAAGAAGACTGGAGAGGTGCTGGAATTGGTACTATATTACAGCAGGATTTAACAGGGAGTGGACTTCACTTTGATCTTTCAGGGTATGGATGGAACTTAGGTGGCACTGGGAATTATAATCTCAATATATATGGAGTATATTGGACATCAACAACAATACCAACTATTGGTAATGTGGCTTGGGTGCGAAGGATTTCCACTTTTAATAATAAAGTTGAGAGATTTTACTCTACAACTACAGATCGTTACTACAGTATTCGTCTGGTAAGAGATGTGAAATAAAGTGTATGTAATATGAGAAAAAAAATAATTCTGATTTTGCTTTTTAGCTATAGCTTTGAGTTGGTGATCTTTGCAAAAAGATCACCAACTCATTTATTAAAGGAATGGCTGGTTGTTCCTGTAGCTCAACGTTGCAAATTTGATGAGCAATCTTTTATAAATGACGGTTTATCAAAACAGGAAGTGAATAGCGCTATTGCTTTACTATACAGAGATATGGTTACAAATGATAGTATTCGTCTTGCTTATTGCTGGAAGCAAGGTAAATTTACTCGTGATTCACTAACAATGAAATTTAGAGCTCTGATTTTCGGTAAAGAACCGATTGATGGTCGTTCACTATATATTTCTTTGCATGGAGGTGGTTCTTGTCCGTCTATAATTAATGACCAACAGTGGGATAACCAAATTTTACTATATCAGCCTAATGAAGGTGTTTATTTAGCTCCCCGTGCTCCCGAAGATGCATGGAATATGTGGTTTAAGCCTTATGTTGATGATTTTTTTCAGGATATAATTGAGAGTGCAGTAATTTTATATCATGTAAATCCAGATAAGGTTTATATAACTGGCTATTCAGCGGGAGGTGATGGCATTTACCGCATGGCTCCCCGAATGGCCGACCGTTGGGCAGCAGCAGCTATGTTTGCTGGTCATCCCGGAAATGTATCTTTACTGAGCACCCGAAACTTACCTTTTGCTCTTTGGGTTGGTGCTTTAGATAACGGATATGATAGAAATATATATGCAAAAAAAAGAATGCTTGAGTTAGATACTTTGCACAAAGCTGATCCTGAGGGATATATCACGAATTTGCGCCTGGTTGAGGAAAAAGGTCATTGGATGGACAGATTGGATACAACGGCTGTAAATTGGATGGCTAAATTTAAAAGGAATCCATTTCCCAATAAGATTGTGTGGATGCAAGATAGCACAGATCTTAATTCCTCACTTTATTGGTTATCTGCTCCGAAAGAAAAATTAGTTAAAGGAGGGTTGATAATTGTAAGTCACAAACAAAATGATTTTTATATAGAGAAGTCTTATTGCAATGAACTTATTCTGGGCTTAAATGACAGGATGATTAATTTTGATAAGCCTGTTAGGGTAATTTATCAGAAAAAGATTGTTTTTAAAGGGAAAGTAAAGCGAAATATAAATGCAATATATACGTCCTTAAAAACAAAAAAAGATGTGCGGTTGTTGTTCTCCTCATATTTAAAGGTAATATTATCCTAATAATTGGAGACAATTCGATACAAAAAAAAGCTCAGAAGTTTGCTTGCAGCTTCTGAGCTTTTTTATAAATTATAATTAAATTATTGAAGTAACTCTGCAAGTTTCTTCTCAAGGTCTTCACCTCTTAGATTTTTAGCTATAATTTCTCCTTTTTGATTAATTAAAATAGTTGCCGGTATTGATGTTATATTATATGCAGCTGCACCTTTACTGCTCCATCCTTTTAAATCTGACATTTGTGGCCATGAAATCTGTAATGTTTCTATAGCTTTTTTCCAGGATTCTCCATTGTTATCAAGAGAAATGCCAATTATGCCAAATCCTTTGTTTTTGTAGGAGCTATAGGCTTTTACAACATTCGGCATTTCTGCGCGACAAGGACCACACCAGGATGCCCAGAAATCAATCAATGTAACTTTGTTTTTATTTATAAAATCGGATATTCTGATTGCCTTTCCGTCTGGATCATTTAGCGCAATGTCGGTGTATTGACAACCTATTGCTGTAGTACGTTCTATTTCTATCTGATGAGCATATTCCAGATAAACCGGATCTTTTGGACATAATCTCTTCATATCAGCTAAGATTTCTTCAAAAGTACTTTTATCAAATTTTTGTGCATAAAATCCAAGTAAGATATCGCTTACTCCTGAAGGTAAATTTTCACGAATGTATTTTGCATGAAAGGCTGTTTGTTCTTTTTCTATTTTGTCTAATTCATTCTTGGCAGCAGTGCGAACACTGTCTGAAAGAGTGGAATCTTGCGATGTTTTCCAATAAGGCTCCATTTTTGAAGTAATGTTTTTTTCCAATACTGAAAATTTGTTCCATAAGTCATTATCACGTCCACCAACCACATCTCTTCTTTTAGTTTCTCCTCTTGCTAGATTTATTTTTATATCAGTATTCTCAAGAATAAAATCAGTTGATGCTGCTAAATCTTTGTTTTTTATACAAAGAATAAATTTTATAGTTGGATTTTTTTGATGCCCTTTAAAAGAAAATGCCCCATTTTTTACAACAGTTGAATCTGTGGGGATAAAGCTAAAATAATTCATATCAGCCAGATATATAGTATCTCCTTCTGTAGCTCCTGTAATACTACCCGAAATTGTGTAACCTTTTTCTGTTACAGCAACTTTTTTCTTGTTTTCTGTTGCCGTTTTTCTTTTTCCAACTTGCGCAGTTGCGTTTGCAACAAAAGTTGCAGAGAGTAATAATAAAAATAGTTTTCTCATTTGTTTTACAATATTAAATTAGTAATTGCGATTTTCTTCAAAAAAATTCTGTAATTCTGTTATGTTTTGTGGAGCACAAGCTACATTACCTTGAGAATTTACTATCATATAGAAGGGAACTCCCTTTATTAAGTATTTTTCTGATAGCTCTTTAAATCCATGAGGGGTTAATAAATATTGTTTCCATGACATTTTTTCATCATTTATAGCTTTTATCCATGCATTCCGATTTTGATCGGCGGATACACTGATTATAGTAAATTTATTTGGGTATTTTTGATACAGTTTTTTTATATCAGGTATTGCAACACGACATATTCCGCACCATGAAGCCCAAAAATCTACTAACACATATTTTCCTTTTGGAATAATGGATGTAAGATTACAAGGCTTACCCTTTATGTCATACAGTGGCAAATTCAGAACCGGTTCATTGATTCCGGTTATACGGGCAGCCGCACAGTTTTTACGAAATTCAGCTAAGCGTAACGGATCATTTGGAGTGTCTATAATCATTTTATTGAGTTTATCAACATCTCTTCTGGTCATCCTGCAACCTCCCTTCAATAAATTATTCGCAAGCATGATAGATATGCTAGATTTTGGGTGAGTACTAATAAAAGTGAGCTGAATTTTTCGAAGTGAATCTTCACGGATATTATCAGAGAGTGATTCTATAGATAGGGCTTTTAAGTTGTATTCGTTAAAATCATCTTGAGGTCCTTTACCTGTGATCCTAAAATATTGGCCAATAGGTTTACTTACAGAAATGCTATCATAGTGAGCAGCCTGAAAAATATAATCTGTATTTGTAACAAATAGATCTGTGTATGTCCAATGGATTTTGTCTACATCCTTATCTAAATCGGGAATTAGTTTGAGATTGTTTGTAGTAAGACAGCATAAGGTTGGGCGGGATATCTTTCCTTTTAATATAAATGAACCATTTATTACGGCACTTTCAGCTAGAACTGGGGCAGACGTATCTTCAATGTTAAGCAGAGAAACACTAATACCATCTTTCATTCCTGATATTGTTCCTTTTATTGAAAACTCTTTATCTTGAGCATATAACACAATATGAACAGATAGGCAGATTATAAAGCAAATCGTTTCTTTCTTCATTCTATTATTAGTTTTTCTGAATTATTATCAAAGAAAAATTATCCTAAAATTGAATATCGTTTTATGATAATTCTTGTTACTTGCACTTTTATATTAATACGTTCTGAGTATCTTTATGGTAGGTTTTATTAATTGGTTTCTGAATGAAATTAACTTATTTTATTATTTAGTTTAAATAAGAACATAGCAATCTGCATTCTTTTATTTTGTACTAGTTGAAAGTGAAATATGTGTTCTTTAATTTTACTTTAGAAAAAAATCTTCCCGTTAAGACGATAAGTCATAACGGGAAGATTTTATTTTACAGCTCTAAGTTTTGCTGAATCCCATCGGGATCTTTCTTCTTCTCGTCGGCGATGCGCTTGTTTAGTGTCACTTCCTCGTAATTAATTACGTGAACCATATACTTCACGGTTCCTCCCGAGCCGGTGAGGAAATTGTAACCAACCCTTTTCATAGTCCGGCCAATGGCTACCTTTGATGCATGGGTGATGTTTAATCCGTTTCTCTTGTGAAAGATTTCGGATATGTCACTCGCTGTGAGGTAAGATACATCGTCGGCACCGCGGGGAATGCGTAGGTTGCTGCAAATATACTCTTCCTCAATGGTTTGCTGCATAAAGTTTTGATTGTGCTTGTTCACCTTCATTGCCTCTTCCCTGGTAAACCAGTAGCGAAATTCCTCTACCATGAGCTTGTGCATTACGTGGGCATAGAGCTGTTCGTAATCCACGGCAGTGTCATTGTCGAAACTCAGTGTTTCAAAGCAGAGAAAACGGCGGTTCCCGGTTTTGTCCGTCAGGATATCCAGCAGATTTGTCGTGGCAATAAACGAGGCCATGCGTTTACGTATCTTCATAATACGGTCGTACGGCAGACGGATGTTCATCGTGGCACGGGTGATGAGGGCCTTGTACTGGTTCAGCTCGCGCCCGTTCATCGCCTCAATCTCCTCGGTGTTGATAAGCAGACTCTGAAACACCTTGATCATGTCGTCCTTGCTTTCGGTGTTGATTCTGTCCTCGCAATAGTACTCACGGAGATCGGGCGGCAGTATGCTGCGCACGAAGGTGGTTTTACCCAGGCTCTGTGTGCCCTCGAGGATAACCACGGTGTGATTCTGCACATTGGGCTTTACCACCGCTGCCACCATGGCACAAATCCATTTTTCGAAGCAGTACAGCCAGTGATCTTGCCGGGTGGTTTTTACCCGCGAGGCAAACTCCCGAATGTTGTCCTTACCGTTCCATGCGGGCAGGTTGAGAAAATATTCCTTCAGCGGGTTGTACGACGGACTGAAGTCGGAGTTGAGAATGGAGTAGAGTTGTTCTGCCGAACATTCCGATCCGTGCTCGGAGAGTTCTACCCAGAGTGAGTTTCGGATGCGGTCGTCCACCGCCTCAAATACGGCATCGGGCTTGTTGGGGCAATACTCCAGTATTCCCTTGACTTCGTTGAACCGGAATTCGTACTTCTCCTTGAGGTAGCACTGTGCAAAGAGTACCCGGATGGCCTGACGGGTGAGCGGGTGTATGCCGTGATTCTCCGTATTGCCGTAGGCACTGCCTATGATGCTCTCCAATTCCTGTGTAGCAATGTCATCGTAACTGTTTGCCATGAGGTTGAAGAGAGCATCCTCGGGTATTCCTGCCTCGTTGCACTTGCATGCCAGGGTGAACAGGAAGTTATTCCGGTTGCCGGGCTCATAGCTCTTGCTACGTTGCAGCTGCATCTCGAGTGCGCGAAACAGCATGCTGCACGACTTCTTTGTCAGCTCACTCTTTCCCTTGTTCCTCTCAGCGGGAAAATCTCCTGTACGGGTCTTTCCTGTTCCACGGGCTCCTTTGCCTCTTTTTCCGCTGTGTGCCCCCGCCTCCGGTGCAGAGGCAGAGAGGGGGAAGAGCACGGAGTGCGGATTGTAATAAGCTTCCGGATCATGACACAGGTAGGTGATGCGAGGCAGGTCGCTGCCCGAGGTGTCTATCTTTACGCCTATCAGTGCTTCGTAATAGGGCACCAGTGAACGGAACAGGCGCAAGTGATACTCGTTTATCACTGCTGTCTTCTCCTGCTGCGTGAGTCCGGCGGCATCGTCCAGTACCAGCGGTTCACCGCACACGATAATCTTTACTCCCCGCTTGGGACTGGCATACCGCACGTGGGTATGCTTGTCGGCCTCAATTTTACGGCATATCTCATCGAACTGTTCCGGCTTCACGCCGTCAACATCCAGCACTATACGTGATGCATACTCACTGATACACTCCGCCTTTCTCCTTCCCAGGAATGTGCCGGCGGGAGTGCAGCCCGGCAGCGTACCTTTCAGGCGGTTGGCCCCCTCGGTCTCGCCTGCACCGCTCAGCTGCCTTATCTGCTCAGTTTTTTCTTTGTGTTTGTCACTTCTGATCTCTGCCACGGCCTCTTCCATGGTGATCTGGGATACAATTTTTGAGTGGTTGATGATGTAACTCATCTTGCTCATATTTTCCATACTTTAGTATTATGCTTTTTATAGTTTTTTAAAAGCTGTTTTGTTTAATTATATGTTGTCTATCTACGTTTACAAAGTAACATTCTTTGTTTTGGATAAAAAACGGCATTTTTAATTATTTTCTAATTCGTTTTTTTTCATAGTTTAAATCGGCCTTTGCTATCCTTATTGCCTCATAAATGGCCGTGTGTTTAAGGTTTTCTTTCTTACCATTTACTCTTTTTACGTTTATAATGCATGCTAGAGTGAGTCCGAAGTCGTATGAGTCTTTTCCGTTGTCATGAGTTATTAACCCGCTCTCTATCAGTATGGCAAGAAGTTCTCCGCCCTGCTCTTTTGTACCGTTCCAGGTTAAAAATCCAAACTCTTTACTAAGGTAATTTCTTGCTTTTGTTATTTTCTCGTGAAATTGTTTTGCATTGAGCCTTTTTTTCTTTTTACTTCTTTTGTTCATTGTTTATAAATTGAATTAAGAAGGCAAATTTGTCCTTTTATTTGTTCTTTTCTCTTGATAGAAAAGAACCAAAAGATCAAGGCTGCATTTTTTTTGCTAAAATTGGGAGGATTGCAGCGGAAGGTGCTGAAACTCGCTTCGCTCAAACAGCAGCCCCTTCTTTTCGCTACAAACCTCCCAATTTCTTCACGCAAAAAAAAAGAGGCCGGTCCTGCTGGTTTTGGAGCGTGCTGCGGTTGTGGGGCATGTAGCCGTTGCTTCGCTCGCTTGTCACTTCGTGACGGTTTTTTTGGGGCTCGGCTTCGTCTTTGCTAGTTTTGCTTGGGAGAAATTTATGTCTTTATTTACTGATATAATGGCAATCCGTAAGACGGATAAACCAAGAGTTTATGTAATGGCTGTGAAAGCTTTTGAGGATAATCCCGATGATATAGGATTAGAAATGCTTATGGATAGACCTTGTATGGCAAGGTGAAAAAAGATGTTGAGGTGGGATGTACATATAAGTGTGTATCTGAATATATTAATACCTATCTTGATTTGGATATTGAGCGACCATCGATGATACATTCTTGTTTTTTGTATATTTTTGAAAAAATGGAATCGGCTCGCGATTTTCCTCTTGTGAAAATACTGAGCAGGCATAAGAATTTTAGTCATGATGACTGGGCAGAGAGAGAATGGAATGGGAATGTATACCGGGGTATAGCGATGTCTAGAGATATAAGGGTAAGCAGTGATTTTGCTTTGGTACAGGATGAGGAGTGGTTTAAAAATGCAAAACTAAATAATTATGCTTTTTATTTGGAAAATAAGCTTCTGGCTGAAGAAATTTGCCGCTGAAATGTTTTAAAATTAAAATAGCCGAGTGAAGCAAAGGCTACACGTTTCAACACCGTAGCCCATTCAGGAACCAGCAGGACCGGCCTCATGAATTTTACATTAAGAAATCAGGGGGTGTGAACGTTAAGAGGGGACAGACCGAGATCGATCAACTTGTGATTAATCCCAGCTTCAGAGCTCAATACTTTGTTTACCGCATTAAAAATGAACAAATTGTAGAAATAGATCCAAGGACGAGGATAAACCTCAAATACCACTCGCATTACCTCAAACGCCTGGAATTACAGGAAATAACATCCGTTCCACTCTAAGAACCCTTTTCCAAATGCTGCCACTTTAGCTAAAGTTATTGTAGTATAAATATGTATATCTTGCGGTAAATGTTGAAACTTTCCTCTGTTCTTTTCTCTTGATAGAAAAAACGTTGTTTCAAAATGTATATTAATCTGATGAAGATATAACTGTTGTGCCAATTATAAAAAGGTGTTGAAAAGAATTATTCTTGAGAAGGAACTACAGTCTAAAAATGTATGATTAGCTACAAAAATTAAACTGGAACATTATTTTTCTGTATTGAATTTTGGTCTGCTTATTCGTTTTCCCGATTTTGTATTTGTTTGGTTATATTTTATCTATTTGTGTATTTCTACTCCAGGTGCCTGCGTTTATATTTTCTGCGTCATATGATAAAAAAACTCCATAACCATCTCGTTCATCATTTTTCCAAGGTCCGTACCAGCTATCGCCTGATGCCCAGATGTATATACCATATCCGCTTTTCTTCCCATCTTTAGTCTCTCCAATATACATACCTCCACTATCATACTCCAGGCATTCAAATTTGTATGAATCGTAGCCGATAGTTGGATAGTCTGCTGTTGGTTTGTCCTCAGAAAAGGCTCCATAATAAATCAATTTTCCTCTTTTATCATAGCAAGTTCCATTACCATTTTTATAGTCATAAGCCCAATTACCAACATAAAATGTGCAATTATCACAATTGTTTATAAATTTATCCTGTGAAAAATATATTCCGATACCGTTTTGGCTCCCGTTTGACCAGCGTCCGCAAAAGTAACCACCTGAACTCCAGCTATAGACTCCAAATCCTTCACGTAATTCATTATTTATCTCTCCTTTATAAGAACCATTGCTGTAGTTTTGATTTACATATTCAGTGACTTTATTCATTAAATTGATCCAATTGCCCTTTGTAAGGTTGTTTGTTTCTTCAGCTTGCTCAATAGTGAAGGAATCACTTTGATTGTCACATGAAATTGTAATTGAAGACGATCTTGAATCGCCTTTATTAGGGTCGCAGGTAATAGTAATAGACGATGGACTATCGTATGTAACAGTACACCAGTCTGGTTTACTTGTTACTTCCAAAGAAGTACCGTCTGTGCTGATTGATAAGACTTTATCCCCTCCTTCGGACGGGAAAGATACTGAAACCACAGAGATGTTCAGATATGTAGCTTCTGTATTGGTAATCTCTTGAGCTATATCAGTTATTCCTGTATTATTGCGATTGTTTTCATTGAAAATAATGCAAATAATAATAATAATTCCAATAATGCTGAATAAATACGCCATCCTATTTCTTTTTTTTACTAGTGATGTACCACAACCTCTGCAATATTCGGCATCATTCGGATTTTGGCATTGACATTTCTTGCATTTTTTCATAAGATATAATTAATTAAATATATTTCCCTGTATATCTGAATACTGAATCATATTTTTTCTCTGTAAAGTAAACCGATTGTTATTGAGTTCTGAAATAGAATCATAATTGCATTCTATAATAATTTTTTTTAGCAATATGCTATATATACCATATTTATTGCTATTCTCAATTATAAGATAGTTATTATCTTTCATATAAATAACACATTGATAATTTGCAGGAAGAAGCTCCCGAGAATTATGAAAATCGTATAATCCGTAGTTTCCGTTTTTTGTTATCAATCTTTCTCTTTTTTTTGTTTTTTCTATTTCGCTGGCTAATGTTCTAAGTCGTTTTGTTTTAGGTTCTCCGTAAGATATATATAGCAGACTGGATAATGTAGCTAAGGTTCCTATTATTGAAATATACATAATGGGATCTTCAACTTCATGAAATTCTTTATTAACATCTTTTTTGTTAGATGCAGTGTGAAGAAGAAAACCATCTTTATAGTAAGAAGATTCGATACTATATGCATTATTAAAATGGCATTCAATTTCAACCCAAGAAACTATTAGACAAACACAGAATAAAGCTAACATTAAAAATATCATGATTTTTTCTTTCAAATTTCTATAAACCGTGACTTGACTTGTTGTTATCCAATTTATCATTGGATCTAAATTTATAGGCTTGCCACAAAATTTGCAGAAACTGGCATCGTCTGGATTTGTTGCTCCGCAATTACATTTTTTCATGGTGTGTTTTAGAATATATTTTACTTATTGTAGTGTGTTAACAAGACTTTTAGCAATATGATAAAAGCAAGACTTACAATAATTGCTATAATGATTAATATAACAGAATGTGTTATTTTGAAGTTGCACTTTTTCTTTTCTGAGTCTTTGTTATTTATTCTTTTAATACACCAATCATCAATTTTTTTATTTATAAATACACATGGTCGTTGTAATTGACAAGGCTTACATTGACTTTCAGAGGCTACTACCTCTTTGAAATAATCTATTGTAAAATTTGTTTTTGTATAAGTATTATGCACCCTTAATGCAATTAATATTGCGGAAAAATTATCTCTGGACTTGTTGATACAAAGTTTCTTTATATTTTCCATTTTTTCTTCATTAGATAATGAAGAAGAGAAAATAGCAAAAAGCTCACTATCCTCCAAAGCATCGTTTACACCATCTGTACACATGAAAAGATAATCATCATTTTTGATATCAGTAAGCTTATTTATCTCAAGAATGACCGGCTTATCTGGATTGGGGGTTATACATCTTGTAATAATGTTTTTTTTGGGATGTGTTCTTGCTTCTTCTTCCGATATAACTTCTGCATCCACCCATTCCTGCACTTTTGAATGATCTTTTGTCTTGAAAATAATGCCGGAAGATGGTCTTATCTGATATAACCTGCTATCGCCGGCATGACCAACAAGTATGTCGTTTTCACGAATAGCGCAAAGAACAGCAGTAGTTCCCATTTTTCTTTTATCTTCGGTTAGCGCATTGTTATTAAGCACTGTAACGGACTTATCTATAGCCTGCTGAAGCACTTCCGGCGTTAATAAATTGAATTGACTTAAAAAGTCACCAATAGACCGGGAAACCAGTGAACTTGCTATTTCACCATGATCATGACCTCCAACGCCATCACATATAACAAAAATGTTACATATCTCTGAATAGGTTGTAGGGTAGATGCTATCTTCATTGTTTTCTCTGATTCCTTTTAAAGAAAAACTGTCGAAATATTTCTTTTCTATCATAATACAAACTGTATATTATTCTATTTCAGACATTGGTTTACCACATTTTGTACAATATTTACCATAGTAATCTGAGTTCTTATATCTGGCAATACCATTTTTTGAACAATTGGGATTGCAGCACACCATGCCTTCAGTTTGAACGGCTCCGCAATTTGGACAATTCTTTATTTCCAATTCAATATCACTATTACATTTAATACACTTTTTTGTCTCTCTGGGAACTTCTATGGCAGTGCCACAATTAGGGCAAAATTTAGTTTCAGCATTTACTTTAAAGTCACAGTTTGGGCAAGTTTTAAATGTGTGTACCTGTGGATTATTTATATAATCAATCACTTCCTTACATGTCTGAAATCTGTCACTCCTTTTTTGCTGTGTACATTTTCTTACTACTTCGGCAAATAACTCATCAGAAACATCATCGTCCATATCCTCACTGCCGGTAGCTATGAAATGTAAGGTTTTTCCAAAGGAAAAAATATCAGAAGTAATGCCTAATTCTTTTCCTGCCTGTTGCTCTGGACTGGCATATGCTAAGGAGCCTTTGAATGATGTATCGCCAGTTTGGGTCGTTAATGTTACTTGCTCTGCACCTTTTATGATTTCTGCATGAGCTCCAACTACCTTTGCTATACCAAAATCCAGTAGTTTTATATAACCATCCAGTGTTCTGAATATATTGCTGGGCTTTATATCGTTATGCAGATAATTGCATGAATGTGCATAAGCTAAAGCTCTTAGCACTCGAAGGGCTATTTTTTTTAGTTCATTTTTATCAGTAATACCTTTTGAGGCTTTATGCTTTATATATTCTTTAAAATCAAGACCATTAAGACATTCCATTTCCAAAAGGGTTTGATCCTGATAAATTATGACTCTGTCAATCTTCACTATGTTTGGATGATTTAATCCCTGCATTATTTTGATTTCTTCCAGAAAATACCTGCAAATTTCTGGGTTGTCGGCTGCTTTATCCGGACGAACTGCCTTAAAAGCTTTTTTGAAGCCTACCTTATCCATTCCTTTATAGACATTAGCCATTCCACCGTTTTTGATTTCGCTTATTTTGAAACCATCTATTACATCTCCTGTTTTTATCATTTTGTTTCTTAATTAATTCTTTGTTGTTCAACGATAAAACTAAATTTTGTGCTACCTGCTACTATAGTATCTCCATTTGTTAAAAATTTACTTTTGGGTGAATAGGAAAAGCGACAATTCAAATATAAACTGTTAACCAGTGTTCCGTGAGTGCTGTTTATATCAGTTAATAAATAATCATACTTGTTTTCTTTATTGTGTTTTGTAACCATGATTTCAAAATGAATTCTGCTCATTTTCATGTCATTAGGAAATGAATAATTAGTACAGTCTTCTTTTCTTCCAAATGAAAAAGTTCCTTCATTAACATCAAATCGGATTCCATCTTCGGTAAGTAAATATGCCCGTTCTGTATACAGAGGAACCTTTTTCGCTAATTTATTGGCCATATAGGTTATGCCACCCTTGCAAACAGCAAACAGTTGGTCAAAATCACCGCAAGGACCTGTTGCATTTCTTATTATAGAGACATTGGTAGCATTGTTTGCAACAAGGCGTTGCATTAATAAGTCATATACTAACGGTAAGCGGGTAGACCCTCCGACAAGTAAAATTTCATTCAGATTGTTCCATAACTTTCCTGAGCTGTTTAAAACATATTCACAACTTGAAAGAGTCCCGGAAACTCTATCCCTGATTAATTGATTGAAATCAGTTGACGACAAGCTAAAATAGGAGTTATTTGAAAGAAAAATATGTTCTTCTCCATTAGAGAATGACAAGTGCTCTTTTATTTGCTGGCATTTTGAATAGTCGATATATTTAGAACTAATCTGAGGATCTAATTCAAACAGGCTTTTTGCCTTTTTGTAAATTGAAGTATCAAAATCCCGTCCTCCACAGCTTATACCACTATGTCCCAGTAATGTGTATTCACCATTATCAGAAACCTGAATCAATGCCGTGTCAAAGGTTCCTCCCCCTAAATCGTATACAAGTGTAAGAGATTTCTGCTTTCTGTTTTTTATAAATGAATAGTGACTGGCTGCAGCTTGTGGTTCATCAATAAACTCGCAAGTATTGAATCCTGCCTCTTTAGCAGCTTTACTCATTACATACTTACGAGTGTCATTGACCGTATATAATGCAGGGATTGTAAATACTACTTTTGTTATATCTTTCCTGTTGTTTTCTGCAATGGCCGCATTACGTATTAAAGAAAATAATTTGGTGAGGATATCGTGATAAGTATATCCGTTTAATTCAAAACGGGGATCTGCAATATCCAGCTTGAATTCTTTCACATAACTGTCCGGACAATTTAAACAACCATCAATTGCTGCTCTGCACACTTGCAAAGAATTCTCTATAACACAGGCTATTGTGGGAAAAGTATATTCGTTGTAACCAGAACTGACTAGTTTTGGCTTTCCTTCAAACATGATTGCTGCAGCAGAGTTAGTAGTGCCAAAATCGATACATACCCATTCGTCCATCTATTTATTTATTTTTTGTTTTAGATCGTACCATAAATAAGTGTACGAATCACGTATTACTTTTTTCCAGCCTTTTAACTCTTTATCAAATTCCAGATTCACTTCAATGCGCCATTGTCTTTCTCTTTCTTTTGCCACTAGGATTAATTCTTCTAATGAACAACTATCATCAGTTATTCCTAAACGTATTGAAGGCAGATCTCCGCTTTTTTCATATAACCGGCAAAACTCATCGGCAAAAGGCTGCTCTAAATCAATTTGTTTGTTATAAATCAGACTAATAAGTTCATATTCACGGTGAAAATGAATCAAATCTTTAAATATATCTGATAATTGTTGCTCTATGTTTTCTATTACAGGTAGAAATCTGTGATTATACTCTAGTGTAGCCCGAAGATTAGAAGATTCCTTACTTAAATCTCTGAAAACACTTTCGGCTTTTATTAATTTAGAACGTTCTCCAAAATGCTCATTAATAACCTTCATAAATTCGTTTGCTCCACTTTCTGCCCTAATTATTTTTTTGATATCATTCAGTGTAACTGAATCATTTTCTTTCATAAGATGAACTATCAGATAAATAGCATAGCGGCCCAGTTTATCAAACAATGCTTTTCTTTCTTCAATAGTTACAGGTATTTCATAATCCGGATCAATAAAACCGGCAGCAGAATCGCACATGCATTCAAATATACTTTCTTTTACTAACGATAATTTCTTTAAAGACGCGAAGTCATTGTCAGTCATGGTTTGGCTCGCAAGAAACATCATGGCAGAAATAGGATAAATATTAAAAACGGTATCTTTCAATGATGGATTTCTATTTATAAGCCCGTTTATAATTTTCAATCCGATGCTGAATGTGTGTATTTCTTTTTCATCGGTATGCCATAGTGTATCGGTTTTAGCCAAAACTCCCATAGCATTAATAGGATTAAAACCTCCACCCATATTAAATTGCTGAACGACTTGCAGGATATTATTAGCAATACTTTTGGTAAACAGCATTAGTACAGCATCGGGTTTCTGTATTTTTAGAAAATTGAGTGTGTTCTGGGAATCTGTTCCCATTTGTGCATCTAATCCAGGTGTGTCGATTATATTTATTTCTTTTAGAATTTCGGCATCATAAAAAGCTTCTATGTAACTTACATCGGTTTTAAGGTTTGTTCCTTTCTGACGTGAAGTCCATTGTTCCCAGCTCTCATCTTTTTTCATTTCCTTAGTTGTTCCGTTTTTGAAATGAACAATAAAAGGATCGGTCGATTTACCATATTTGAGCCAGGATACGTTAAAGGTTATCTCTAACTGTCCGGTAGCAACTATGCCGTCTTTGCCCAGTATAGCATTCACCAATGTAGATTTCGATGAGCTTATTCTGCCGATTATGGCCAATTGCATTGGACCATTTAATTTTTGGATGGATTTCTTTAGTGTGTTTTTGAAGGAGATACAGTCAGGACTTGAGATGCTCTTTTCAAGGTTTTCCAAACTTTTTATTATTTGATTTATATAATCCCCTTGTGCTGTCATTATCAGAATTGTGTTGCGTCAGAATCAAACTTTGGACTTGTCCCGGACGATGTAGTATGTAAAGGATCTGTTAAAAGAATGTTAACCATCTTAAGCTGATCTTTTAATGGCTTTATAGCCCGTTCCAGTTCGTTTTTCTTATTCATGCATAACTTTGCATTTTCTAGTTGTTCCTTTAAGGCTGATACCAGGGAAATGTTTTCTACCTGAATCTCTTTCACTCGCTTCCCCAATACCGATCGCAACTCAGTGCTAAAATCAGTGAAACTTGTCTCAACGGATGTTCTCATTTGTGTAATGGCTACATTGATCTGAGGAGAAAACATAGTCTTGATTTGATTAATATGTTCCCTTGTTAAAGCATCATTCGATGTTCCGATTGCTGTAGCAACACCAGCACTAATGGCCAGAGCCTGAACTACCCAGGTGGCACCTCCTGTAAAGAAACCAAGTATAGTGTTAACTGCAAATCCTACTCCCATACCTGGCATTGCCGATACCGCTAATCTATGTAAAGGTGTGTCTTGCTGAAGTTGTTCGGCATGAACTCTGTATGAGAAATCTTTAACATCTACCTGCAAGTTATCATTTAAAATAGGAAGAGTGGTTATTTTAGTAAAAGAGTTTTTCATTTTAAGAATGATCTCTGCTCCCAATGATTCTAAAGCTAAATTAAGTTGCTCTGCAACCCAGATATGACCATTGACTCCTGCAGCCAAAGGATTTAAAAGGAGCTTTGTTAATCCATCATTAGAGAAAATGATGCTTTGTTCTGTTAAATGATTAATTACCTGCTCACGAATATCCGCAATCTGTTTTAGCAGGGATATATTGAATTCAGAAGATGGATTGTTAAGCTCGTTAAGCTGGTTGTTTACTTTAAGCCCTTTTTGCTGCAATTCCTCAATCTTTGCTTTATCTGGTGTCTTTATTTGTGTCAGCTGAACACTTAGTGGTTCAATAAGGGATGTCAATTCTTTAGCAATAAAATCTCTTATACTTAAAAAATATTGCTTTTTAAAATTCAGGATAAGTTCTTCTAATAATTTTTCTACTGACTGGAAATTCGATTCAATTAATTTTTTTTCTACTTTACACCTGTTGTAAGTATTTTTTAAAGAAGATGATACTGAAATGATTCTAATATTATCTTTATGTATCCCAATTTCATTTGCAATTTTAATCTTTGTGTCTTCCACCACCTTTGTTACATCGGGCTGTAACTTCATATCGGTTTTATTGACAATGATAGCTGACAGTTTGGAATATCTGTATATTTTATTTTTGTAAAAGTTTAATTCAGTATTAGTCAGTGGCTCATTTATATCTGTCATAAAAAACGTTATATCTGTTTGTGACAAAAAGTAATTGGTTAAAAGAACATGACGAGGATCGAGTCCGCCAACCCCGGGAGTATCAATTAATATCAAGCCATTCTTAAGTTTCTCATTGGGAAGTTCAATTGAGAGCAAAAATGTATTGGAAATATCCTCAGTAGTGCCGACTGAATAGTTTGAAATCTGATCAAAAGGTATTTCCTCATTGACAGGGTGTGACAGATCTCCGTAAGAGCGTACAATTTTAGGCTCTGGCCCATATTTGATGATTGATACTGCAGATGTACAAATGTCATCATCTACGGGACATACTTTTTCTCCTAATAATGCATTGATGAATGAAGACTTTCCTCGCTTGAATTCACCGCATATTAATACTTTAACTTCACCTTTTTTAGCTAAATCCAATGAATATTGTACATTTGATAATGCATTTTCCTTGCCTTTTCTTTTTAATTCCGGGGCAATGTATTGTAAGATAGCGTCAAGTCTATCTGCTATATTTTTCATAATTAGTCACATTAAATAAAATTGTATAAGTCTGCTGGATTAACATCTATATTGTATGTTTGACAAGTGTTAATCAATTCAGCCTGATGATGAAAATAATCTGCTGCATCAGTATTACCTACAGAATCATAGTGTACAGATTGTTGATCAAAATATTGCTGTAAAGCAAAAGTGTCTCCAATATCGCTGAACATAAGATTATTTGTATTTAAGTTTCCTGTTTCTATCAGTGAATTATACCCCTGCAATGCATCATTATGAAGAATAGTAGTCAATAAGTTACTATCCACATGGTCGTAAAAATGATTTTGTCCTAAGGCATCATATATATCTACAGAAGGATTCTGTGATACATCTAAAAAAGCGTCATATAAAGATTCAACAGGGTGAGGAACTATGCTATTATCCCAATTATGCATATCAGGCAGGTTTTGGTCTATGTTACAGAATTGCATAAATTTATCATAATCTACACCTGCAACATTATCAATATGACCAGTATTATAGTTGAAATTCTGCATACCATGGGCAACTTGTGGCGCAGCTACATCTGTAGAACACATAAAGCAATGTGAATCTTGCCAGGCATCCATAAATTGATCAAGTGGATAGGCTTTATGATGATCTCCTGAGCCAGGGTCATCTACCACCACTTTTACATTTTGGGGGTCGGATGTATCTAAACCACATACAACCAGTGCATGATCAGGAGTATCGCCGCAAAAAAAATCCTTGAACCAATCAAGTAAATTTCCATTCCATAATTCATTTGAATCAACGCCTACTATTATTTTGTGACCTTGTGATAATTGACTGGTAAGGTCAAATACAGAGTTACCAACAGATTGTGTGCAAGGAATTCCTGCATCAGTCATTATTTTACCGACATCATTGAAAGCTGTACCTCCATTATACAAACCATGACTGGATGCATATTGAACCAAATCATCTTCTGAATAAGGTGTGCCGTTAGCATCTGTAACTCCAAACTCATCCATTATAAATTTCTGAGACATAATAGCGCAGCTATCTGGGTACGTTTGTTGATAGTAATTGTAGGTGTCTCCTATTTGTCCGTTATTAGTTGATTCTGACATAATATTATTTATTAAAGGAATCGAATCCTTAAATGTTTGCTTTTGATTTTTTCAGTAATCTTGTTAATTGTATTTAAATCGGAATTCACAAAGACAGATTCTTTTTTGTAAAATTAGATATAGTTAATGATTAATTCAAATACTTATTTTAAGAAGATTGTCCGGAATTGATTGTTGTAATGCAACATAAACATAAATATTGCTATATAGTTGCGAAATGCGACTTGATAATCCTAATAATTCAATAGAGTATAGAATGTGCAATATTAACTATATTTAATAGTAGCGTCTTTTTTTGTAACTACTCAGTGTATATAATGGGAATAATTATACGATTTAGCATAATTTCTATTATGCTATCGCATAAAATCAAGTGTTAACCTACAGCTGATAGAATTGTATATTATAATATTGAATATTAAGCAATAATATAAGTTGTATTATTGAGGAGAAAAACTCCTTCACGAAGGCTAAGTCAAACGGAAGAAAAGAAGAAAGCCATTTCCATACAGGGATAATCTCAATTATTTTCCCGTTATCCTGAATGGTTGATGAAAATAATTATGAAATATGGAACTACTTGCGAGCGAGTAGTTCCATATTTTCAATTACAGCTGAGAGTGATCTAATTAGAAGTGAAATATTCGTTGAATGAAAAAGGATATGCTATGTATGGCAGGATGAAAAAAAAATAGCAAATGAAAAAATAGTATATACAGTAGAATAAAGAACACCAGAACAGCAGCCCGCCTCAAAACCTGCAAGACCGGCCTCATGAATTTTACGTTAAGAAATCAGGGTGTGGGGAGCGTTAAGAAGGGGCTGCTGTTTGAGCGCAGCGAGTTTCAACCCCTTTAGCTCCACGCTCCCAAATTTTAGTAAAATTCGTGCAGCCTTGACCTTTTGTTTCTTTTCCGTCAAGGGAAAAGAAAAGAATATTTTATTTATATTTGTCATTGCTTTTCTGATGAAATGTTAAACCTGAATCTATATGAAGAAAATTGCATTGTTATTTACTGGCATTGTGCTAACTGCATTAATCTCGGTTGTAAAGGCTCAAACGTCGTTTTCCAGAGGAGTGAACCTCACTGGATGGTTTCAAACATCTTCTGCTCACAACATACAGTTCTCAAAATATACAAAGAAAGATTTTGTTAATATCAAAAATCTGGGATGTGACGTTATCCGCCTTCCGGTTAATCTGTTTTACATGACCGACGGAAATCCTGATTATACAGTGGATCCGCTGTTTTATGATTTTTTGGATCAGGCGGTAAGTTGGGCTGAAGAATTGCATATCTATCTGATTCTGGATAATCATTCCACCGATGATATTGCCAGTAAAAACCCTAATCTGGAAACGGCTCTTACAAAGGTGTGGTCTCAAGTGGCTATGCATTACAAGGATCGCTCATCTTATATTCTATACGAGGTTTTGAATGAGCCCAACGGATTGACGACAGCTACCTGGGGAGCAATTCAGCAAAAAGCAATTACTGCCATCAGGAATGTTGATACCAAACATACTATTGTAGTGGGTCCCTCGGGCTGGAATACTTATAATGAGTTGAACCAGTTGCCATACTATACTGATACGAACTTATTGTATACTTTCCATTTTTACGATCCGTTTGTCTTTACGCATCAGGGTGCCAGCTGGCCATCTCCGTCTATGACTTCCCTTGCCAATGTGCCTTTTCCATATAATGCATCGGCAATGCCAACTGTTCCCGCCGATCTTGCCGGTACGTGGGTGGCCGGTTCGCTGAATAATTATATGAATGAAGGTACGGTTGCTAAAGTTAAATCGCTGATTGATATTGCTGTGGCTTTTAAAACGGCACGTAATGTAAATCTGTATTGTGGTGAGTTTGGTGTGTATATTCCAAACAGCAATAATACTGACAGGGCGTATTGGTATGGACAGGTTAGCAGTTATCTACAGTCTAAAGGTATTGCGTGGACTACCTGGGATTATCAGGGTGGATTTGGGTTGTTTAACAAAGGCTCCAATCAGCTATTCAATTATGATTTGAATGTGCCGTTGCTCAATGCTCTTGGTCTGACTGTTCCGCAGCAGCAGGTTTATACGCTGAAACCTGACTCGGTGGGGTTTGATATCTACACTGATTATACGGGAGAGAATATGCTTGAATTGGGTGGTGGCAGTGGAGCTGCAACCGATTTTTATTCCGATAGCAAGCCTAACAATGGGAAGTACTGCCTGAGCTGGCGTGGTAGCAGTCAATATGGATCTGTGGGGGTGGATTTTGTGCCCGACAAGGATTTGTCGAAGCTGAGAGCGCAAAATTATGCTTTGAGTATGCTTGTCAGAGGAAATACTCCGGGTACTAAATTTGACCTTCGGTTTATGGATACTAAGAAGGATGCTTCGGACCATCCGTGGCGCATGAATTTCACAATAGACGAAAATACCGTGAAATGGGATGGTAAATGGCATAAGGTGTTTATTCCACTTACCCGTTTTGTGGATGGTGGTTCGTGGGATAATGGCTGGTTTAATCCAGTAGGGGTATTTGACTGGAGTGCAACGGATAGGTTTGAAATTGTGGCCGAACAAATGAATATGGCGGGTAAATCAGTGTGGTTTGATAATATTCAGATTAGCAATATGGATAGTGCGCAAGTTTATGAATCCTCTGTTTTTACGGATATCAGGAAAATGCAGTCGGATGATTTACTGCTGAGAGTATTTCCTAACCCTGTGCAAAACTCAACTGCGATAAGCTATACTCTTTCTGATGATGAAAAAGTGGATATTGGTATTTACAACCTGAACGGACAAAAAGTAAGATCGCTTTTAAGTGCCCGGCAGTCATCGGGCAATCATCTGTTAGCCTGGAATGCAGATTCGGATGGCGGAAGCAGACTTTCTAAAGGAATTTATTTTTGCCGGGTTATAATTTCCGGGCAAATTACTGTAGCAAAGGTTATTGTTTTGTAGGGATGTATTATAGAACAAAAAAATAGCACCAGATTAACTCTGATGCTATTTTTTGTTTGTTTGTTTTAAGTCTCTATCAATACCCATGCTACTAATGAAAGAAAAGTTGTTGCAATAAATAAACCAGCAACGATCATAAGGTATTTCTCCAACTTTTCATGCTCTTTATTAATGAAGCCACCTTCATTTCGTTTGTAGAGCCATTTTTTTAAATCTACCATTTTTTATGCAAATAATTTAGTCTAGTTCTACAAAGAAAGAACCAGATTCTATTATGAGCAAATATTAATGGTTTTTTTAACTTGATTTTAAGTTTATGGAGTATTTTTAGTGGCTGTTAATTGAGTTAATATTATACTTTTTAACACTTTCTTCTCTTTAGAAAATTGAGAGCCTGTATCAATGTCAACCAAAGAATCATATCAATGGCAAACACTATATTGATATTTAAAAACTTCACTATATTGGTGTTCAAGATAACAAATATCTCGGCACAGATTACCAGCCATACCATTGTTTTGCGGTGTGACAGACCAAGATCGAGCAGCTTGTGGTGGATGTGCCTCCTGTCCGGCTGAAAAGGAGATTTACCTTTGCACATGCGTTCCAGCATTACCCGGAGTGCTTCGAACAAGGGGATGAACATGGCGGAAAGGGAGATTATGATAGGAGAGGTTAGCTGTTTGTAGTCGGCATCAGTATCCATGGCATAACGCACTCCCAGAAATGCGAGCAGGTAACCCAGAGTGAGCGATCCTGTATCACCCATAAAGAGTTTGCGGGTGGTTTTAAACACGTTGTAATAGAAAAAAGGGATAAGGATGCCTACCAATATGGTGCAAATCATGGCATAAAAGAGCATACCGCGCTGCAGGTAGAGGTATCCGAAGGCTATTAGTGCCACTCCCGAAATGCCGGAAGCCAGTCCGTCGGCTCCGTCTATCAGGTTGATGGCATTGGTGATGAACATTACCAGTCCGATGGTGAAGAGAATTCCTGCCCACTCCGGAATGGCCCAGATACCGAACAGTCCGTTGAAATTGTTAATGTAAAGATCGCCAAAAACAAGGATTATGGCAGCTAGTAACTGTATTATTAACTTTTTTTTCTTGAAAGACTCTCCTGAAATGTTATCTATCAGACCAGCTACCCAAATTAACAAACATCCACTAGCCAATGCAGCAATATGGATTGGGTAAGATCCATGAAAAAATTCCATATTGTATCCAAAGGAGGTAACAAGTGAGCAGATCGAAACTACAAAAAGCATAATGGGTAAGAAACTGATGCCTGCCAATCCAGAGATGGGAGACATTTGCGATTTGTTATCATCGGATATAATGTGATTTTTCTTTTTTTCAATATTAATTATCCATGATAATATAAAAACTTCGGCTATCAATGCAATTATTAGAGCAAAAAGTAATAAAATTATAGAAAAAGGGAGATTGTTGATAATCATATTTTTAAATTTATCAATTGAATGTGTGTTTTTTTGTCTTTGGTACAAAAATAATACATTATTTTGTTTTTACAATCTGTTAATCTTGAAAATATACAAGAAGTCTATTTTTTTTGTTTTAAGAAATAGCATCCTGATGTCTAAACAAGTTTAAAAATTTGTTTAAATAATAGGCTATTTCAATAGTTTCCGGGCTATTTTAACCGAGTTTTTCTTTTGATTAAAGCATGTTTGTTTTAAAACGGTAGTATTGTTTTGATGAAACTGGCCTTTTCTTTTTGCTCGGTGGAGTGGAGTAGCATGAAATGACTATTATATGTTATGTAAAAATGCTATGAACAGTTTAAATAACATAACATGAACGAAATAATATTGTTATGAATAAATCACTGATATATAGTGATAAAGATTATTCAATACTTCGCAAGTGATAATATCAAATTGATTTACATTTAAAATATTTTTTTCACTTAAAAACTGTTAATATATGCGGTGTGAAATTCAAAAGCACTATATTTGTCAAAACTTTAATCTTAAAAGATACTCAAACATTAAATATAGAATGAATAGTTTTGCGGAAAGATACGGTTATGTAACATCAAGTAGAATCTACCTCCGGGAAAAAATAACCCCCGAATTAATGAATGCAATATGTAATAATATAGAACTGTTGCGAGATAGAAACTATGCATTGTTCTATAGTCTGGAGAGATATATGTGGTATAAAGTTCTGAATAATCGTTTAAAAGACTTTGGAAATATTACAAAGGGCTTTAAAACCGTTACCATTGAGTATATAGAAAATCCCGCCTGTTTGTGGTATGAAAAGTTTGATTACCTTGAAAGATTTATCGTCTGCCTGAAAGAACAGAATGAAAAAGAATACATCTGGTTTACAAAACAATTAAATTCCAGTTTTAGATCTCAACACTTTGTTTACCGCATTGAAAATGAACAAATTGTAGAAATAAATCCACAGGACGAGGATAAACCTCAAATACCACTTACACTACCCCAATCACCCAGAAATACAGGTAATTACATCCGAGCCACTCTAAGAACTCTTTTCCAAATGTTGCCATTATAAATTTCTGCAACTGGCTTTTTCTTTTCCCTTGACGTAAAAGAAACAAAAGGTCAAGGCTGCATTTTTTTTGCTAAAATTGTGAGGCTTGTATCGGAAGGTGCTGAAACTCGCTTCGCTCAAACAGCAGCCCCTTCTTTTCGCTACATTCCTCTTAATTTCTTCACGCAAAAAAAATGAGGCCGATTCTTCTGGTCGCTCGACTTCGCCATCGCTCGGTGTGGTGTAGACCAATTAGCTTTGCTTTGCTCGCTTGTTACTTCGTGACGGTTTTTCTTTTCACTCGGCTTCGCCTTTGCTTGATGAGGTTGTGGAACAAGTTGCCATTGTTTCGCTCGACTGGCTGCGCCATTTCTCAGCGGGTGTCATTGCCTGATGACTTTTTCCTGTTTTTTTAAAGAGGTATTAATAGAATGTTATTGTATTGATTATATTTTGTCTATAACTAAATAGCTTTGATAAAATAAGTGTTAGTGTGCTGATAAAAGTAATAAAATAGTAGATGTACTAATTTTACTTTTCTTATTTCATGGTTTATTGTCTCTGTTTTTGTGCTATTTTTATGTATTGTAAATCAGTGTGTTGCGCGTGTGGGGCAAAGTATTGCATTAATGATACGTATTGCTTATGTTGTTGGAGTATGTTTGTGCTGTAAATAAAAATGCTGGAATGGTATTGAATCTTGTTTTATAGTTAAACTTCAATAAACCGAAAATATGAAATATAAATCATTCATCACTCTCTTTTCTTTGCCACTGCTCTTGGCTGCATGCTCGGGCAATGAAAATTTGTCAGAGATGGCACAACAAGATGTTGTGCTTGATGTTTCTACACGTAGCACCGATGGAGCAACGACCGACTGGAAGAACGGAGACAAAATAGCCCTTTTTACAACAAGTAGCACTACTGCTAAATACTATGTACTCAATGATAATAACTGGAATCCGGAAGACGGTAATAATTTAAAATCCACCTTACCGGCCACATTTTATGGAGTATATCCTGCTACTAACAATGACAGCTTCCTGATTCCTGCCGACCAGAGTACGGCGGATAAACTGCACTCGGCTGATTTTATGAGTACTGGCAATGTAGAGCTCGGTAGCGCTAAGGATCCGCTTAACCTTGTATTCAAACACTTGCTTTGCAAAGTGGATATTTCGATAAAAGGCTATAAAAATGAGTTTGGCGGTACTATACCTACTATTACCAATCCGCGATTCTATTCCGGACTGAGCGTGAATCGCAAGGTGGGACCAAATGGCGTATATGCCTCACTTGCCGAATCTGAAAAACATGAAATTACACCAGCTTATACGGAAAGTCAGGTTGATGGCAAACATAAGTTTGAGGCTATTATTGCCCAGGCTGTGTACGGCAATGGATTTTTTTCAGTGGAAGTGAACGGGAAGCGCACGGAAGTGGCTTTCTTAAGCAATACTGGTATTTCAATGGAATCCGGATATAACTACCATTTTGATTTGGTGGTGGGCAAAGACTTCTTACAGTTGAATCTAACCAGTGTAACTGATTATGCCGGGGCATGGAAACGCGAAGAGAGCATTGATTACATTCCGCCAAAGATTGGTGATTACCTGTTTGACGACGGTACATACGGTGCATGGAACAGTATGAAAAAGGCAATTGGTGTAGTATTTTCTACCACTACTACACAAAAAGACCAGGATGCAGGTTACTTTAAAGGATATGCCATTGCAATGAATCAGTCTACTCAAAAAGTTAAATTCAAAACAACGAATACTACAGACGGATACGGAAATATGGGTTGGGGAAGAACGTTTCCTTTGACAATAGAATGTAACCGCGATGGACTGACTATGACCAAAAGTCTTAATAATGATGAGCATCCCGCATTCAAAGAAGCTATTGCTTACAAGAGTAGAATATCAAAGGATATCAGCTCCTGGGCAAGCGACTGGTTTGTTCCGGCATACGGACAATGGTGCAATGTTTTTATAAACCTGGGAGGAATATCTGAAACACCTTATGATATTTATCCATCCTGGACAAAATGGAGGAAAATTTCTCTGGACAAACTGAACAGTTACTTTGTAAATCGTAGTGGAGCAACCAAAATAGTGGATGATTACTGGACTTCTTCTTACAATAATAATGAAGCGCAAGAGATAGACTTCAGTTCCATTACCGGGATAGACATGCAGGAGGTGAGTAATACATCCCTTAATTATGTACGTCCTGCCATAGCGTTTTAACCGTTAAACTTTAAAAATGTAGTTTCGTATGAAAACAAAGAAAATAAATGTAAGAATAGTTGTCTGGTTATCGGTGCTGTTCCTGCTACTGGCTTCGTGCAGTGAGGATGAAATTGCACAGCAGGCAGAAAAAGAGAAGCTGTCGCTACAATTCAGCATTGGTGATTATCCCCCCTTTACGTATCAGGCAGATACCCGTACCGTAATAGGAACACCGGATGTGGGGAAGACTAAGTGGGAGGCAGGCGACAAGCTGCTGGTTAAAGTGTCTCTGTTTAAGGAGGCAACAACGACTGATACCCCGTTAAAGGACGAGTGTATTGAATTTACTTACGACGGATATGTATGGAAATGTACGTTCGGCTCTTTGAGTATTGAACCTTACAAGGATCAATATGGTAAATACCAACGCTACAAGGCGGCGCGCATCACCGGATATTATATGCCGACAGACCAATGGAGCAAAGGGACTGATGGTTTATATACTTTATCTCCCGGTAATATATATGATTATGGTACCAGGGAGGCTTTCTCGGCACAAAAGGTGGAGATGATAAACAGTGAGGGGCTTGTTAATATCGGAGTTACACTCAATTTCTCGGACCAGATGACTCCTCGTCTTTACAGCCGGTTGCGCATAGTAGCTACAAAGGGGGATATAGTTACCTTGACAGGTGTAGGTTTTACAACAGCGACGGACATTGCCCAGGGATATAGCACAAGAAAATGGGTAGCATCAAGTTTTGCCCGGGTATCTGCCGATAACAACGGCAACGCATTCTATTATGGCAAATGGGACTCTTCCATTCAATTTAAAGTGAAAATAGAACGTCTCAACGAAGTCAATCTACCCATTTTTATTAAGCAGAAATCTTTAGATGTATCCTTGTCCTCAATAAACGGGATGAGCTACGTGATAGATATGAGATAACAAGAATAGATATAAATTATAACACAGATGGAAGAAAAAAAAATATTTCTTTTAAGATTAAAGTCCAAAGGAAAAGCAAAAAGGATTGAACATATTATGAGATCACAACTGGGTGTAAACTTTGTAAATATTGATTTTGAAAATAGATTAATGACTATAAATTTTAATCCGGAACAAATTACGATTGAATACATGAGTCTTCTTATTCGTTCTGTTGGTCTTGATTTAATTTTTAATGAACATGATGTTAGCTTCTGGCAAAATAAGTTAGGCAATTATTTTGTTTTAAAACAAAGACTAAAAGTTCTTTATTCACTTTCAATAATAGCCATGATAATTTTCTTAAGCCACTCTTCTGTTTTGTTTTTATTAGGATTTTCAATACTAACGCTAATTCTTTATTTATCTCTGTTTATTTATAAGTCTAATAAACATTTCATTCGATCACTTTGGAGAAGTGACAAGATCGGAATATTATTCTCATTCATTTTCGCAACTTTAGGAGGCGTAAGCATATATTATAAAATAGGTAATAATTTAGTCTTTAGTTTACTTTTTGCTTCTATTTTAATAGTTGAAATGATAACAATTTATAGATGGTCCAATGAAAAAAAACTATTGAAATAGATTTACTATAATTAATAATCACTTCAAAGTATCTTTTGATTGAAAAGATTTGATATATAGACTAGAATATATTTATTTGAAAAACGTGGAGTTTGTGGGCAAAATTTAATTTTCAGGAACTTGTAATAAAAATATCGACTATCTTTGCAAATATATTTATGCATAATACAAATACAATGAATCGTTTTATTTTATTATTAATAGTCCTTATAGGGCTGGTTTCAACCGTTAAAGCGGAGAAAGAGGATTCTCTTCATGGCGATAAAGTGCTTTTTGAACTAAATAAGCAAGTTTATGATAATCTCAAATCGCCATCTTTTTTTAAGATGCAGAAAGATGGACTGAAGCGTGCTGTCAGTACAGGAAATGAATTTTATTATAATTCTTTCCGACGGGCTATTCTTTCTCATTATTATGTTTTGGAGGATAAGGATAAATTTCTTGAAGAATGTGATGAACTAATTGACCATTACAAAGAAGGAAAGGAAAAGAAGAGTGAGAAATATCTATATGACGCATGGGCTACTAAATTTGACCGGCTACAGATATGGGGCGATCATGATCATGCAGTTGCAGTTATTCACCAGATGGGGGATTATGCTCAGCAACATCGACATGAATTGGGCAAGGCTATTGTAAATTTCTGCTTTGGCCAGGTGTATCTCGACAACCGTCAACCTGCTGAAGCCGACAAGTATTACAGGCTTGCTTATAGCGAACTATTTCGTAAAAAGGAATATGATCGTGCCTTGCGGGCGGGATTCAACCTGATAGCTGTACAGATGAACTTGGAGGCACCTGAAAAAGGATTACTCATAAGTGATGCTAATGCCCGCTTACTGAAACAATGGCAGGCGGAAGGTGCAGATGTTAATCCGGTAACCTTAATGAAACAGGCTCTCTATCGTTTTCGTTTGCTTTATCAGGCTGGACACTTTGATGCGGCAGAAGCTCAGCGTGACACCATGTTGCATTATAATAATATGTATAAGGATCCGGCTCAACAGGAAATTATTCAATATGCAATTGCCAGTTTCGAAGAACAAAGGGGGAATTATAAAGAAGCCTATGCTGGTTTGAATGCTCTCATTACCCGTTTTTTGAAGGAAAAAAATTATTTGAAGGTGGCTCTATATCGTTATGAGTTAGCTGATATACAGCGTAAACAGGGTGATTATAAAGGAGCGATGGAAAGTTATCGGCAATATGGCATAGAAAATGATTCGGCTAACATTCAGTCAACAAACAGCCAGTTGAATGAACTTACGGAGAAATTTCACTTGAATGAACTTACGTTACAAAACAAATTGTCAACGAACCGACTTTATGCCGCCATTGCATGTATTGTGCTTTTGTCTGTTGCCATTGTGATCTATTTTATCTATACCAGCAGGTTGCGGCGCAAAAATAGGGTGTTGTATGACACCATCGTACAATCTCAAAAAATGCAAGATGATCTTTACACTACTCATGAACAAATTTCCGAAGATCAGCTGAGTAATGAAGAGATACTCTACCGTAAGCTATGTAAACTGATACAAGACGAGGAACTTTTCAAAGACTCACAGATAAAAAGAGAAGATTTGGCTGCAAAACTAGGTACCAATCGTACATACCTTGCAGATGCAATAAAGCAATGCACGGATGGGTTGACTTTTATGGAATATCTGAACCGTTGTCGTTTACGCCATGCTGCTACATTGCTTAGCGAAGATCAAAACATGCCAATTAATGAAATCGGCGATGATTCGGGCTTTAATTCTCGTAGCACGTTTAACCGTTTATTTCGTGAATTTTACGGTATGTCTCCTTCTGAATATAGAGCGATTTCAAAAGAGAAAAGGATAGAATAAAAGTTAGGGGATAATTTTCTTAATAACAGTGCCGCCATGAAGTTTTTATGCTTCATGGCGGCACTGTTTTTTTTATATCTCTGTCTGCTTTTATAATAAACGGTGAGTTTGTGTAACGAATAATTTTTTATTTATTATCAGGAGTGCATTTGTTTATTCAGACATTTACTTTTTGTGCTATATTTTATATGTTGTAAATCAGTGTATTGCGTGTGTGGGGCAAAGTATTGCACCTATGATACGTATTGTTTATGCTGAAGGTGTATGTTTGTGCCGTAAATAAAAATGCCGGAGTGACATGATACATTGGGTATATATTTCAAAGAATAGCCAAGGTGTTTTGAAGATAGCCTTATCTGATGATACTGATAAGCTCTTGTCCGAAATAAAGCCGGATGAGCAGATTGTTTATCTGCGTCCGTTCAAGTTTCCTTTTGACGCTTTGGCTCATAAACATCTGTTGGGAGCTCTCTCTAAAAAGTCGGTGCTGTTTCTTATTAAGAAATACGGGAAAGAAACGAAAGAGCTGCTTAACTTTCTGTAATTACATGAAAAAGATCGTTGTTGTAATAAACATACTATATATCTAACTGAAGTAAATTAAATGGATTTATTATGAAAAGAAAATTATTATTTGTCTGCTTCCTTCTGGCTCTTTTGCAGGGTAGAGTGAACGCACAGACAACAGACGACACAATTACGGTGCATACAGCCAATGGATGGTATGTAGGAGCATCGGGGGGTGTGCCGTTTGGAGTAAGCACGTTCAGCTCTTTCGGGGCAGATAAAACCCGTTTTGGATGGGCAGCAAGTGCCTTTGGAGGTTATCGTTTTAACCCTGTATTATCTTTAGAGCTTTTTGCAAAAGCAGGACAAACCACACTTGCAGTCCGGGAAAACGATGTAAATGCCAATTACTGGCTGGGAAATGACATTGTTCGCTACTATGCTCCAGTCATTGATATGGTTGGTTGGGATTACAATAATCTGACGAGTAAAGTTAATTTTCAGCAATACGGTTTGCAAGGCAATATTAATCTTCCGGGCCTCTTTTGTTCCGGCAGCAATTGCCGTTGGATATTTGAACTTTCTCCGGCGATTTCGGCTGTTAGTACACGTGCCGACTTTTTTACTATTGCTGAAAATGAAAAAGTGGTAGATGGCAAAACGAAATGGCACTTAGGTATAGGAGGAAACGTGCAGGCGGGTTATCGTGTTGCCAAACATTTGAGTGTTGGCATTTACGGAGGAATTACTCACCTCACAGGCGAACACTTCGATAAACTCCCTGAGCATTTATACAAAGATAACTTTATGTATGAAGGAGGGGTAAAACTCACATGGTCGTTTGGCAAAGATGTTCAAAGAAAGGGTCAACCGGTGCCTACACCAGCTTATATTCCTGTTGCAAAGGAAGAAGTGCCAACTGCTCCACAAAAAGAACAAATAACAGAACCTGAAAAACCACAAGAAGAAAAAACTGTTGAAAAAGTGGAAATAATTCCTGATAAGGTTGAAGAGAAAAAATCAATTTCATTCCCAACTATTTATTTCGAATTCAACCGTTCATTCATAGAAGTGAAGGAACAACCTAAGTTAAAGGAAATTCTCTCTCTGTTACGAAAGAACCCCGATATGAAAATCACCATAACAGGCTGGTGTGATACCGTAGGTACTCGTGCCATAAATTTACGCTTCTCTCTTCGTCGTGCACAAAGAGTTAAGAGCTGGCTGGTACAACAAGGAATAGAGGCTTCTCGCATTAGTATAATTGGTAAAGGTAGCGACTTCAATGAGAAAATACCTGCCAAAGCCCGCCGTACAGAAACAAAAGAATCAAAGGAGGATAAAAAATGAAACAGAAACCGCTCTATATAATTATAATAATGTGCCTGCTGACGATGACCTTTACGGCATGTGACAGCAATGAACCAGAAAATAACGACCACGGTATCTCTGCAGCTCTTAGCTGGGCAGATAAGGACGATACGGGTACTCCAATTACTGATGCACGTGTATGGATTTTCCAGGCAGACGGAAAATTGGTAACAGAAAAACACTATGCCACTAAGCAGGAGGTGGCTCTTGATATACATGCGGTAGATGCCGGTGAATATAAAGTGGTTACTGCCATCAACCTGGTAACGCCATTCAGTGTAGATAAGGCAACGACTTATGATGAGTTGTTGTTGAAACTAAACGAAGCCAATGCTTCGCCTACTCATGCTTTTTACAGTGTAGCCGATGTAAAAACTACGCAGGATAAAAACACGCGCGCTCCGTTACCGCTTCGCCGCATTATGGCAGAACTTAATATTGAAATAGATGGTGTACCCGAAGGAGCAACCTTAGCAACATCCGTAACCGATGCCGCAGACGGTATTTATCCATTGCAAAAAGATGCAGACAGTAATTATGGAGTGGCAATGAGCGGACATAAGAATGCTGTTGTACTTCCTACAGCAATTATGACAAAAGGGAATTTAGTTACGCCTACTACACGCCTTATGCCAACTGTGGGTAACGCATCCCATTCTCACCTGTATTTCCTGTTTACCCTTACCGATGGTACAACGAGAGAATGTGACGCCGAAGCACCGGTTATGAAGTCGGGTGGCAAATATGTACTGAAATTTAAATACACAGAGCTGAAGCCTTATATGTACATTATTCCCGTAAAGATTTCCGACTGGGAAGAGGACTGGACAGTGAATGGAGAAATACTAAACCCGGTTTTATAGATAAACTTCAATAAATAATAATGAGAAAAATATATTTAAGAAATCTGTTTCCTCTGTTAATAGCTGGAATATTAATGGCTAGCTTATCAGCTTGCTCGCAAAGCGAAGAATTATCTCAGGGAGAAAGTATTGTAAATGATCAGAAAATTGCCATTCAGCCGGAAGTGCTGATGGATGGTATAGCAACCCGCGCGGGCATGGAGTTAAAAGACCTGACATATTTTTATTTGCGGATTGTAAATCCTCAAAGTACGGAATACAGTTACTTTGTTAAGATGGAAAAAGATGCAAGCGGTAACTGGTATGCTTCGACTGATATGAAAAATGGAGCGGCTAATCCGAAACTGTTTTTTCAAAACGGAAAACAGCCTGTAACCATACAGGCTATTTATTGGAAAAATACCTCTGTTGATAATTTTATGGCAAGAGCTGATGAAGGAGGCTGGAAAACTCCCTATACTTTTTATATGAGTACCAAGGTACTCAGTAGTCTTGCCATCAAGAGTTCTGATCCCCTTTACTACAATAAAACCATTATACCCCAAACCGATGCACCAGGTGGAGTACTGCCTATAACTTTTCAACACCGTTTTGCCAAGGTGCATCTGAGACTGGAATTCGACGATTATTGTTCGGAAATCATGAGCGGAGGCAGCAATCAAAGTGCCATATCGAACGTGAAATTCGGAGGACTGTTGACCGGGAATGTTAGCTATCTGAAATGGAATTTTGACACAAATAGTATGGACTATAACGGAGATACACGTGACAAAGTTACAGAACTGCGCTTCACAGTATGGAATATTGCAACAATGACAGTAAGAAATGTAAGTGCTGAATATGAGTTTATGGCTGTTCCTCAGTCTATACCTAATGGGTCGCTTTCCGCTTCTTTCTATATATTCGATGAAGAATTTAAATGGACATACGAAGGGCAGGGACTGAATTTTGAAAGTAACACAGAATATGACATTACCCTTCAGGTAAATGGCGAAGATCCAACAACTAAAGGTATATCAAATGATACGCTATTAACTAAAAAGAATATCAAAATAACAGGATTCATTAAAGAAAGAAAAGGAGGACAGCAATGAAAAGATATACATTCATAACACTAATTGCTATACTAACAATTTTTTTTCATGCTTGTCAAAACGAAAACCTCAACAATCTGACATCTGCCGGCAAAGGTATAACTATACAGGCAAACATAGGTTCTCCTTTTACATCTACGCGCTCTAACCCTTTGGGAACAGAGACGGAACAGGGGCAGTTTGTGGATGGAGACGTTATTGCCGTATCGCTCGACGAGGGCCAGACTTGGGTAGAGCATAAGAAAAATGGAGATACATGGGAACCGCAGGGTGGCAAAAAACTGGCATGGCCAGAAGGTAAAGAACAGGCTGAAGTATGGGCATACTATCCTGTAGAGCATACAAACGCATCTGATGGTTCCAATAACTCAACTTTTGATACATTCACTTTGCCTCGTCATCAGTGCAATACTCAAGGTGGACAAGAAGGAGATTCTCCCGATTGCCATATTGCATGGGCAGACCGAATGGCTTTTAGAAGCACTATGCAAAAACCGGCAGACAATGTAATCAATCTGTCGATGGTGAGACAGGCTGCCTGCGTGGATATACGCATTACCAAGTTGAGCGATAACTGGAACACCGGTGAAGCCTTCTTTCAGATAGGAGATAATCTGTATACTCCCGACATCAATCTTCCTGCTCAGTCTACAAGCGGCTCCTACCATATTTATCCTAAGAATGGTGGGAAGAAACTAAAGCTTAATGACGGAGTTACTTGTTTGCTTCTTCCGCAGGAAGCTGATCCTGACGCTGTATTCTTTGAAATGGATGCTTATCCTACAGAAGGAGCCGCCGCACAAAAGCTTACAGTAAAAGGACAACCGAAACTGGAAGCCGGCATGCATTACACTTTCAACCTGCAAATAGGAAAATCGGGCATAACAATGGGAAGTGTCAGCATAGAGCCGTGGAGTAAGGTTTCCTTTGCTGATGCAGCTGGAAAGATCCTTCCTGTAATGATTGTAAAAGACGGACTAGCTCATATATATCTTAACCGTGCAACAAACGGGACTGCTCAGATTGCAGACTCTATCCGGTCGGCAGAGAGAAAACATCTTGTTCACGACCTTGTTTTCTACGGAAATAAAGCAGGAAAACTGGATCTCAGTGCAGCTAATAATATGCTGAAAGCTACTGATGTACGCTCGGTTAATTTGTCTGCCGTAACCGACCTAACAGAGATTGAACCGTACTCTTTCAGAAGTCAGGATTATAGTACTGAATTTTCTAAATTGGAAGAAGTATACCTGCCCGAATCGGTGACAAAAATAGGACAGTCAGCTTTTGAAGGGAACTCTATCCAGAAAATAACTACACCAGGCGTTGAAGTCCTTGGAGAAGCTGCATTCAAAAACTGTAAAAAACTGGAGTCGATAACTCTCAATAAGTTAACAGGAACATTGCCTAGTTACAGTTTTGAGAATTGTATAGTAATGAACAGCGCTTATATGCCTAAAATAACTGAGATTGCAGAATATGCATTTAAATCGGCAGGGCTTAATGAAGGAAATCAGGGACATGTAGATTTCTCCAGTGTTACCTATATCCATTCCTATGCCTTTGAACATAGTTCTATTACGGGAGGAATATATCCGAAAGGAGAAGTACCTATGGGATTAAATGTTACGAATGAACTCACGTTTCCCAACGTTACGCAAATAGACGATCGCGCATTTAGTTGTTGTAGACAGTTGTTTGCTATTTCATTCCCAAAGGCAAACCGGTTGGGAGATTATATTTTCTCCGGTTGTAACTGGCTCTCTACTATTATGTTTACCGTGAAGGGATCTATAGAATACATTGGTGCCAAACAGGAACCCTTTAGCAGGGATATAAGGATATTTCCGGAGACGGATGGGATTATGTTGGATTACCACACCAACATGGCAAACTACTATTATGGTCTTGGAACACTTATAGTACATGAAGATAAAATGTACACTAGGTCTGTCATTCAACCGAGAGTAACTGACTATAGACATTATATTGGCTATGCCGACGACAGGGGACGTGCTCAGTTTGGTTTAGTAAATAAAAGCGGACCTTGGTGGCAGGATGTTGTGTATGTTAATGATGCCGGTAAAAAGTACCTGGGCGCTCATTAATCTTCCTGATAAACGATTAAAGTAAACAATATAGATATTTATAAACAATTAATTAAAAAACAATGAAAAAAACATTCTTTTTCGCAGCAACTTTTGCCGCAATGGCGTTGACTAGCTGCAACAACGACGATGAGCAAGTTTCCGAAACGCCTAAGTACATTACCGTAAGCACAAGCATTGGTGCTATGACGCGTGTTGTAAACAATGGCAATACATCTGCATTTGAAGATGGTGACAAAATAAGTGTTTATGCATGGACTGATACTCCTGATGCTGTAAATACAGGGGCACTTGTAGTGAACAATGCTGTAAATACGCTCTCAGGTAGCAAGTGGTCGGCACAATCGATGATGAAGTGGACAGATATGATTACCCCGCACTATTTCCTGAGTATGTATCCCGTGCGCACTGTTACCGATTTTACTGCTGATGCTGTTAATGTTGACCCTGCTAAACAGACAGAAAGCGATCTGCTGGTGGCTGTGAATACGGGTGATCAGAAACAAGGACTTACTGCATCTAACAATCCTGTATCGCTAAAATTTGACCATGTAATGTCTAAACTCATTGTGGAATTAGCGTTCCGTAACGAATTTGACGGTACGCCAACAGTGACTTCTGTAAGCACGGGAGCCAAAAATGCCGGTACAATAAATTACCTCACAGGAGTTATTACTCCTACAGGAGACTTTACTTCTTTTGCTCTTCCTGCAGTAGGGACCACACAGCAATATGCCTCGGTAGTAATCCCTCAGGAGTTGCAGAAAATTACCGTTCTTATTGACGGTAAAAGCTATGTGTACACTCATCCTCAACCTCTTATGCTGAGCAAAGGTAAGGTGCAGACTGTGAAACTTATTGTGGGACGTAACCGCATTGAACTGGATCAGGTAACCATTAATGATTGGGAAAATACTCAACCTATTGAAGGCGGTGAGGCCGTTGATTAATTAAGATTATTAAGTAATACAAAAAAACAGTAATATGAATTACAAATCATTTATTTTCGCAGCGGCAGTCCTCACCTTAGGGCTGACTGCTTGCAGTAAAGACGAGGTACTCCAGACGGAAAACCTCTCTGCCGATGCAGTACGAATCAATGCCACTGTGGGCAATCTCTTTGCCGAAACACGCTCTAATCCCGTAGGAAATATTGACGAACAGGCTAAATTTAATGTAGGTGACGAAATTACAGTTGCTGCCGAAACAAGTGAGAACGATCCTAATCCTGTCAGTGTTATTTATAAGTATGATGGAGAGAAATGGACCCCGAAAGATGGAAAGTTCCTTACCTGGAAAATAGATAATATGTTCTTTGAAGCTGTTTATCCTGCTGTTGAATCTGGGGCGACCATTGGCAGCGTAGAGATAGACCAATCTACTTTGGAAAAGATTGCGAAGTGTGACTGGATGACTGCAGCTATCAGCGGTGCCACCAAAGGCCAGGTTCTTAACTTTGCCATGCAACGCTTGACCAGCCGACTTGTGGTGAAGATTGCAGGCTTCAATCCTGAGTTTGCCGCCGATGCTAAGGTTACAGATGTAAAGATTGTGGATCAGAGTGATGCTGTACCTCAAACAACCCCTGCCACTACTTACACCGACTATATTCCCTATCCACAGGGCGATGGTAGTGTGGGCAGTACTTATACGCTATTGAGAGGTAAAAATATGAGGTATCAGTACATCAGTCTTAAAGTGGGCAATAAGGAAATGCGCACGGCTATTCTGAATGACGGCGAAAATGGTAAGAGCTATACCTACAACCTGCGTGTGGGCAAGGAGAAGATAGAGATAGAAAGCGTAACGGTTTCTGACTGGACGAACTCCGAAACTATTCCCGGAGGAAGTGCCGGAGAGATTTCTTAACCCTGAATAATCATGTAATGATAATAACGATTAGTTTCCAAATAGTGCAATTAATAAAATAGTAAACTGAAAATAGAAAATTATAATGAAATCAATTAAATATATAATGACATTGGCAACCACTGCGTTGCTCATCTCAGCATGCAGTCAAAATGAAGAGTCGGCACCCGAAACCAACAGTTTTCCTGCTGACAACATGATTCGCGTAATCACTAATGTGAACCAACCGCAAACTCGTGCCGGAATGACCACTGATGATCTTAACAGATTTCATCTGCGTATAGTAAACGAAAACAACGCAACCTACAGCTATTTTGCCTGGATGGAGAAGGAAAATGGTGCATGGGTAAGCTATACGTACGATAAAACCTCTCTACAGACTATGCTTTGGCAAAACAACTCACAAAAGGTAAAAGTAACAGCTGTAGGTTTCAATGGTACCCTGATACACCCAGCAGATTGGAACTCAATTTTTTGGGCTTCGATTCCAGATGATCAAAGCAGTGAGTATGAACTTAAACGAAGCGATGTACTTTATATGGCTCCTAAAGAGGTGGATCCATCCACAGATCTTGTAAACGGTAAATTGTCTGTCAACTTAAATCACCGTTTCTCTAAACTGAATCTTACAGTGAAGCTTGGTACAGAGTTTAATAAAGTTCCTGGAACTACTACCAATCCTATTGCATCCGTAAAAGTGATTGGTACCAAGAATTCACCAGACTGGAATTTAAACACCAATGAACTTAGAAATTTCGGAGCCACTATTAGCGTTGTACCTTTTACTACAACTTATACCGCAGGAGCAGGTGACACCCAGCAAGCAGAAGCCAAATATGAATGTATCCTTATTCCTCAGACAGTAGGAGCAGGCTTTTTTAGCGTAGAATTTGTAATAAATGGTAAAACTTATACATGGTTCAATACCTCGGGCATAACGCTCAACGGCGATACCCAGTATAACCTTACCCTTACTGTTGGCAAAGAGGTGGTTACTGCAGGTGGATTTACCGCTACACCATGGACAGATGGAGGTAGTCAGGATATTGAAACTGAATAATAAATTGATAAAAAAGTAAATTCTTTCAAAGTGGGTTGATCAATACCTAAAAGACCAACTTTTGTTTTATAACAAAAGTTGGTCCTTTTTTTGTTAAAAATGAGTGAAAAATATGGTGGTTTTTTCAAAAATAAGTTTGTTATCCAATTAATGTAATGGGAATATTAAATGCGATGATGGAAAAAGTAGCTATTGCCATCACTCGGTTGGTTTTTGGAGTGTATAGCCTTTGTTTCACTCGGATTGGTATAGTTGCCGCAATAGATGCAGCCAAGCAAAAAACAGTAACGAAGTGACAAGCCGAGCGAAGCAAAGGCTACTCCGTTCCAAAACAGCAGTGAGCAATGGCGCAGCCGAGCGGAAAAAAGGACCGGCCTCATGAATTTTACGTTAAGAAATAAGGGCGTGTGGAGCGTTAAAAAGAAAAAGCTGTTTGAGCGCAGCGAGTTCTTTTTCTTTAGCTCTACATTCCCTTATTTTAGTAAAATTCGTGCAGCCTTGATTTTTTGTTTCTTTTTCGTCAAGGGAAAAGAAAAGGACAGTTATTTATTAGGAGTGTCCCACTTCTGACTCTCACGACAAGAAACAGTCAA